>JAHDCJ010000004.1:0-19741 GCA_020629935.1 Saprospiraceae bacterium | reverse complement strand
ATTGAATATTAGTGTTTTATGATATATTTTAGCAGTTTTATATAAAAAGTCTCTTTAGTTTAAATTATTATTTCATAGTTTTGCGTTCGTTTTTGTTACGTATTAAATCGTAAATGAACTAATCTAAAATCAACCTTAATTAACTAATAATTTATTATTATGAGAACGTTTTTACCTATCCTTACCGCCTGCTTATTATGGGCTACTTTTTCTTACGCTCAAACCACTTTACCTAATTTAGATTTAGAAGATTGGGAATCTTCTTCTTCTGGGCGATTTGAAAACCCAACAGGTGGCGAATGGGCAACAAGTAATGATATTGTCGATATCGCAATATTCCCTCCATCAACAAATCCAGTTGAAAAATCATCCGATGCTTTTTCTGGGTCTTTTTCTGCTCAGTTGACAACTATCGAGGTATTTGGTACGCTGTCGTCTGCTACTTTATTTACAGGAGAATTTGATTTGAATATTACAAGTCCTTCTGAATCTGTAAAATTTGGCCGACCTTTTACAGGCAAACCTACTTCATTACGTGGTTATTATAAGTCGAATTCGATAATGCAAGATTCTTTTGATATGTATATCACCCTTTTTAATGAAGCCATTATTAGCGGTGAACCACGAGGAGATACCGTAGCTCATGCACAGTTTACAAGTAATGAAACGGTGGGTACTTGGACGCCATTTGAATTGACTTTAGATTATCATAATGCCAATGATGTAGACAGTATTCAGATTGTTTTTGCTTCTAGTGCCGAAGGGGCTTCTTTTGCTGGACAATTAGGAAATACGCTATGGATTGACAATTTGGAATTATACTATGCTCCAGTAGGCATTTCACAAGTACTTATGCCAGAAATTGGTGTAAAAACATTTCCAAATCCTGCTGTAGATCAATTGAATATAGAATTAGAGAAAGAATTACCTAATAATGAATTCTTGATTATGGCTGCGGATGGAAAAATTGTAAAACGCAATCAAATCAATGGTTTGAACGAAAAAATTGATGTATCTCAATTAACACCAGGCATATATTTTTATCTTTTAAATGATGAAAAAGGCTATTCAATGAATAGTGGTTCTTTTGTGATTGAAAAATAATTCCGTACCTTTAATTACGTTAATGATTAATATTGATTGTAAAATATTGGTTTTAAGTAAATTATATCGCTCATTATAACTCTATTCTTGCACACGCTTTATAATTAACAAATTAAACTCAAACTAATCATAATCAGTAAAAAATTACGTAGCTATGTTTAGAATCACCCATTCATCTCTAATTTGCCTATGTTTATGCCTTTTATTAGGGCTTAATGCTTCAGCGCAAAACTTCTTTTCTTATGGAATAAAAGGAGGGATCTCCCTAGGAACGCCTATTGGTCCAGCTCCTAAATCGGAAACATTAAAAGCTTCAGGAACACCAGGCATTGGCCCAAATCTTGGAATTTTTGCTCGATATGATTTCAAAAAGAAATGGGGCTTTCAAGCGGAATTTTATTATACACAAAAGAAAGGTAAATTTATCACGCCTTTAGTAGATCAGCAATATACGTATGAACAAGAAATCGTACTGCCTGATACCACCGTTGTTGCTTATGTAGAAACCGTATTTAATGGTAAAGCGACAGGGAAATTCGATAATCGGTACTTAGAAATGCCTATTTTAGGCTTTTATCAATTTAGTGATCGTTTTAGTTTAACCTTTGGACCTTATATTTCTTATCTTTTAAGAGGAGGTAACTCAGGTGTAGCCGATGGAAATGTAGGATTTGGAGATCTACCTGTAGTGGAAGATTTTGATGAAAGTGAAGAAATTGCAAAATGGGATTATGGCGTGGCCACAGGGGTGCGATATGAAACGAAAAGAGGCGTTAATTACCAATTATTGATCACTACTGGATTAACTTCCATTTATAAAGATTCTTACGTGTTGACGGAAGATTTAATACGAAACTTATATCTTCAGCTTACTGCTGGATATCGATTTAGATCACATAAACACGAAAAGTCATAAGCTTCCTAAAGCATTATAAAAATCGCCTTTATACTAGTCATAGTGTAAGGCGATTTTTTTATTTTTTATAGACAATTAAAAAATACAATTCATCGTTAAGTAAATTATGGCATTAAATATGCCTTATAAAGACTATAACAACCACTTAGATTTAAATTTTAAATATGAAAAAGTTAGGAGTAAGTATTTTAATTTTGAGCTTATTTTTGGTTACTGGATGTAATCGGAAAGGAAAACCATCTAAAGGAACAAGTTCTGTGAAAAAGGGTGTAATCTTCGTTAAAGATTCTTATGCTAAATCATTGAGTAAGGCTAAGGAATTAAACAAGCCTATTTTTATTGATTTTTATACGACTTGGTGTATGCCTTGTAAATTGATGGATTCAGAAGTCTTTACCCAAAAACCAGTTTCTGATTTTCTGAACCAAAACTTTATCAATCTTAAAATTGATGCAGAGCGAGGGGAAGGGCCCAAATTAGCTAAACAATTTGGAGTATATGGCTATCCTACATTCGTATATTTAGATAGTAATGGTAAAGTGATTGAGCAAGTTACTGGAAGTACAACAGGAACAAACCTCATTTCTATGGGACAAAGGACCTTGCAAGCAAATTAATAAGGTAAAGAATAATCAGTTTTTATTAAAAAAGTGGAGAATTTTCAGAATCTGAAAGTTCTCCACTTTTTTATTTCAGATATTAATGAAGACATTTGGGCACTTTATTTAGAATGTATGTGTTTGTATTTGTTAGGAGAAGATCATTTAATATTAGATGGTGAACTTCGTGAAAACGACTCATAGCAGGAGTAGATTTCATTACTTTTGAAAGATTAAATTTAGGGATGAAAAAAAAATATACGATACAGAAACTAAGGAAACGGTTAGAAAGGAAAATAATAGTTATCACGGGAAAAAATGAAATGGATCGTAAGTTATTTATAAATGAAGTAATAAAAGATATCGATTTTGATATTTATCGAACACCGAAATTGATTAGTTTTATTGATTACGTTTCTTTTATTAGAAAAAAAACAGGCACACTGAAGCCCTTTGACAGGAAAAGGAAATTAGACTTTTGGTATAATTTTTCTTTTCACAATGAATGTTTAATTGATAATAGTTGCTTAATCATTTTGGAAGAACTGAGCTGGGATTGGACCAATAATATAAAGGTTTTGGTGTTGAGGTATTTTATTGAAATTTTTGATACTCAAAAAAAAGGACAAAAGTTTCCTCGTTTAATTTTATCTCAAGATGACTTATCTGATATCAATAAATACATATTAAGATTTCCAAGTAATAATTATTTAACAACCAATCGTCAACGTTCTTCCACACAAATTATTAATCGGAATATTGATTTTGTTGATATTACCAATTATTGAATAGCGTTAAACATTCACTTTTTTTGCAATAAAAGCTTTAATGATATCAATCGCCTGATCAAAACGACTATTATTATTGACAATTAGATCAACTTCATCTTTATAGGGTAAGATGTACTTTTGAAAGGCAGGAGCCACATGATTTTCATATCGATACATCACATCATCAATCGGATAATTGCGCTCTTTTTGGTCACGGTTGATCCGGCGAATGACTTTTAGATCATCGCGAACTTCGATAAAGAGTTTTAAATCCGTAAGATTGAAAATTTCTTCATAATGAAAAATAAATAAACCTTCTAAAATAATCACTGGGGCAGGGGAGAAACTAATAATGGATTCTTCAGCCTCTTTATTATTAAAGGTATATTTTACGCGATCTACTTTTTCGCCATTAAGCAATTTTAGTATATCTCTATGAAATTCTTCTCGATACAAAGAACTAGGTAAATCAAAGTTTCGTTTACCTTCACTGTCCATAAATTGTTCTTCACGAGGACGATAATAATTGTCTTGCGAAATTAAACAAAGTTCCGCTTTACTAAAGGCAGATGTTAAGGCTTTAATAAAAGTGGTTTTACCCGATCCACTTCCTCCGCTAATTCCTATGATGTATGGCTTTTTCATTTTTGTAATTATTAGGCAAATTTAAAAAACCATTTCATTTTATTTAACGCTTTATTTTTATTTAATTTACATAACATTGTTTATTTCATCTTTATTAGCAAAAAAAAGACGAAATATCTTCAATAGCTAAATAAATTCACTAAAATCCTATTTGATGCAGTTATTAATGGATATTGGCCGTGGTGCCTTAGGAATGGCCGTTTTAATCGGAATTTGTTATTTACTTAGTAACAATAAAAAAGCCATTAATTGGCGATTGGTCATTGGAGGACTTGCATTACAATTGATATTGGCCATCTTAATCCTTAAAGTCCCACAAGTAAGGATGGTTTTTCAAGCCATCGCTGATGGATTTGTTAAATTATTAAGTTTTACTGAAGCAGGAGCGAACTTCTTGTTTGGAGCTTGGCCTGATAATGCCTGGTTGATTCAAGACGTTAATACCGATTTAGCTCCAACTACCTCCTTAGCTTTAAGTGAAACAGGTAAAGCAGTTGGTGAACTTTCGATATTTAAAATGGGCTATATGTTCGCCTTTAAAGTATTGCCTACCATTGTTTTCTTTGCTGCTTTCTCCGCTATTCTTTATTATTTAGGAATTTTACAAAAAATTATTTTCGGCTTTGCATTTGTTATGAGTAAAGCCATGCGCCTTTCTGGCTCAGAGTCTATTGCGGCTGCAGCCAATGTCTTCATAGGCCAAACAGAAGCTCCTTTAGTTATTAAGCCTTATTTGGAAAAAATGACAAAGTCAGAAATTATGTGTTTAATGACAGGAGGAATGGCAACCATTGCAGGTGGTGTCTTTGCTTTATTTGTGATGTTGTTAGGGGATGATTCTGCTATTCACTTCTTGACTGCTTCTATCATTTCTGCTCCAGCAGCAATCGTTGCAGCTAAAATGATGTATCCAGAAGATCGACCCGAAGATGTAAATACAGACTTGGAAGTACCCAAAGAAAAACTTGGAAACAATATTCTTGATGCCATCTCCTTAGGAACCACAGATGGGGTAAAATTAGCAGTAAATGTTGGTGCAATGCTTCTGGTATTTCTAGCATTAGTAGCCATGGTTAATTCTATGTTATTTGGCTTTGGTGACCTCATTGGAATTAATGACAATATCGCTTCTGCTACCAATGGTGGTTATGAAGGATTTACTTTAGAATATATCTTAGGAATGATCTTCGCACCCTTTGCTTGGCTTCTAGGCGTTCCTTCACAAGACGTAATGGTTGTTGGTCAACTACTAGGTAAAAAAACAGTAATTAATGAAGTAGTAGCTTATCTTGATTTAACACAAATTCGTGATAGTGGTGTTATTCAATTATCACACAAATCAGTATTGATCGCAACTTATGCACTTTGTGGTTTTGCCAATTTTGCTTCTATTGGAATTCAAATTGGAGGGATTGGTTCTATTGCTCCAGGACAACGGAGTACATTAACTGAACTAGGAATAAAATCCTTAATTGGTGGTACAATAGCTTGCTTCTTAACGGCTATAATTGCTGGTATGCTTTCAAGTACATTAGAAGAGTTTTAAAAATTATTTACAGCCTTTTACTCGACGAGTATCAATAATTTGGGCAATCTTCCATTGCCCATTTATTTTTACAAGGTTAAAGGCATTGACTCCACAGTGGCTAAATTTATCGCCTACATAAAATTGATATTCCGTAATGACTTGAGCTAATTTGCCCATGTCATGTACCTTGATTTTATAAATGCGTTCATCCCAAATTTCATCGTGTGGTTGCCCAATAGCTTTGATGAAATTACTAATGGATTCGGTATGAATGACAGTTTCTCCTTTTTTATTTTTAAAATAGGATTGTAAGGTGGCTTCTTCAATAAAAGCATCACTTGCTTTCGTTGCGTTTCCTTCCCGCATGCCATCAAATAGTGCTGCAATAGGTTGGTAAATCACCGCTTCTTTTTTCTTTAACTTACTTTGTTTTTGGGCAATAAGATCATTTTGAAATATGCCTACAAAAAGCATGAATACAAGAAGCTGTTTCATCGATATTTTTTTGATTAAAATAAAATTATACCCCTTTAAAATCTAGTCGCATTCCTTGTTTGGAGTGGTCAAACTTTCCATTAGAATAGGCCAAATGACCACTTACAATAGTATGTATCACTTGCGATTTAAATTGATGTCCTTCAAAGGGAGACCAATTACATTTATAATGTAAACTTTCTTTAGTTACTTGCCAAGGACGGTTTAAATCTACTAAAACTAAATCTGCCCAGTATCCTTCCCGCACAAAGCCACGTTCCTTTACGTTAAAACAAATCGAAGGCGCATGACTCATCTTTTCTACCACCCGTTCTAAACTAATTTTTCCTTGATTGGCATAGTCTAGCATCAAGTTCAAACTATGCTGTACTAAAGGAACACCAGAAGGCGCATTGAAGTAGGTTCCTGACTTTTCTTCCTTAGTATGTGGCGCATGATCGGTAGCAATAATATCTAATCGATTATCCAGTAAAGCTTCCCAAAGTACGTCTTGGTGGGCCTTCTCTTTTACCGCAGGATTACATTTGATTTGACTTCCAAAACGATTATAATCTGCTTTAGAGAAATGTAAATGATGAACGCAAACTTCCGAAGTAATTCGTTTTTCTGCTAAAGGAATATCATTCCTGAAAAGATCAGGTTCACTACCTGTACTAATATGTAAAATATGTAATCGGGTATTGTATTTTTTAGCTAATTCTACCGCCATAGAAGAAGATAAATAACAACCTTCTTCATTGCGAATTTCTGGATGACAATGCCACGGCACATGATCCCCATATTTTTCTTTATAAGCAGCAGCATTGGCTCTTATAGTAGCTTCATCTTCACAATGCGTAGCAATCAACATAGGCACTTGCGAAAATAAATTTTCTAAGGTAGTTCGATTGTCTACCAACATATTCCCAGTGCTTGATCCCATGAAAATCTTTACGCCACAAACCGTTTTGCTATCCGTCTTCAAGACCTCTTCAATGTTATCATTTGAGGCACCCATAAAGAAGGAATAATTGGCTAAAGACTTTGAGGCGGCAATGTCATATTTGTCTTGCAATAATTCTTGGGTAAGCGTGTTGGGTTTGGTATTGGGCATTTCCATATAAGACGTAGTACCACCTGCCACCGCCGACATCGGTTCGGTATACAAATCCGATTTATGGGTTAATCCCGGTTCTCTAAAGTGGACTTGGTCATCAATAACTCCGGGTAAGAGATGTAAGCCTTCCGCATTGATTTCAAGATCAGATGGGGCATCAATAATGGCATCTATTTTTTCAATTCGGCCATCTTTTATTAATAGGTCGGTGGTAGAAATTTTACCCTCATTGACCAGTTGAGCATTTTTAATTAAAATCCGTTTCATTGGTTTATTCTCCTATATCTTCATTCCATAATTCTGGCTTGTCTTCAATGAATTTTTCCATGAGATGAATGCATTCTTCACTATTTACATTGATGACTTCTACGCCATGTGATTTCATAAATTCTTCGGCTCCAGGAAAGGTAGTAGATTCTCCTACTATGACTTTCTTTATGCCAAATTGGACAACTGCGCCCGCACAAAGATAACAAGGCATTAGGGTAGAATACAAAATTGTTCCCTTATAATTTCCAACTCTTCCTGCTTGACGTAAACAGTCGATCTCTGCATGGGCCATTGGATCACCTTCTTGTACCCTTTGGTTATGTCCTGCACCAATGATCTCTCCATCTTTTACTAAAACCGAACCAATGGGAATACCACCTTCTGACAATCCTTTTTTTGCTTGATCTATAGCTGCTTTTAAATATTTATCCATTATCTTTTTTTCTTTAATGCATCTTTGGGTTCTGGAATCCAATGTCCATTCCCACCTGCACGTTCATCATTAAAATCATTTGGAATTTCGTTGGCTTCTGTGCGCTCTTTCCACGTATTATGTGATTTGCCATCATCGGTTTGTACCATAGTGATACATTCTTCTACAGGACAAACTAAAGAACATAAATTACAACCTACACAATTTTCATCAATTATAAAAGGAATCCGATTTTCTTCATCTCCTTTTAATCCAATGGCTTGGTGTGCCCCATCTTCACAGGCCGTATAACAGAGTTGACAACCGATACATTTAGATTCATCAATACTTGCAGTGACCTTATATTTTAGATTTAAATTTTCCCAAGTTTTAGTATTCGGTAAAGCCTTACCGACCATTTCGTCAATGGTATTAAATCCCTTATCAATCATATAACTTTCTAAGCCTGGAACAAGGTCTCTTATTATGCCAAATCCATAGTGCATCACGGCAGTACAGATTTGCACTGTACTCGCGCCTAAGAGCATAAATTCTACGGCATCTCTCCATGTTTCAATCCCTCCAATTCCTGAAATTGGCAAATCATAATTTGGGATTTGTGCACAATTTTTGGTCATGTTTAGGGCAATAGGTTTTACCGCAGGACCACAATATCCTCCATTGGTACTTTTCCCATCAACAATAGGGTAGGGAACAAAATTATCAATATCTACTCCAACTAAACTTTGAATGGTGTTGATTAAAGAAATCGCATCTGCTCCACCTTCTTTTGCGGCTTGGGCAGGATAAGTAATGTCAGAAATGTTAGGTGTTAATTTTACAATAACAGGGACTTTCGCCACTTCCATGACCCATTCTACAATCGTTTTTAATACACTAGGTTCTTGTCCAACTGCCGAACCCATTCCTCGTTCACACATGCCATGCGGACAACCGAAATTGAGTTCAATTCCATCGGCTCCTGCATTTTCTACATCCTTCACAATCTGATGCCATTGCGCTTTGGATTCAACCATTAAAGAAGCAATCACCGCATGATCTGGGAAGTATTTTTTGACTTCTTCCATTTCTCTCAAATTATCTTTGAGTGGACGATCCGTAATTAACTCTATATTATTTAAGCCAATCATTCGATTGCCTTTGTAGTTGACGGAAGCGTATCTACTAGAGACATTGACCACAGGAACACCCAATGTTTTCCAAACGGCACCACCCCAACCTGCATCAAAAGCTTTCATTATTTGATAGCCTGAATTGGTAGGCGGGGCAGAAGCTAACCAAAAAGGATTAGGTGCTTTTATTCCAGCAAAATTAACCGATAAATCTGGCATTTGTTTTTTGTTTTAAGCAATTAAAAAATCATGAATTCCTAAAGCGGCTTGCTTTCCATCTGCAGCGGCATTGACTACTTCGGCTCCTCCATTAACCGCATCTCCTCCTGCAAAATACATCGGGTTTGTGGTTTGGAAGGAAGCTTCCTTGACTTTGATTTTTCCTTTGTCATCAAGCTCAAGGTCTTTTATTTTATTCAAAAAATCGACTTGTTTAGATTGCCCCGTGGCAAAAATTACAGCATCACAGGCAATGGTAAATTCAGAACCTTCTATAGGACGAACGTTACCATCAACTAATTCTGTGCGTACAAAACGAACCGCTTCCGCTTGGTCAGTCCCAATTATTTCTAAAGGTTGTGCGTTGAATACACCTTGCACACCTACGGCTTTTGCGAGATCATATTCAAATTCATAAGCACCCATTTCTTCCTTTGATCTTCGGTAGGCTAAAGTCACGTGTTTGGCTCCTAATCTCGCGGCTTCTGACGCCGCATCCATCGCGGTATTTCCTCCACCAATAACAATGACTTGATCACCAAGGTTCGTAGTTAAATGATTGACTTTAAGTTGTTCAATGATTTCTGTAGCGCCAATTACATTAGGCATTTCTTTTTCCATTGGAAATGGGAAACGTGTTTTCCCTAATCCAATACCTAAGAAAATGGCTTGGTAATTTTTTTCTAATTCGACTAATTTTTCACTATCCACCCGCTCATTAAAACAAATTTTAAAACCGAATTGATTTTGTAAATATTCTACTTCTTGAAGGATTTCTTCATTGGTAATTTTATAGGGTGCTACGCCATAAAGTGTTAATCCAGAAGGTTGAGATTTAGCCTCAAATATATGAACTTCATAACCTAGTAAACTCAATTCACAAGCGCACGCAATGCCTGCGGGACCTGCGCCAATAATCGCCACTTTTTTACCATTGGCAGGTGCAGGTTGATACAAAGTAATTTCTTTTTGCATCGCATCTTGTGTGGCGTAACTCTGCAATCGACCAATTTCAATAGGTTTAGCATCTCGGTGATTGTATACACAAGCTCCTTCGCAAAGCACTTCAGTTGGACACACTTTGCCACAAGCATTTCCAAAGTAATTGGAGTCATAAATTGTCTTTGCGGCGCCTTTGGTATTTTTGTTATTTATTTGCCGAATAAACAAAGGAATATCAATTCCTGTAGGACAAGCGGTTACACAAGGCGCGTCGTAGCAAAATAAACATCTTGAGCTTTCATAATAAGCCATAGATGCATCCATCAATGGTTTTATTTGAGAGAAATTCTGTTCGAACTCTTCCGCTGTTTTTGGTTTTTTATATTCCCCCATTTGTACTTGTTTTAAGTAGGTTGGATTATTTTATTTCGAAAAAAAAAGATAAAGTGATTACTTACTTATATGCTCTTTAAAAAACTAAAGATCCGTTATTTTGCCATAAGTTTCTGGTCTTCGATCTCTAAAAAATTGCCAAGTAGAGCGCACTTCTTCAATCATATCTAAATCAAAATCTGCGACTAACAACTCATCATTATCTTCCGAAGCTTTGGCAAAAATTTGTCCTCTTGGATCTACAAAATAAGAGGTGCCATAAAATTTACCTAAGTTCCAAGGTTTTTCGGTGCCGACTCGATTAATGCAACCCATGAAATATCCATTAGCTGCTGCATGTGCAGGCTGTTCCAATTGCCATAAATATTGAGACAAACCCGAAACCGTGGCAGAAGGATTATATACAATCTCCGCACCGTTTAATCCAAGAATACGCGCACCATCTGGGAAGTGACGATCATAACAAATATATACGCCGACCTTAGCATAGGCAGTTTGAAAAACAGGATATCCTAAGTTGCCTGGTTTGAAGAAAAATTTCTCCCAAAAACCAGAAGTATGTGGGATGTGATTTTTTCTATATTTTCCTAGATACGTACCATCCGCATCGATAACTGCCGCCGTATTATAAAGGAAGCCTGCTTGTTCTTTTTCATAGATTGGGACAATGATGACCATATTGTATTTCTTGGCATACTCAGCAATCATATGCGTAGTGGGACCGGGTACCGCTTCTGCACTCGCATACCATTTTCGATCTTGTCCAGGACAAAAATAAGGGGTGTTAAATATTTCTTGAAGACAAAGAATTTGTACTCCTTGTTTGCCCGCTTCTTCGATATACGGAATGTGTTTTTCTACCATTGCATTCATGATTTCTTGAATGCTTCCTTCTCCTTCTGTCATTGGAAGACTCATCTGAATGAGTCCTGATTTTATATTTCTAGCCATGATTAAATGTTGTGATTTAATTAAATAATAGGGGAGACTTTATTGCGTTTGACATATTGTCCATAACCCTTTTCTATTTTGACTTCGCCATGATCTATAGCGATTTTTCCTCTTAGTATAGTGGTTTTACATTTGCCAGTAACTTCCCAACCTTCGTATCCAGAATAATCGACATTCATATGATGAGTTTTAGCAGATAAGGTATGTTTTTCATTGGGATCAAAAATGACAAGATCTGCATCTGCGCCAATACCAATAGATCCTTTTTTAGGAAACATACCAAATATTTTAGCTGCATTAGTCGAAGTAACTTCCACAAATTTTTGTGGGCTAATTCTTCCTTTGTTTACTCCTTCAGAATATAAAAGTTCAATTCGATTTTCAATAGCAGGATGACCATTGGGTATTTTAGAGAAATCATCTTTCCCCATTAATTTTTGTTCCCATTTGAAAGGGCAATGATCTGTACCTACTACTTGAACTAAGCCTTGATTTAATCCCGCCCATAATGCTTCTTGATCTTTCTTTTCTCTTAGTGGGGGACTCATTACCCATTTGGCTCCTTCAAAATCTTTTTCATAAAGTGAAGCGTCTAAGATCAAATATTGAATACAGGTTTCTACATGTACTCTTTGATTTCTACTGCCAGATCGGCGCACGGCTTCTAATGCCCCTTCACAGGTCATATGTACAATATATCCATTGGCTCCGGTGTAGTTGGCCATGTCTGCAAAACGTCCAGAAGCTTCTGCCTCCGTGACTTCTGGTTGCGATAAATAATGATAAAGTGGAGATAACTTTCCTTCTGATTTATGTTTGGCTATTAAGGTATCAATCATATCTCCATTGGTGGCATGAACCGTAACTAAACCTCCATGTTTTTTAACCTCTTTCATCAAGCCGACCATTTGTCCGTCGTCTATCATAAGCGCTCCTTTATAAGCCATAAACGTTTTGAAAGAAGTGATACCTTCTTGTTCAATCATGTGAATGATTTCCTCTTTTGTGGAGTCATTAAAATCAGTAACTGCCATATGAAATCCATAATCGCCATAACAATTTCCATCTGATCTTCCACGCCAAGCGTCTAGGGCATGTTGCAAAGATTTACCTTGAGTTTGCAATACAAAATCAATGACCATTGTTGTTCCTCCATGTAAAGCCGCTAGGGTTCCAGAGGAATAATCATCACTAGAAAAAGTACCCATAAAAGGCATATCTAAATGCACATGCGGATCAATTCCTCCAGGGAAAATAATCTTACCAGTGGCGTCAATTTCTTGATCTGCTTTTACTTGAAGATTTTTTCCTATGGCTGATATTTGTTCTCCTTCAATGAAAATGTCTGCTTCATATTCTGCACTGGCAGTAATGATTTTTCCATTTTTTATTAAGATTGACATAAGAGATTTCGTTTTATTTTTTATATGAAAAAAATAGTAATTAAAAATTTAGGATACTAGTATTTCTTAGGGTTTATTTTTTCTAAAATGAAATAAAAGATCATGCTTAATATAAAAGTGACAAACCAAGCATAGGAATAAAGATCTACCCAGAAACTAGCAATACTTCCTTCTCCAATAAGTTTTACCACACTTAAAAAACCAGGTAGTACAGGAATGATGCTTAATCCAAAAGCAATCCAAGCATTCCAATTCCAACCTTTGTATATTCCATCCTTATTGAATAATTCTGCTAGATTTAATTTAGTTTTTCTAATCAAATAATAATCGCAAATCATGATACCTGCCAATGCTCCTAGAAGAGCCGAATAAGCAATTAGCCAAGTGAAAATATAACCTTCAGGATCGGCCATTAATTTCCAAGGAAAAATCAAAATACCTATGATTCCTGTAATGTAACCTCCCATTTTAAAACTGATCTTTTTAGGAAGGATGTTAGAAAAACTGTTGGCAGGTGCCACTACATTGGCCGCTATATTTGTAGATAGGGTCGCAATCACTAAACCAATCATTGAGATAATGACTACGACAGGAGATTCAAATTTGCCAAGTAATTCTACAGGGTCCCAAATGGCTTCGCCAAAAATGAGTACCGTTGCAGAAGTTACGGCAATACCTATAAATGAATATAAAGCCATGGTTCCAGGAAGGCCAATCGCTTGACCTAGTATTTGATCTTTTTGAGACTTCGCATAACGCGTAAAATCAGGAATATTTAAGGAGAGTGTAGCCCAAAATCCAACCATTGCGGTAAGACTTGGCCAAAAGATCGCCCAAAAATTGACATCGGTATTACTCGATAATGTATATGATGCTGCAAGAATCTCGCCCATCGAACCTACTGTCCACCAAGCCCAAATCAACATAGCAACTCCAATTAAAAGAAGAAAAGGAGCAGCGTAAGTTTCTAGTTTTTTAATGGATTCAATACCTTTAAAAATGATATACATATTAATAGCCCAAAAGAAAATAAAAGAAGCAAACTGGGCTAAATTAATTCCCATAAAATCACCTAAGTATGGAGCTGAAGCTACGCTAGGAAATAGCGCAACAAGCATTTGATAAATGGCTGCTCCGCCAATCCAAGTTTGTATACCAAACCATCCACAAGCGACTAAACCACGGAGAAGCGCCGCTAATACTGCGCCATCAATTCCAAAATTTAATCGTAGGAAAACAGGCAATGGAATTCCATATTTTGTACCTACATGTGCATTCAAAATCATGGGAATTAGCACAATCATATTTCCTAACAAAATGGTGAGTAAAGCTTGCCACCAATTCATTCCTTGATCAATCAAACTTGCGGCCAACATATAAGTAGGAATACAAACTGCCATACCAATCCAGATGGCTGCAATGTTCCATTTATTCCATGTTCTTTCTTCCGCAGGAATAGGCGCAAAGTCTTCGTTGTAAAGTGTAGAATCTTTGATTTGATCTAAGATTGCTGCATCTTTTTTCGAAAAAATAGTTGGATCTTTAAATGGATTTGATGGCATAGTTTCGGGGATTAATGACAGTGAGTATCTGCAATACTTAGAGCTTCAGAAATAATGGCTAAACCTTCGTCAATTTGTGCTTCATTGATAATTAAAGGAGGAGCAACAAACACACAATTCCATTTTACGAAAGTAAACATGCCTAATTCCGTGATTTTTTGTTTGATCTTTTTCATGACCTTCCAATCTTGAGGGCCACAATTCCAAGGCGCCATAGGTTCTTTAGAATCTTTATTTTTTACAATTTCTAAACAGCCTAATAAACCCGTATTTCTTACATCACCTACACATGGATGTTTCTCTTTTAATATGGCTAATTGTTGATCCATGTATTTACCCATCTTTCGTGCATTTTCCAAAAGATTTTCTTTTTCAAAGATATCTAGTACAGCAAGAGCAGAAGCACAAAGAGTAGCATGTGCAGAATAGGTAAGTCCTAAAGGCAAAGTTTTATTTTCAAAATGATTTGCAATTTCATCCGTTACTACCATACCGCCCAAAGGCAAATATCCAGAGGTTAATCCTTTGGCAATAACCATAATGTCAGGGGTGACTCCATGATAAGTAAACCCGAACCATTCCCCTGTTCGACCAAAGCCAGACATTACTTCATCCCCAATTAAAAGAATGCCGTATTTATCGCAAATTTCACGTATCAATTTTAGATAATTTGGTGGGTATTTGATGCAGCCTGAAGTTCCTGATTCGCCTTCTATAATAAGCGCGGCAATACTATCTGGGTTTTCATAATGAATGATGCGTTCTAGTTGTTCGATACATCGCTCAGCACATTCTTCTGGGCTATTGCTATACCAAGGGCAACGATAAGAATAAGGATTTTCAAAATGCACCACATTAGGCATTTGTTGACTATCGATGGCATGTTTTCTAGGATCTCCACTTGCCGACATGGCTCCATAAGTAGCTCCATGATAAGAACGATATTGCGCTAGTATTTTATGTCTTCCAGAAACAATTCGAGCGATTTTAATAGCATTTTCGTTGGCTTCCGCACCGCCTAAAGTAAATAAAGTTTTAGTAAGATTACCTGGTGTGATTTCTGCAATTCGTCTACCCAATTCACCACGAACTTCGGTCGCCATGCTAGGCGAGGCGTAGCTACATTTTTCCATTTGGGCATATACGGCATCACGAACTTCTTTTCGTCCGTGACCAATATTTACATTCATCAATTGAGAAGAAAAATCGAGGATTCGTTTTCCATCTTTAGTATATAAATAAATTCCTTCTGCTCGTTCGACTACGGGAGGATTTAAGCCACCTTGTGCAGCCCATGAGAAAAAAGTATAATCTAGATTGTCTTTAACAATGTTGGAAATATCTTGATTAAGATCAGTGCTCATTTAGTATTTTATTTTATTAAAAAAAACAAAGTGATATTCAAAAGATCAGATTAAAAGCGGATGTTAAATGCTAATTAACTCATCCAATTGGTTCGGTCTTCTGGATTCCATTTAGTGGTTGTTTTTTTGAGTTTGGTCCAAAATTCTATAGAGCTTTTTCCAGTGATATCACTGACTCCAAATTTAGATTCATTCCAGCCTCCAAAAGAGAAGGGTTCTCTAGGTACGGGGACACCAATATTGACTCCAACCATACCAGCTGATGCTCTTTCCGTTACATAACGAGCCATTCCTCCGTTTTGAGTAAATACTGCGGCGGCATTACCATAATTAGATCCATTTTCTATAGCTAAAGCTTCATCTACACTATTTGATCGCATGATGGCAATGACAGGTCCAAACACTTCTTCTTTTGCAATCGCCATGTCTGGCGTGACAAAATCAATCACTGTTGGGCCTACGTAATAGCCATCTTCTGCGCCTTCTACAATGGCGTTTCGTCCATCGACTAAAACTTTTGCGCCCGCGGCTTCCGCTTCATTGATATATCGTTCGATACGAATTTTGGCTTCTTTAGAAATTACAGAGCCTAAGTTTTTTCCAGGAATTATTTTTCTTGCTTCTTCACATAAGGCTTCAATGATATGATCAACTTTGCCTACAGCTACCATAGCCGAAGCGGCCATACAACGTTGTCCTGCACAGCCTGACATACTTGCTGCTACATTTGAAGCCGTCATTTGAACATGCGCATCAGGAAGTACAATTAGATGATTCTTTGCGCCTCCTAGGGCAACACAACGTTTAAGGTTAGAAGTTGCTCTTTGGTAAACAATTTTGGCCACTCTTGTCGAGCCTACAAAAGAAACCGCTTCAATATCTGGATGATCGCAAATTGCTTCTACCACTTCTTTATCGCCATTCACTAGATTAAATACGCCATCAGGTAAGCCCGCTTCTTTCAATAATTCCGCAATTCGGATGGTACTTAAAGGTACATGTTCTGAAGGTTTCATGACCATAGTGTTTCCTAGGCAGAGTGCATTGGGTAAAGTCCATAAAGGAACCATATGTGGAAAGTTGAATGGAGTAATACAAGCGACTACTCCTAGTGGTGCGTGGCTTGTTCTACATTCTACTCCTTTACTAACTTCCAGAATTTCATCATGTAATAATTGAGGGAGGGAGCAAGTAAATTCGCAAAGTTCGATTCCTTTGGCGACTTCTGCTTCTGCTTCACCAATGGTTTTTCCATTTTCTAAATGAACGAGTTGTGCGATTTCACTTTTGTTTTTTTCTAATAAAGATCGAAATCGAAAAAAGACTTGAACCCGTTCTTTAATAGGTTGATTTGACCAAGCTTTGAAGGCTTCTTTGGCTACTTGAACGGCTTGATCAACTTCTTTCATTCCAGACAAAGGGACTTTGGAAATGGAAGCGCCATTTAAAGGAGAAAACACATTCATTTGTTTGGCATCGGATGCTACAAAATTTCCGTTTATGAAATTTTTTACTTCTGGATAAGATAAAGTTTCCATGGTCATTATAATTTGTTTTTAATTAAACAACGTCTAAAAATAAATTTGGGGAAGGGTTAGATTTTAGGTTTTAAATATACATGAAAATAATTAATAGTTAAATTTTTTATCTTTCATTTCGATGAAAAGGAACTTATCTGGAAAAGAGAATGATAAAGTATCTTAAAAAAATGGAATAAAATCGGGCATAATGCTATAAAAAAATTAAATTAGCGAAAAGCAACAGTAGAGATGTATACACATGAATATAAAATCCGAGTTCGATATGCCGATACGGATCAAATGGGATATGTTTATTATGGCCATTATCCGAGGTATTTTGAAATAGGTAGAGCGGAATTGCTACGGCATTTGGGTTATACCTATTCTGAGTTAGAATCTGAAGGAATAATGTGTCCAGTAATGAGTATGCAAATTCGGTATTTAAGAGCCCCTCAATATGATGAATTGATTACATTGAAAACGACTTTGCGTGAGCTTCCGGGGGCTACGATAACTTTTCATACCGATGTATTTTTATCTAATGGAAAGTTGGCTGCGGGCGGTTTTATTAAATTAGCTTTTGTGGAAGCCGCAGGAAGAAAACGCAGTGCAGCACCAGAGAAATTAATTGAACTATTAAAGCCGAGTTTTGAAAGATAATTTTTTTCAAGGTTGGAAAAAACGCTTGCAAGAAGCACCCGTTTTAAAGCAATTATTAGAATTAACGAAGACGCGGTCATTGCCTGGTTTGGAGGGGATTCCCATGTATGATGTATTTGTGTTTTTTAGGAATGAAGTGGGTCGGGATTTAATTTCTATACGTTCACGTGCAATTGCTTTTAGTTTTTTGTTGGCTTTGTTTCCTACGATAATATTTGTGTTTACCTTGATTCCTTACATTCCTATTCAAGATTTTGATCAATTTTTATTGGATTTAATGAAGGATGTATTGCCTTTAAATGCATTCCAGACCTTGGCAAGTACGATAGAAGATTTGGTGTTGATTCCTAGAGGCGGCTTATTGTCTTTGGGATTTGTGTTGGCGATTTGGTTTTCGGCCAATGGTATTTTTGTCATGTTGAACACCTTTAATAAAATGCATAAAGAGACCTTTCGACAGCGCAAATTTTGGGAAAAGCGATTAGTGGCGTTTCAGCTCATGTTTATTTTATTTATGTTATTGGTACTGTCTATTGTGTTTATTATTGCGGGAAATGCCTTATTAAATTGGGCTTTAGATTTTTTAAATTGGGGGCGTTTTAGTAAGCTATTTGCGAGTCTTTTAAAATGGATCATTTTATTGTTTTTATTTTATTCTGCAATTAGCGCCATTTATCGGTATGGTCCTTCGATGCGGAAGAAGTTTGGTTATTTTTCACCGGGTGCTACAATAGCTACTATTTTATCTATTTTAACCTCTTTAGGTTTTTCTTTTTTCGTAAATAATTTCGGACGATTTAATCAGTTTTATGGTTCTATTGGTACCTTAATTGTAGCGATGATTTGGTTAAATTTAAATGCATTAATTTTGTTGGTAGGGTTTGAGTTGAATGCAAGTGTAGCGATACAACGAGATTTAAAAGAACGTATTGAAGATGAGTAAAAAGGAGCAAGAACAATTGGTAGAAAAAGAAGGCTTAGGCTCAAAGAATAAAAAGCGAAAAGTGCCTAAATGGTTGCGTGCTTTAGAAGCGCAAAGTTGGCAGGCAGAGCTGTTGATTTCTGGATTAATCATTGCAGGATTATTGCGGTTGCCAGAGATATTAATTCATTATTTGGAAGGTTATATTTTGGAATCTACAGAAACTGGTTTTTGGTTTTTAAATATAGCCTCCATGATGGTTTTTGCAGGGATTCAAAGTTTAATTATCTTTTTTGCCATTCATTTTTTATTTCGAGGAATTTGGATTGCTTTATTAGGTTTAAACTCTGTTTATCCCGATGGAATTAATGTAGATTCTACTGCGGGTAGTGGACCCAAATATTGGAAGAAGGCGAAGGAAAAGTACCCTGATCTTTCGGCTTATAATCAAGAATTGGACAAGAACTGTAGCTTGATTTTTTCTATTGCCACGGTAACTATTATTATTTTGTCTTCCATTAGTGCCTTAATTTTAATCATTTATTTAATCTTCAGTTTCTTTATTTCTATTATACCTGCATTAGAGGATTATGTCATTTATGTAGCTATTGGATTATATTTCGCTTTCTTAGTGTTTTCTATGGTGCTAGGGCATTTAATGAAAAAGTATCCAGATAGTAAAAGAATAGAACGTTTTGCAGAGCGTTATAGTGATGTTTTGGGAGGATTCTTTTCCTTTTATTTGTTTAAAAAACCAGTAGGTTATATCTCTAGTATAATGTCTTCAAATGCGAGTTCAAAATGGGGTTTTATTATAGTGATGTTATTTAGTTTTTT
>JAHDCJ010000089.1 GCA_020629935.1 Saprospiraceae bacterium | reverse complement strand
TTAATCTATAGGGTGCAAGTCCCTGATGTGCGGGTTTGACCACTCGAAACATTAGTAAGTCGCAAGGGGGTGGAGAGCGATCTCCGATCTGAAGGAAGCGATACTACAAAAGTCGGTACTGACGAACAGGAATCAGATACGAGGCTGGTTAGTCTGGGTAAGGTAGCACCTCATATCCACGCCCAAAATGATAAGAGGCTAATTCGTAGATTTGGCAGGAATCGACGGAAAGAAGATGTCATTACTTGGGGAGGCCGTCTACTCGATTGCAGCCAGTTTTTAATTCAAGATTCTAAACTTTTACTCTAATCCTTTTCACAGATTAAAATTTTAAAATAGAAGATGTATATTTGCACAATCCATAAAAAAGCGACTTTAGTAACAGATAAAACAAAAAATCATTGGAAGTTTCAACACTAGAAGAATTAATAAATACTGGCGAATATAGTAAGATTGAACGTGCATTCAAGTTAGCATTTAGTATACCTGTAAATGAGTTTTTAGACAAAAAAAATTTATTTCTAGGTTTATTGTCTTTAAAAAAACTGCCGCTTGAATTGTTCAATTTAGTTAAGCTTGAGAAGCTTGTCCTTTCTGAGAACGAAATCACGTCTATCCCAGAAGATATTCGTTTTTTAAAAAACCTTAAAATCTTAGTATTATCTTTTAACCAGTTGAAGGATTTACCAAAAGGATTTTCTGGGCTAAAAAAATTGGAAAATATCTACTTAAGTAATAACCTTTTCCAAAAAATTCCTAAGGAGTTATTCGAACTAGATCAACTAAGTGTAATCTCACTTAGAAATGCTCATTTCATTAAAGAAATTCCAGAAGATATTAGCAAATTGACTAAATTAAAACATATAGAGATTACAAGTGGGCAAATTAATAAAATCCCAAACAGCTTGTTTAAACTGAAAAATTTAGAATCGTTAATCTTATCAGATAATAATATTAGAAAAATCAGCAAAGCAATTTCTACTTTAAACAACTTAAAGGTAATTGATTTTAGTCGAAATATGTTGGATTCATTACCAATGGAAATAAAAAAATTAAAGAATGTCGAAAAGTTAAATTTATCTCAAAATCAGTTCTCAAACGAAGAAAAAGAGAAAATAAAAAAAATATTGCCCAATTGTAAAATACAATTTTGATTTAAAAAATAAGCGCTAAAATAGTGCACAATTTTAGGCAGTGAAAATACCTAGAATTAATTTTTAAAATCCAAGTCCTCTTTTTAAAAATATTTTATCTGCAGATCCAAAAATAGATTTATCAAATTGCGCGTATTCAAAGAGTGCACCTTCATAATCACTAGCTCTAAAATCTACTTGTTCTAAATATGCCCATTTAAAGTTTGTTTTATCTAGGTGAGCATTTAGAAAAGTAGACCACGATAATCAGTTCCAAAAAAAAATCGTTTGATACAGATTAGGAGGAATTAACAATAACTCTTGTAAGTTCAAATCCAAATTTGCATCAATCAATTCTGGAATCCCCAAAACACTCTTTACTGCCACAGAATTTAATAGTAAGGCATCTGAAAGATCAGATCCACTAAAAATTGCACCAGACAAATCTGATTCCTCAAATCTTACTTTTTGCAACTCGATATTAACTAATAAAGCACCAGGTATTTTAATATTTTTTAAAAATTTTCCTTGAAAATTTAATCGCACTTCTAGCTTTTATAGTCGAAATTTATTAAATGAGGCGACATCCTTAATTAGTAAATCAAATGCTTTATTATTAGATATGATAGAATTCATAATATTCTTTATTGGCAAAAGCAATAATATCTGATAATCTTATACTACAATTTAGGTTTAAAAGCTTCAAAATTTTATTGTGGTTAACCCATTATATCCTATTGAAATGATATCATACTTAAAAGTTCTGTTTTCGGTAAAAACTTAATCATTTCGGGTATTCTTTCCCTAAATGTGCTCCAACGGTCTGTATGATGCGGCGTAGCGGTGATTAACTGCTATGTACGTCATATACTTTTGTTCTCTTTATTAATATTTTTCTATTTCACAAACGCATCTGAATCCGACTCTTTTTTCAAAATTGAATGGGCTGACAAACTCATGATTTTTCCCATCTAGAGTTATCTCTTCAAATGTTTTGTTTAAATACTTGAAATCTACATTTTCAGCATTTAAAAATAGACCTTCATCACTTTCACTACCAAATTTTTCCATTGCTTGTTTCAATTCATCTTCATATGGTAACCTATATTTCACTTTTGTATAGTGTTTACCTCGCTTTTTCTTTTTCATCTTCGAATAAACATGTAATACTGCCTTAGTTCTCCATTCGCAATATCTTTCAGCTTCCTTCTTATTTACGCCTATTACGGGATAATTGAAGGAATAAATCTCCTTATCAGAATGTGAATTTTGTATTCCAACCATTTTTCCCATTGCATATTTTGAACTACCACTATTACTGCTTGAATCTAAACTGAACAGTACAAATCCAATAGACTTTTCAGTTAATTTTTCTGCTTCACTAAAATATTTTTCTTCAACGATAAATTCACAAGAGCCATCAACATCTAAGTAAGGTATCTCTTTATTCGTATTGATTTGGCCTACCCAATTCACAAATATGTATTCTTGCCAAGCCAAGTTATCAATTGGGTTTTCATCTATGTAAATATTTGTCGATAGTTCAATAGTTCCTGGAGGATTAATCTTAGGTCTTTCTTTGTTTAGATTTCCGATGTATACTAAAATCAAACAGGTTGTAAAATACTTAATCATATTGTTTGTTTCATACAATAACGAAATTTATCCATTTGGTTACTTATTTTATTCAAAATTCATCTGTTTGAAATGTATTGGAGAGAACTCCCTTATATCCAAAACATTGCAGATAACTCCCTTAAAAATATAAATTTTATCTCAATATCAATAAATATAAAAGGATATCCGCATTGTTGTGGGTATAAAATAATCAATTAGGGTAGGAGGGGGCGGAAATTATTTCAAAAGGATTCTTTCTTCAAAAGCTATAGGCCTGGATGAATTATTAAGAAATTGATTGGATATTTTTTCGACCATCTAGTTTATATGTTTTGATGGCAATGAACGAATCGGTAAATAAATAGGTGGTGTGGTTGTGTGGAATACGCTTCCTGTTTTTTCTATCTCAAATGGAGCATATCTAAATGGCTTAGTTTCTAACAAGGATCAAATATAAAAACACATTCATCCAATAGATAAACCAGATTCCATCAACTTCAGATTGAAATCGATAAGTTTTTTCGTTATTACTACCCTAACGCGCCTTCCCCTTAAATGTAACATGTGGCGTTTCCTTCTTGAAGGGAGCATTTACAATATCCAAATTGTTGTACACTTGCGTTTTATATTCGATTTAATTCATCCATTAAAGCTCTTCGTTGAGGATATTGCTTTCTAAACAATTCTATTAATTCATTTACGCTATCATTTCCTCCAATCTTTTTCATTCTTCTTAAATATCTACAAGCTTTTTTATAATGATTTCGCCCGACAAATTGGGCCACATAATTTGTTATGCTATCACTATACATCTCAATAAGTTCAGAAGAATAGTCTTTTGATAAATACTGTTCATTTTGCTGAATATTTTCCAGAGAAAGATTTTGTTTCAACATTAGCAATAATCTATCCCACCATTTTTCTTGAATATAAATTTTTCGAATTAATTCAGTATAACTCCATCTACTTTTAGATTTTATTTCAATTATAATTTCCTCTAAAAATGGATGCCAATCGATTTCGTCAACATGCTCTTTAAGAATTTGATAATAATCTTGTTCGGGATAGAAATTGTCTATAAACAGAAACCTTGAATATTCAATGATTTTTGAAACATCATTTTGTGATTGAGCAACTTTAAGTAACCAATTGTACCAGACTTTTACTAAACCAGGCTTGTCCTTCTTATCAAAATTAATCCCATCTTTAGAAAGACTTATAACTCTTTCAAAGTCTTTGTTTTTAAATGCTCTTTCAATCTCTTTTGTTCTGATTAATGAATTCGAAATGTGTTTATTAACATATTTTTCTATTTCTTTTTTATCCTTAAATTGCCTTAATAAATCCAGTTTAAAGGATTGCGCTCGTTCTCGTTCGTAATCTCCGTTAACAGTATCCAAACAGCTAAGTATTATATCAGCATCACTTTCTTTTTCAATTAATTGACAAGCAAGATGTAACATATCTAAATGCCAGTCCCAACCAGCAAATGATCGTTGATTAAAAGAAGAAATACAATATTCAAATATGCTCTTTTTTAAGTCTTTTGGGAGTTTCTCTTCTGCCAAATTAAAAAGCAATCTTAAAGCTGATTCTATAAAAAAGCCTAAATCACCATTGCTATCATCTACATATTGAATCGCTTCTGTCATTTCTTCCAATAAAGCTGTACTTATAAAAAAAGCATTTTCAAAATTATGGTTAGCTAAATTATTTTCGGCATTTTCTAAAAATGGTTTAGTGGTTTTTACCACATATCTCATATCAGACCAACCTATCCACCCATTCCTAGCTGCGGCAGATTGTAAAATGGAATGAATTTGTTTTTTATAAAACTCTTTCGATAAATTTTGACTTAAATACCCAAATGATGCTAAAAAAAGGTTTCTAAACTTTTTGTCTTTTTTGCTTTTTTCTTGAACAAAATCAATTAGCTCTTTGTGTGAAATTTCTTTTAACAATTCTTTTACTTGCTGGAAAACAGACTTTGTTTTTTTCTTTTTAGGAATTGTGAAATTAGATTGATTCAATTCTAACTCATCTTGTTGCAAATGAAAAACTACTGCAACTATGTGTTTACAAACAGGCCCCATATCATAAGGACAATCACAATTGTGATACGTTATGGTATTGTTGTTAATCTCTAATTGAATCGTGTATTCCTCCGAACCTGAAACAATAGCTTCATATTCTCCAGAAGAAATTTCTGAAAAATCGGTTATTGCACCATCTTTATAATATGATAGTCCTCTTTTTAGAATTTTTTCATCAATAAATTGTTCAAATTCGTTTAGTGGTATTTTCATCTGGTAGCTTGTGTATAATTTAGTGGGGCCTGTCCAAAGGGATAGGATTATTAAGTTTACATTGCGTGGTATATTGTTTTAAACTTTCAGTAAATCAAGTTAATTCTTTCTAGATTTGATTTCTGTTTTTTGCTTCTTTTTTTCGTTTCTTACCTATGGTAGTCTCTCCTCGCATTCTGGCCTGCCCCCTATAAATTGATAAAATCCTTAGTTTATCTTTTTTGAATTTCCTCAAAATATTTTCGCTCTTCATTCCAATGATTAGGGGAATAATTTCTATTACAAAAAAGTAAAATACTTTTTCATTTTCTATTTATTGGCAAGTATTGAAAAAATCTAACTTTTATAAGTAGCGCTCTTTTTAAAACTCCTTCATATCTAACACAATCACTTCGTTGTTAATTATTCCACCTTCAAATTTTGTCTGTCCACTAAAAAGTCAAAGGACAATTCAGATAAGCCTTTTCCGTTTACCTCTGCATTCCAAGCTCCATGACCAAATCCATATAAAGTGGCCAGTTCATTATAAATACCTAAAGAGTCATATATGGTCTGTAGTTCAAGTGCTTCCTCATAAGGAGTAACGGGGTCATTTTGATCTCCATGTGCCATGAATAATTCAGGGTCCGTGCTATCATATCTATTCAATTCATAAACCGATTCAAACACATCTAACTTTATGTTTGAACCCCAGAAATAAACCATACTTCTCACTGTATAAGTTTCGGTTAAGTTGGTAGTGGAAAGTGTAGGATCATCACTAATCGTAATTTCGTCTCTAAAGTCTTCGAGATTTGAAATTCCTAAAGCAATGGTAGTAATTGCTCCTGCTGAAGCTCCTCCTACGGTAATGAAGTCTTTGTTTATGTTATAAGTACTTGCGTTGGCTACCGTCCAGCGAAGAGCGGCTTTGTTGTCTCTTTGGGCAAGATACATCGCAATGGCTTGCTGAACCTGACCTGAGTTCTCTGCTCCTTCCAAAGCTTGCTCAATCCATTCTTGTGGTGCAATTCCTTTATAAAATGTTATTAATTCTTCTTCGGTCATTCCTTGTATCATGCCTAATTCTTCTGTTGTTCTATAATCTACAGAAATAAAAACCCATCCTCTTGAAGCATAATAATTAGCCATATTGATAATTTCAGGCTTCGTCTTTGTTCCTCCGGTAAATCCTCCACCATGAATGAACATAAATACGGGTCTGTTGGTAGAACTATTATCAGGGTAATAAACATCTAATTTTAAAGGAGTTGCAAAAGGGGAAGTACTGCTATTACTATGACTAAGCCCTTCCGCATAGGTGATATCTTCATCGTTCAAAACGGGAAAAGAAGATTCCGCTTGAACTACAGGTATTCCATCGTCTAGCGTATCTGATTCGTCTTTATTACAAGCTGTAAATAATAAGACTGCGAAAATCATTAGATAAGGTATTTTATTCATGTTGCATTTTTTTAAGTTCATTTATCTTTTGACTCTTTTTTTTACGTAGGTTTAATTAGGTCAACTATTTTATATCCCCACATCGAAAAAAAGCCCTTAAAAATATAAATTATATCTGAATAACACTAAAAAATAAGGGTGTCGTCATGGTCGATATCACATGACTTGAGGGGAGGAGATTGCTTGGGGTAATTATTTCTATTTGAAACAAATTCAAATCCTATTTCAAAGGGATTAAACCCAATAAAGTTGCTTTTGTCCGCTTATCCTTGTGCTATAAAAATAATATAGCCTTTTATCGATCTAACCATTTTTTAAAAGTCGCCGCTTTGTCTTTTCCAATAATAATATTTTCAGAATGGGCAGGTTGTGTTTCAAGCTTTAACTTTCCATCGTAATATGAATGGACCCTTTTGATAATTTCTATATTGATAATAATTTGGCGATTCACCTTGAAAAATTGTTCTGGATTTAATTGTTCTTTAAGGCTTTGTAATGAAAAACGAATTGGATGCTCTCGCTTTTCAAAAGTTACTGCAAAAGTAATTCCTTGGCTACTATAAAAATAAGAAATCTGATTAATGGGCAAATAAAAGAACGATTCGTGAGATTGGATTAGGAGACGTTTACGGTATTCTGATTTTTCATTTCTTATGATGGATGCAAGTTCTTGAAAATCTATATTGGAATTTTTTTCTTGAATAAAAAGCTTATTATATTCTTGGTACTTTTCAAACGCAATTTGTAGTTCATCTTTTTCAATTGGCTTTAGCAAATAATCCAAACTATTTACTTTAAATGCTTGTATGGCATATTCATCGTAAGCAGTAGTGAAAATGATCATACTATCTATTTTTATTTGCTTAAATATTTCAAAACTAAGGCCATCTGACAATTGAATGTCAAGTAAAATAATGGCAGGAGCGGGATGGTTTGGAAACCATTCAAGGGCTGATTTTATACTATTCAAACAACCCACTACTTCCGTTTCAAAATTGATTTCCTGCAAGGTTTCTTTCAACAAGCGTTGAGCAGGAATTTCATCTTCTATGATTAAAACTTTTATTGCCATTTTATTCTTCGATTAAAGGAACTGTTACTACAAATTTTTCTTCTTGTTCTCCATAAGAAAATCCATCTTTATTAAGCAATTCAAAACGCTTACTCAGGTTTGACAAACCCGTGTATGTAGAATCTACATTATCAATAATCTGTAAATTATTACTTACAATTAAGTTATTTTCTCCATCGGTATGGATTGAAATTTTCAATACATTTTCTTCATTGGTAATATTGTGCTTAATCGCATTCTCCAATAATATTTGCAAGGTAAGGGGTGGCAATTCCATTTGCAATGCTTCTTCTGAAATATTTTTTGTACACTCTACCGCGTTGCCAATTCTAGTCTTATGCAAATAAATAAAGGAATCAATAAATTTAAGTTCCTTCTCCAATGTAATTAAATCATGATTTTTACTTTGTAAAACATAGCGATAGACTTTCGATAATTTCCTTGTAAAATCAACGGCAGTATTGGGGTCGTGTTTTATTTCTGAGATTAATACATTTAAACTATTAAATAAAAAATGGGGGTTGATCTGATTTTGAAGAACCTGATAGTCGGCTTTCAATTTTTCTTGTTTTATCCGTTCTGAATCTAATAATGAACTTTGCCATTGTTCAAAAAAGTTTTTGGTTGCTGATATACCAATAAAACCAACTAGAAATACCACAGCACCTATAAATAAAATGACTGATCCTTGTGGATAAGCTAAAGACTTTCCATTTATAAAATACCAAGCCGTAAAAGGTAATCCAATGGTGATAAAGGTCCATAGAATAATAAAAGATAATTGAATAATAATCCGCTTTTTAGGATTTTCAAACCAAGGAAGATTTTTATTTAAAAAACGATCAAAAAACAAGCTGCCTTCAGTATTTAAACTGAAGAAAAGCAGATAGAAAATCAAAAATACTTGATGAGGTATATGCGATTGGTATTGCACATCATCAGACATAGTAAACGCCACTAGTTTCATTACTAGGATTGCATATAACGAAACCAAAACAATGCGAATTAATATGCTTCTGATGCTTTTAGTCATTTCTTTTTCTTACCCATTTATTTTGTCCTATTACTTAATTATGCTCATGTTCTATTTTAACACCAAACATTAATTTATACATCACGGGTACAAACAACAAGGTGATTACCGTAGCAAACAACAAACCAATCATGATCGAAACGGCCATGGGCTCCCACATTAATCCTCCTCCTAAATACAAAGGAATGAGTCCGAGTACTGTGGTAAATGTAGTTAATAAAATCGGTCTAAATCTTTGCTGTGCAGCACTGATAATGGATTGGTAAGGAGCCCTTCCAAAATCTGTTTGTTCTATCTCAATTCTGTCTAGTAAAACAATCGCATTATTGATAACAATCCCAGCCAAAGAGATTAATCCTAAGAAAGCCATAAAGCCAAAGTAAGATTGGAATAATAGTAAACCAAGGATTACTCCAATAAGCCCAAGCGGAATAGACAATAAAATAATTGTAGTCTTTTTAAAAGAATTAAATTGGAACATCAATAGGAAAATAATGATGAAACCTGCTATTGGAAGTTTTGCTGCAATAGCACCCAAAGCCTCCGAACTTGCTTCACTTTCTCCTCCTAAACTGTACCCATAACCTGCTTGCCAATCGGTTTTTATTTCGTCCATAAATGGAGTTAATTCTCTTGTTAGTTGGGAGGCTGTAAAACCATCTTTCGCATCACAGGAGACGGTGATCGTTCGGTTCAAATCTTTACGGAATATTTTAGCAATTTGCCAATCAATATCAATATTTGCGACTTGAACGAGTGGAACATTTTTACCCGTAGATTGAGAAAAAACATTAATGCTTTCTAAGTCTTGAACACTGATTTCTTCACTTTCTAAATTGGTCATCATGATTGGGATATTCCCATCTAAATCCCGAAAATCGCCTATGTTCATTCCTGACATTGCCGTTTGTAATGATAGAGCAATATCTTGGTTAGTCACCGCAGCACGACCTGCTTTATCTTGATTGATATCAATGTTTACTTTCTTTATTTTTGGCCCCCAATCATCTTTGATGTTTTTAGTGCCATCCATCAATGCCATTTGACGCTTTACTTGCTGTGATAATTGAAGCAATGTTTCGGAGTCTTTTCCTGTGATACGTATTCCTACATCATATGGAGCACCACCAGCCGAACCTAAAGGAGAAACAGAAATTTCGGCATTGGGAAATCGTTCAAATGTATATTCATCAATCGCATTTATTATCTTAGGATTCGCTTCAAATGTAGTTGTGTTAATCAACAGGTGGGCATATCCAGAATTGGGTTGTCCAGGTAAATAACCAAGGTCATACTTACTTGGTCCTTTCGAAATAAAAGAGGACCAACTGGTTACTCCATCTTGGGAAGTTTCTTCATTCGCTGGTATAAATAGTTTGTCTTCGATAAAGCTAGATATTTCGTCTACTACTTTTTCTGTCTCTTCAATTTTTGAACCCAAGGGTAAATCTATATTTACAACCACCAAATTTCGATCGCTGTCTGGCATAAATATGAAAGGCAATTTAGGAAATAATAACAGACTTCCGAAAAAACTTACTACAACAAGAAGAAGAAATATTTTTGGAAAATTTAGTGTTGTTATCAATATCTTTTTATAACCTACATTCAGTTTGTCAAATAGAGAAACTTTTTCTACCGCTTCGGTTTGCGGTTTAACCTTCATAAAATATACCGCTAACATAGCGACTATACTCAAAGCTAAAATCCATGATGAAAGCAAGGCAATGGTGATGACGATGAAAATATTTCCCATCATTTCACCCATAGTATTTTGTGCTAAATAAAAAGCTAAAAATGCTGCGGAAGTAGTTAGGGTAGATATTAAGAGCGGAATAGTCAATTCTTTGGAACTACTGATAGCTGCTTCTGCTGCTTTCATTCCTTGTTCCATTTTTACAAGAATGGATTCGGAAACTACAATCGCATTATCCACCAACATACCAAGTGCCATGATTAAAGCTGCCAAAGTCACTTGATTTAAACCGACATTCATGAGGTTCATTATCATCAATGACATGACCATTGCTAGAGGAATTAAACTGGCCACGACTAAGCCTGTTCGGAGTCCTAAAAACATAAGCATGACAAGCAATACAATGGCAATAGATTGAATGACGTTGCCCACAAAACTATCTACACTTTTGTTGACGTAAATATCTTGTGAAGCCGTTCGCGTTACTTTCATCCCAAAAGGAATTGAGGCATTATACAATGCTATTTTTTTGTCTATCGTTACTCCTAGATTGGTAAGGTTGGCACCCTCTTGAAGCGCCACGGCAAGCACTAATCCTTTGTTGCCATTGATTTTTACAATACTTTCTTGAGGCTTTTTATAGCCAAAACGCACTTGGGCGATGTCTCCCAATTTTACCTTTTCGCTTGGACCAATAGAGACCAAGGTGTTTTTTAAATCATCTAAAACTTCATAATTTCCTGTTGGCTCAATGACTATTCTTTCTTTTCCCAAACCAACACTCCCTCCGGGAAATACGATATTGGTAGTAGAAATAGCATTCTTGATTTGGTTACTGGAAATGCCATAGTGTGCTAAACTTGCATTGTCGTATTCAATAAATATTTGTTCTTCCTGCGCGCCTCCGATTTCTACTCTTGATGCTTCTTTTAGTCGAATTAAATCATCTCTAATGATATCGGCTTGTTCTTTCATCTCTGCATAAGAATAGCCATCTGCTTCTAATCCTAATTGGATACCATAGACAACACCCAAGCCATCATCTTTGATATCAGGATATACATTGCTTGGGAGTTCTGATTCGATTGCTGAAATTTTCCGTCTGATTTTATCCCAAATGGCTTGTAGGTCTTCTTCTTTTATTTCTGGTTTTAATTCTGCTTGTATAATAGAAAGACTGGTTCTGCTTTCACTCGTTACGGTATGTAATTCAGGTATTTCCTGAATCACTTTTTCAATTTTATCAGTCACCAATGTTTCTACTCTTTCAGGAGAGGCTCCAGGAAAGGTGCTTACAATACTGCAAGTTCGAATGGTAAAAGGTGGCATGGCATCTCTTGATAATTCTTGGTAACCCGTCAGGCCGAGGATGGTAATTATACCAATAATTAAAAAAGTAACTTGATTGTATGATAGGGCAGTTTTGGTAATGTTCATATGTCAAGTTTTTTAGTCATTCAATAATTTCACCTCTGAACCAGTCATCAAAGACTTCAGACCTGCAGTAGCTAAAATTTCTCCTCCTTTCAGACCGCTAATAAGCTCAAAACCATCAGGCATTAATTCTCCAATGGTGATGATCTTTTTCTCTGCTACATACACGCCATCACTTTTTTTATTTAATATAAATACAAAATTGCCAGAATTATCTTTTCCTACAGCAGCAATAGGAACCACCATTTTTGATTTTCCATTTTGCTTACCGTTGGAGAAAACAAATGTCGCATTCGCCGCCATGCCCGGTCTGATTTGTTCTGCCTCTTTATTAAGGTCAACAATAACTGGATAGGTAGGAGAATTTCCTGAAGCATAGGCGACTTGATCCACTGTGCCTTCAAAAATTTGTCCTGGAGAAGTAGAAAAGGTAATATTTACTTTCTGTCCTTTTTTTATTCTATTAATAAAAACTTCGGGTACACCGACTTCCACTTCGGGACGTCCAAGTGAACTTACAGTGACAATCACTTTACCCGAATTGACAATCTCATTGGATTCTACCTGCACAGCGGTTATCACTCCGTTCATAGGAGAAACCAAACGGGTATAATTCACCTGATTAGTTGCTGCTTTTATTTGTTGATCTGCGGAATTAACTTGGGTGGTTGCTGCCTTAATCTGCGAATTTGCTGCGTCATATTGCGCCTTGGCAGCATCTAATCCTGCCTTTGCATTTTGATAATCACTCAATGAGACACTATTGTTTTCATAAAGACTAGCGACTCGGTCGTAAGTGGCTTGTGCATTGATGAGTTGAGTCTGCGCAGCTTTGGCATTGGCTTCTGCACTTTGAACATTAGCAAGGGAGCCTTCTTTTTGCGAACGTGCCTGATTGGTACTAATATTATAATCGGCGGGATCAATCGTTGCAATAAGCTGTCCTTTTCTGACTCGGTCACCTAACTCCACCTTTACAGCGCTTAAAGTGCCTGCAACTTTAAAACTGAGATTAGTTTCATTTTGGGCCTTGGCTACACCTGAAAAAGAGTGCGTTTCAAGTCCAGAAGATTGGACAACCTTGGAATATTTGATTGGTCGAATTTTTTTAATCGTTTCCACTGACTTCTCCTTACATGATAGGAAGAAAAGTATCAAGGAAAGTAAAGTAAGTAATCGCATTTTATTTCGTTTTAAAATTTAGAAACTTTTGAAGAAATTGTGCTCGTTGTGTTTCGGTTGCCAAGAAGGTATAATTACCCGTAGAACGTTGCAACGAAAAGTAGTCTATCATAAATTGATAGATGGCATTGGCTGCATTGATTTGTGCCCCAAGTAATGCATTTTGAGCATCCACCAAGGTAACCACATTGACTTGTCCCGACAGGTATAAATCTTGAACAATGGCAATGTTTTTCTCTGCGGCGGCTGCGGCACTTTTAGTAAGTCGGATATTATTATAAGAAGCATTGACTAATTCAACGTTTGCTCTTACTTGTAATTCAAGTAAATTGTTTACGTCTTTTTGTTGGTCTTGTAATTGATACAAACCGACTTCATTTTTTTCCTTTTCCTTTTTTCTAGCACCTCCAGATATAAGTGGTATGGAAGCAGAAATCCCAGTATTCCACGATGGTTTATTATTTACTTCAAAACCAGGAATCGGAGGTGGGGCACTGGGATTGACAGTGACTAAATTCATGTCATATCCAGCTCCAAGAGCAATGGTAGGTAAATAAAAAGCACGTTGATTTGATTTCAATAATCGTTCTTGTGCGGCTATAGCTAATTCTATTTGTTGTATTTCTGGAAGATTGACTAAGGCTTCATTGACCATGAAATTAGACAAATCATTTAAATCGGATTGGTCTTTAATAATGTGCACAAAAAAATCATCTAACTCTTCAATAAGCGGATTGCTATTTTCTGATTCCTCAATGGTGAATACTTCTCCTATAGGGCGATTCAAGGTTTCATTTAACTGAAAACCCACTGATTTTAATTGCGCCTTGGTTCCATATAAATCTGTTTTGGCCAAGTCCAATTCTATTTGCCATCTATACACATCACTAGCTCCGCTGTAACCTACTTTTTCTTTATTCTTTGCAATTGTCAGGTTTTGATTGACTGCCTTGATATTGTCATTTTGTAATTCTACGATAGACAATACTTGCATATAATTGAAATAACGTTGAGCAACTTCCAAGACGACATCCAGTTCCGATTGTTTTTGTGCTGCTTGTTGACTTTCGTATAATAATTTTTGAATGGCAATATTAGCCAATGCGGGTTCGGATAATATCAATTGAGAAAAAGAAGCCCCTGCGGTCCAATTAAAATCACCAAGCGAACCTAATGAACCATTCTTCGAATTTTTGTCTACAACAAAACCTGTAGTTTCCGCACTTAAATTGGGTAAATATTTACTTTTTGCCAAGCCAATTTCTTTTTCAGTCTTTTGAGTTTGCTTTGTTTCTATTTGATAACCCAAGTTGTTTTGAATACCTTCCGCTATGGCTGATTTTAAGTTGAGGACTCTTTCGGTATTGGGTTTGTTGATATGGGTCAGAAGTGCATTATCTAAAAGCGTCCAATGGGGGTATTTACCAATCTTATTGACGGTTTCCATATTGATCACCAACTGGTTGTTAAAGGTTTCAATATTCACAGGAAATTCTTTGGGATTTTTTCCTTCTGCAATACGCTCAATATTCATAGCAATCCTTCTTGGGATTTTTTTAAGATTATCGCTTGAGGAAAAGGAAGCATAGGCACCGAGTTCCAACATGGGTACATCCAATAAAGTAAAGGTAGGTAATTTTCGTTCATTCAATTGGTTGATAAATCGTTGTAATTCATCAGGCGTATATTGAGTTAACGGAGATAAAATATATACGGCTTCCATATCACTAGAGATCGAAGAAATAGTTTTATCTAGATCCGAATCAAGATTTAACCAATCTATTTCCAATGTCTTTTCTGAATAAAGATCTTCTCCTTTCATTCCTATTGCGGAAAGATTAGAGTCTGTAAGAGCCACCAATTTTTTACATTGACAAATTTCCTTCAATACCTTAAATCCCTCTTCGATATTAAAAGGGGAGTTGATATAGGTGAAATTGGAAATTCCACTTACCGTATTGGTATTGTTGGATAGTTGAATAGAAGCAATAGTAGGAATAGGAAATGTGTTTTGGTCGGCAAGTAATTTACTGGAAATAATACCTGAGCCAATAAGTACATCCGCCTGATTTTGGGCATAAACTTTTGCTATTTCATTTTTGATATTGTTGATGTTCCCTTCAGTATACACTTCTGTAAATTTCAATTGGTATTGTGAAGAAAGCAAGGCATTTATTTCGGATTTAATTGTTTCTTCAAAGAAATGATTCTCCTGTGAAGCGGCATCTGAAATAATGGTAACTTCAAAAAATGGTTGTGCTTTTATTCCACCCAAAATGAATAAAAATACAATGATACCATATGTAGTTTTTTTAATCATAGTCATACAAGATTTAAACTAAATTGCGCTAAGCTATCCTAAAAAATAAAGTACTTCATTGCGTTGCAATGGAGACTTAACACTGTTCTTTAATTTTAAAATGATAATAGAGCCTTTGCCAAAGGATATGCTGAATTTAACAAAGCTATATTTTATCTTTTATATAAAGGTAATTTGTTATGTTTTATTTTTTTAAGGAAATTGTTGGAATCGAATTATGGAACATAGGATCGAATAATTAGGATTGATAAAACAATTTTTGTCAATCAGAAGGTTTAACTCTTTTGCTTTTCTTAATTAATAGAAATCCTGTAATCAAAAGAGTTGACTAATTATTATTAGACATTAGAATAGCGGAGTTATTTTCAATACCCGAACCACAAGTGATTAATATACTAATGGCTTTTTCAATGCTTAAATTAGATAGATAAATATCTTCTTTAGCCATGATGCGTATAGATCCTGTCGTTGGGTTTGGACTAGTAGGTATAAAAACAGCCCATTTGTCGTTATTGATTTTTTCAGAAATAAAACCCAAAGCTAAATCACCTTTTGCATTCATTTTTATATAAGCCACTTCTTTAAATGGAAATTTTTCTTTTTTAGCAAAACGAAATAATACGCTTTTCATATAATTATAAAAGGGCAATTTTCGAATAATATAAGCATCTACCTTTTGTGCAAATGATAATTTTGAAATGAGTTCATAAGCGATGCCAACAATAAAACAAAGAACGAAAAACTTAACAATTTTGAACCATAATAGTTCTTCATACAAAGCACTATTTCGAAGAGAGAATAATTGCTTAGAAAACGGTTCTAATAATTCAGCGCTTAAACCGATCGCGGCCTTTAAAACCCATATTAGAAATAATAGAGGTAAAACAATAAGTACACCTTGTGCAATACTCTTTTTTAAAAAGTTTAGCATTATTTTTTTCTTTAATTATAAATATAAAAAAGGAATTTTGTGATAAAAAATCATACAACTATTATCGTCAATTATATTATTCAAATTCATAATTTCCATTAGCCCATTGTATGGTGGGCTTCATCCATTCTTGAAGTGGTTTAAAAAGAAAAGCGTGTCCTAGTTTGGTATCTAAATAATACAAAGAAGGAAGCCAAAGCGTATATTTATTTTCATGTTTAGATTTAAGACAATGATCAAATATCAATAAAGAGGGTTTTAAAAATTGGAGGCTTCTATTTTATTTTCGATAATAAATCTACAGTAATGACTCTAAAGGTATTTGAATTTATGGTAATTCTAATATTATTTTCTTCATTTGAAATATAGAAGTTTTTTCCTTTTTTTACGAAACAATTTACCTCTGTTTTTTCAATGATTTCGAAAATCATTTTTTCAATTTCTCCTTTGCTATACTTGCTGTTTAATTTTTTATTTATCCGACCATAAACCATTTCGGTATAACAAATATGCTTTAAGATACTTTTTTTGTTTTTTATCATGTGATGTGTAGATTCTAAAATTATGATCTTTTTTCTAAAGGTAAGTATTATTATCTCTTTGCAATGCGTCTAAAATTTTATCCACATGACCATGCCAAATCATGTGGTGATTTCCTTTACTCCAGTAATTTTTTAGTACACATAAGGGTTGGCCTAATCGATTGCTCCAATATTGTTGTGCGCTTTTATATCCACAATCTAGGCAAAAATAGTTGATCTTATCTTCTTTTAAGTGTACTAGTGTTTTGGTGAATAAGAAAGTCCCAATTCCTTTATTTTGATAGTTAGGTAAGATGTATACACTTTTAATCTCTGGAACACCACTATAATCTATCTTTAGATTTTCCTCAATTAAACGATTCGCTTTTCCATAGGCAATGGTTCCCAGAATGTGGTCTTTATCACAGGCTATTAGAAAATTGTCTTTTAAGTTTTTTGAATTAAAGTATTCATTCAAACTTTGTTTTAGTGCTTCTATTTCTTTATTTGCTTCGAGGTTAAGCGGGTCAATAATTCCTTCTTTTTTAAAACTATCTTGAATAGTCTGTTCAAATAATTTGTTGATTTTTGTGATATCTTCTTTTCTTGGTTTTCGTATTTCGAACCACATATTAGGCCTTGTTAAAAATTATGTTGTATATAAAAGGTAAATGTTTGATAGCTAAGACGAATCTCTTTTTGACTATCCATGATTTGCCTGTAGATGATAAAATAGCGCTTAAACAACTTCTATATGTTCATTTCCACCCAAGCTCGATTTACATAACTAAAATATGTTTTCGCGCCTAATTCTTTTAGTAAGTCTAAAACTCGATCATAGCCTTCTAGCAATTCTTTGGGGTTGTGCGCATCAGAATTTATGGTCAATTTTATTTGCTCTTTTAAACAACATTTTATAATCCAGTTACTTGGATAGAATTCATCTGCATATCCTTTATAATTTCCTCTGGTATTTATTTCTACAATCGAATCCGTCTTGCTGATTACCGCTAAGGTATTTTTTATGATTTCTTTATACCATTTTGCTTCTTCATTAAAGTATCTGTTATCCTTGTTTAGTTTTTTGATCAAGTCTAAATGTCCAATAATCGTTACTTTGTTTTTTTGTATCATTTCGATGATAGAATCATAATATTCCTTCACCATTTTTTGGATGTCTCCTTTAAAAATTTCTTTAAGTCCTCGTTCAAATTCTTTTCTAGTATAATCGATTCCACAAAATTCAAGGTCATTATATTGGCCTACATAGTGTACAGAACCAATGGTATAATCAAGCGTTTCTTCATCAAAGGGGAAGGTTAAGTTCGAGTTTTTTATATAGTCTATTTCCAGCCCTTTACTTATCTCTATTTGATCTTTATATTTTTTTTGTAGTTGATGGATTTCATTTATATAATTCGTCCAATCCTCTTTTTTCATATGCCATTTACTAGAAAACCCTATGGGGGCATGACCAGAGAAACCAAGACCCTGCATCTTTAATTTAATTGCTTCTTTTACATAATTTTCAAGTGGATCACTTCCGTCACAATATCTTGAATGGGTATGTAAATTGGTAAATCTCATCTATTCTATTTTTAAAATTGCACTATAATTTTCTTCGGTAAAGGTAACGCTCAGGATGTTCATTTTGTGCAACTTGCAGAAATTTATTTTTTTCTAAAATTTTGATTGATGCTACATTGGCTTTGTTTGTCCATGCGATTACCTCCTTAACTGTTTTTTTCTCTTTAAGGGTCTGTAGTAAAATGTGGACCATCTCATTTCCAAATCCTTGTCCCCAAAATTTACGGCCAATGGAATATCCTATTTGGCATTCTGATTGATTATTTACATCGAATCTATACATTACACTTCCGATTATTTTTTTCGATTGCACGCATTCAACTGCCATTCGAATGGTTAGAGTTTTTCCCTGGAGTACTTTTTTGTCCGCTACATATTTTTTAGCATCGTCTAGGGTTTTCATAGGTTGGCTTCCTCGAAACTTCATGGCCTCTTTATCGGAATAAATTTCAAATAAATCTTCCACATCTCTAGGCGCTAATGCTCTGAATTTAATTTTTTCTTTCAGATTCATTCTAATAATTTATTAATCAATGATTAAATATAAGGACAATCTGGAAAGATTACAATAGGAAGAAGAGACATCTAGACTTATTAAATCTTTTGTTCTTTTCCATCGATTGTGTTGTTGTTCAATATTTTCTGTATACAAAACCCAGTGCAGGTACATACTATGTATTATTGGAATCTATTACATCTATTTAATACCATTACTTCATTATCTCTCAAATTTATTATACTTTTATCTATATAAAACGATCAATAGTTGTTGTTAATATAAAAAACTAAAAATGAAGGAATTTGAAAGAGATCATGTAAAGACGAAGCATTGGTTGTTTTTCAGTATTGGAATCATATTGATTTTACTGTTGTATTTGAGCTTAACTAAGTTCTATCTTTTCTTTAAAGTAATCACTATTCCTTTCGTTGTTTTAGGATTTTTCTTTACTGTAAAGAGCTTTAGAAAAGAAGATTTTATTGTAAAAAAGATAACGTTTAATTCTGAAAAAAAAGAAGTGCTGATCGAATATATAAATGGGATGAATAAAATTATTGAGGATCAAGATTTAATGTTTTCGGTACTTTTTAAAAGATATTATAAACCCATTAGAAAAATTCAAATTAAGATAAAAAACAAAAAACGTCCAGAGAAAACGATTGAAGTAGGTAGAATGAATTTTTCCTCTTGGAAAGAATTACAAAACCTTGGTGACTACCTTTTAACACATAAAACTATAAAAAGAGAAAAATGGAATTTTGATTGGAGTACAGGGGAGGTTCTATTTGCTTTACCTCTAATGATATTTGCTCCAGATTTCTTTTTTCAAATGCAAGGTTTGAAAGAACAAAAAGTGGAGAATAGCCAAGAAGCAGAAAAAAAGTATTTTAATAAAAAAGGATAAAAGGAATCGGGTTTGTTTTAAGTTTAATTTGTCATTTCTTTTTTTGATACAAAGGATTTTTTCCCATTAAAAACTGTATCAGTGGATTCTATGTATTTACCATCTTCCATATTATACTTGAGTCGGTAGATTCAATAGATGAGTTGGGGTTTGTAAACAACTACCAATTACAAGGGAAAGAAAAGAAGTATTAATATATTCGATTTCATGAGAGTGTTTTTGAAAATAGAAATGGCTATCACAAGAATTTGAAAAATAAATAAATGAATAAATAGATGACCGCGACGGTGATCAGCATGATGATAAATCCTCCAATGATAGAAATGATAAATTTCTTAATTGAGAAAGAAGAGATCTCCTCTTTTAGTTTACCGTTCTTCTTCAATTTGAATATGTCGAATATGTCCAATAACTCAACGACGAAAAAGCCTGCATTAAAAGATGCCTGTAAAAAGAAACTTATAATTGATCCAATGATATCCATAATGTAGAAATTTTAAGCGCCTGAAATGATTGATTTTTTGCCCTCAAGATTGAATTGTTTAAGCAAGTCTGTTTTCGTTATGCTTACCTAAAGTTAGTAAAAAGAGATTGGAAATTGTTTAACTGCCCAAATGAAAAGTGACAGGTTTTATAGGCACACAATCGAAATATATTTTGTTTCCTATTGTCTTCCTTATTTCTTTTTTTAATAATAAATCTGAGTTGCGGGCTCAAGTATTTCTTGTCATATGATTTCTATTGATTTTGATTTTCTTGACACACTTTTTGTAGCAGCCTCTCTTTTGTTGTGTACAGTTTTTTTTACATTGAATTAAACTCATCTTTTGTCATTCCGTAAAGTATCATATCCCAATATTTTCCATTAGTGAATTTCACCTTTCTCAATTGACCTTCTTTTACAAAGCCCATTTTTTTATGTAAAATATTGGATGACTCATTATATTCAAAAACAGCAGCATTTACTTTGTTATACCTTAATTCATTAAAATAATAATTCAAAAAAATACGAATTGCTTCTCGTGCATATCCTTTTTTTCTTGCTGATTCTATTATTGCTATTCCATATCTAAAAGAACCATCTATTTTGCTAACTGTATTTGAATTGATGCTTCCTACTTGTTTGCCTTCCTTTTCTTCTATTACTAGAAAATATTCATCATTTTCTCCTTTATTCAAACTTTCTTTCTTAATCCATTCTTTTTGACTTTCTTTTGTACTTGGAAACCATATCCAAGCTAAATTCCTTTGCGTTTCAGTCTCTAAATTCCAATTATAAAAGAAATCTAAATCTTCTAATTCCAATCCTCTTAATCTTATTTTTTCTCCTTCCCAATAGTTCATTTTTACTCAGTTTATTGATTTTATTCATTAAATTTACAAAACGATGTCCAACTATTCAAGGAGTTGGAGAGGCAACTTCGGATACTTCTTGGGCCCACTGATTTCAATCCGATGAAATATAGAATCTAAAGGTTCGTTCCCTTGATAATAATTACGCCAATTTGCCCTATCAATCACTTCATATCTTACACGGACTTCTCCGCAGCTTGTTTCTTTTAAAGGAACTTTTTCTTTAATAATGAAATTCCCTTCGCCCAACAACCGAAATTCTTTATCCCAAATCTTCCAATATTCTTTTTTGTATTCATACTCTTTATAAACGGGCACAAATGAACAAAATATCGTTTTATCATAGACTAGATACCCTCGGCCATAAAATTCTTCAAGTTCGTGATTATTCGTTCCATAATCCAAGGTGGTTAATTTTTGTAAAATAGATGATTTTCCAAGTAATTCTCGATTATTTTTATCTTTAAAAATTACATGATCTTCATAAACGAATAAATCAAAATCGATTCCTGAAATTACCATTTTAGCTTTTGAAGGACTGGCGGTGATTCTATTCCATACTTCAATCTCCGCAACGGCTTTTTTGATAATTTCAAAGTTGTCACTCCCAGCTTCTATAATTCCTACTAACGGGATTGCAGGAATGGATAAATTTTTATCGAATTTTCGGATAGTTAAGATTTCATCGTTTTCCAATAAAAAATATTCATCCATATTAACCACAGGACTACAGGAATGAAAAATAATAACAAGCAAAAATAATATGGTTTTCTTCATTCGAATTTAGTTTTAATAATCCTAAGGATTAGGGTTGTGCCGAACATCTCTACTATGCGACTGTACGAACCATTTGGGAAGTATGGACGTCATAGCTTTTATTAGGCTCATTATTCTTTTAAATATTCTAAGGTGGCAATTTCCGATTCTTTTGCTTGGGCTTTTATATTCGCAATCATTGGCAAAATTGCACACAATGGCATTTTTGTGAATTTATATTCCTCCCAAGAGTTATATTTTTCTTTTGGAAATGGATCTATTTTTAATGTAATTCGGTTTGAATAAGTAGGACTTTCCCCAACGATTTTTAAAATTTCATCTCTGAGAATTGTAATTTTCTCTTTTAGTTCACCTCCTTTCTTTTCCACAATTAATAGCTCAGTTCCTATATTTTTATCAAGGCATCCTTTGGGCCTATTCCTTATTGGATCTATTCCTCCTGTTCTTTGAATTAAATTATCCTTTACCAATTCACAGTAATTTAATAAATCATCTGTTTTTTTAATTACTGCTTTGGCAACGGCAGCGCTTTCTGTAGATTTTTTACTTATATCTTCTAGAAGAATGGTGTGTAACTCTTCTCTTGAATGTGTTGAGTTTTCGCCTAATTTTTCGTTTTCAAGATGATCTGCGAGTTTGATAAAAGGTGAACTTTGGCAATCTTCTAATTTTTTTCTTAATTGTTCATTCTCTTTTTCAAGAATCTGTACTCGTTCTTCTAAATTTTGACAACTTAGATGCATGGTCAGGAAAAGTAAAAAAAATACTAGCCAGAGATGTTTCATCGTTCTATTTTTGTTAAGCCTATGGATTTACTATCCGCAATTTTTGAAAAATAACGCGCCTAAAAATATAAATTATATCCGAATATACGCTAAATATGCAAGGATATCCGCATTGTAGATAAAATAGGGAACAATAGGGAAGGAGCGATTAAATCATTTCAAAGGCATACTTTACATTTTAGTCCCTAGTAAAAAATATCACCAAGAATTTGATTTGGAAGATAGCCATATTTCTTTATCATTCCCTCTTCAGTCAAATACTTAACATCCTTCTTTAAAGTTGGTGAGGTATAGTTTGGCAATTTCTTTATTTTTAATGCAAATATATTCAATACTTATTCGTATTTTATTTGATTATTTTGGTCTTGATTGAAGGGA
>JAHDCJ010000088.1 GCA_020629935.1 Saprospiraceae bacterium | reverse complement strand
TTTCGCTTTTCCAAGCACTTCATCCAAAAAAATACGCTTTTTTTTAAAGTTTTTTTTTCGGCCATTTCATGCATTGAAATCAGTGCTTCAATAAGCAATTGATAGTTAACACATTAGCGTTTTTTAATATGAAAAACGCTTGTATTTTTCAGTAAAAAAGAATGCTAAAAAATTTCATTCATCACGATTAACAATTGGGTTGAGGAAGTTTAAAATTTAGTACCTATCATATGGTATAGGTAATTTATTATTTATGACTTACTATATGGTATCTATATTTTAATATCTGAACTCCTAATTTTGTAGAGGAAGAAAACATAATACGGAAAACTTAATTATGGCTTAGGTGCTTGGAGGTTGAGCGATAGCGAAGTGCGCAGCACCAAGGCGAATGCCGCGACTGGAAAGGACCGACCCCGTTAGGGGGAAGCCCCAAAATAGATTTTAGATCATCTGTTGTTTCTTATTAGCAAGAACATAAAAAAACAGAGGCATTGCTGCCTCTGTCCGTTCAAGCGAATAATTTGAAAAGTTTGAGGGCTCTCCAAATTCTCTTTGCAGGGGATTTACCAAGGTCTTATAGAAATGCTAATTCCAATTTTTGTTGTTTTGGCTTCATCTGAAAAGAATGCGAAATCTTTATCGAATAGGTTTGCGAGTCCGTATTGATACATCAATGCAATTCCAAAGTATCCTAGGCCTCCGCCAAATTCTAGGCCTAAGCCTCCAGAAAGTCCATAAGTTGATTTGGCGATTCCTTCGGTAGATTTGAAAGGTTTAGATAAATAGCCACCTGTGAGTAACATAATTCTACCGCCATTATAAGCCTTCATTTCTTTTAATTTTTTTTTGGGTGTTCCCGTATGAAAAATTAGATGTACTGGAATTTGGACTTGGTTAATTTGAAATTCATCGTCTTCACGCGCGAAGGATAATTGGGAATATTTAGCATCAATGGCGAATCCTACGGCTTTATAATTGAAGTATCTCAATCGTACTCCTGCCTCGTAATTTAGATTTAAGCTACCCAATTTAATTCCCTTGATTTTTGTATTATAGCTAACCGATTCATTTTCACTTCTGATACTTGTTGAGAAAAATCCGCCAATAGGTTCTATTTTAAGGGCTTGTGGTCTGGTTCTTTTTTTTATGTAATTCGCTAATCTCAAGGAATCGTCTACTGCTTCTTTTAATCCGTTTTGTGCGGCATCATCCATAAATTGTTTTGCTTTTTTAAAGTCTTTGTTTGTTTCACTTCGAGCATAAATCCAAGATAAGTAATACTTAGAAGTGGGGCATTCGTTTTTATAGTATTCGAATACGGGTTTTGCTGCGAGTGGTTTTCCAGCGTGATATTGGCGCTTTGCACTGGCCAATCTTCTAGAAGCTTTAGCTCTTAATTGGAAGTTGGTATCACTTGGGCAGGTTAATTCCATTTTTTCGTAAATGACCTGAGATTCTTCAAAGCGATTTTCTTGAAAGAATCGATTGGCTTTATCATCTAAGTCATCGATTTTATTTTGTTTTGTTTCGATTTGCTTGATTTGGTCTAAGTAATTATTTGCAATATCCGATTGATATTTAAAAGAAGTGAAGACTTGACTGTATTCGTTAAGTTCCAAATTACATTCGGTGGTATCCAATCGTTGGAATGCTTTTACGGATTCGTTTAATTTTTGAGCTTCATGTAATTCATTTTTGATATTATTTTCAGAAGGACTTTGAACAAGGATATTTTCATAGATACGAATAGCGTTATCGAGGTTTCCTGTCTTAAAAGAAGATTTTGCTTCCACTTTTAAGGGTTCTATAAAAGCTTGTTTATTTTCAGCTAATTGATCGATTCGTTTGACTACGATGGGTATACCGGCCCAACCATCAATTGATCGATAAGCATTGAAAGATTGGTCGAAATTTCCTTTTTCAGCGACTAGATCTGCCTTTTTAATTGCTTTAATCCATTGGATATATTTATCTGATTCAGGATTTTTAGGGAAGTTAGAAAAGATGCTATTTGCGTTTTCGAGTTGATTATTATTAAAAAGGTTTATTGCTTTATTAATTTCTTCTTCGCCCAATATTTTTTCTTCACAGAATTGGATATTTTTTTGCAGACAAATAGGATTGCCTACGGGATTTGATTTGAGTGCATTAAAAGAAGTTAAGGCTTCTTCATAAAATCCGTTATTCATTGCTTTTTCGGCTTTATCCATTTTTTGAGCGGCTTGATTATAATTCTTGACTGCCAAGCTTTGAGAAGCGAATTCTTGAAATACCCGTGCATAACCCTTATTACAATTTCTAAAGTTTTGTTTGGCGAGATTCAATTTTGTACAAGCATTCATTTTTATTTGGATATTGTATTGTTCTTGTGGGCCATTGGGTCCATTGAGTTCTTCAAAGCTTGCTCGTTCATAAGTTTCTTTAGCTTGTGTAAAGTCTCCTTGGTGAAAATATCCATTTGCCTCTGCTAATAATTCGTAGAAGAAATCATTTTGCGCAAAGGTCATTCCTACAATAAGAAGAAATAATGGGGTTAAAATAATTTTTGTTTTCATCTTAATAATTTTTACGTATATGATTTATGATACCATTTGCTCTAGATTGATTTAGTCCATTCCCACAATTACCCCATTTTTGCCAAGCGGCAATAGCTAGATTTTTATCAAATTCACTTCGTGTTTGTTTTAAGCGTTTTTCTTTAGCATAAGCTTCGCTTTTAAGATCCTTACAAGAGACTATTGGACCATCAGGTGGATCTTGTTTAGATTTTTGGGGTGGCGGTGTAGGCTTTACAATGGCTTTTTCAATAGTACATTCGTCAGATATGGATAGCGAAGTAAAATGTCCGAATATCCATCCTTTTGTGCCATTTTGATCAATTTGATACCAATAATCTTTACATCCTTTGATGTACTGGACATCTCCTTTATTTACAAATCGTAATTTCGTATTCCCCATATATTTTTTGATAACATTAGATTGTATATCTGGTTTTTTATAAAGAATAACTGGATTTTTATTTTCTGGGATGACATAAAGGAGTCCAGATGTTTTACAATCCGTAGAAATGGATTCTGAGGTAAATTTTCCGAAGACCCACCCTATCTGATTTTCAGATTGGACTTTATACCAGAAATCAGTACACTCTTTAATTGTTTCTTGTTGTCCTTTTTCTAAAAGGGTTACTGCTTGTCCTTCATTAAATTGTCGGATCACGTTTTTTTGTGTATTGGGTTCTTCTCTCAAATTTACTTTATTACCTACGATGGTTATTTTTTTATTACTTGTTGTTTCTATTTGATTATGGTTTGTTTTCCAAAAAGGATGACCATTTAAGAAGAATTGCCAATATCCTGTTGTAGCGGCGATTAAGAATAAGATGGAGAAAAAAGCGATCCATTTTCCTTTTTTCTTTTTTTCTGGATTTAGATCGATTTTAGTTTCTTGTTTTTCTTTTATTTTTTCAGGCGGTTTATTTTGGTTTTGGGATTGAGTTGATTTTGGTGTTTTGGTTTTTTGGGGGTGTATTTCAGTTTGTTTTATTGGTTTAAAAAGACTTTCTTTTTTTGGTATTTCTTTTTCAAGTTCAGGTTTAGAATAACTTAGTCGAAATCTTTTTTTAGGCAATCTTTTTTTATTCTGGCTCCAATCCGAAACCTTCAATTTATCTATGAGGCTAGAACCTTCCTTAGTCAAAGGATTATGCGCTTGGAATTGGTTAGGCATAATTACTTCTAGGTAAATAAAAGAAGCCAATTGTTTTTGATCAATACGATTTTCTTTTGCGTTAATAAACAAGGATTGAAATTCTTCTTTACTAATAAATCCTTCTTTGGCCAATTTAATAATTTCATTCTTTAAGTCTTGTGGAACTGGCTTTTTATTAATCGTTTTCTTTTCTGAATATTTTGTCTTTTTTTCCTCACTTTCATTTATTGTCTTCTTATGATTTTCTTGTTTAGGGGCAATAAATTCTTTTTCCTTAACGGGCTGAATTTTAATATTTTCTATTTGCGGATGTATTGTTTTCTTTTTCTCAACAATATCATTTACTGGTTTATTTTCTTGATATTTTTTCCTTGCTTTGTCTAATAATTCCTTGGCGAAGTATTGAGGTACATTTAATTTTTCTGCTTCTTTCAAAAAGGGTAGACTTGTGAGCATAACTTTATCAAGATTTTCATCTAAAAAGTCATTAAATTCTAGCATTGCTTTTCTTTTCGAATCGGCAAGCGTTTGAAGTTCGGTTTCTTCTATTAAATTTACACGATCTGAATTGAGCGTAAACAAGGAGCGAAGTTCTTTGATTTGAGAAGCGGAGAAATTTAGTTGTTCAAATAATTTTTTCAAACTTTTTCTAAACTCTATTTCACCTTCCACCTCATTTGAATCGAGCGATTGAATAACTTCTGGGATTAACTTGTTACGGATATCATTTTCAGAAATATTGAATTCCTTACCTGCCTGTACTAATTGAAATATATACCGATCTGGAAATCCTCCATTTTGGTAAATAATATCTCGTATTCTATCTTTAATTTTTTGGGTACTCATATTAAGTATACCAATATTTAGTTGTTAAAATTAAACGTATTAGACAAAATCAACTTTCATTTTTTCGACGATTTTCCATTGCTTTCCATCAAATCGCAGTTTCCCAGGAGAAAGGATATTAATCCTTTGATTTACCTCGGGCATATCTTTATATTCACAAATTCCATTTAAATAGATATTCATATTTTGGAGCACATAAGCATGTACCTTGGGATCATTCATAATTTGAAATGTTCCTTCTTTTTCAGAAGTCAATTTAATTTGAAAAATTGATCTTGAGGTTTTATCAGAAAAGTCTGTAGTGCGAAATCCAGAGCGGTCATGGTTTGCTTCTTTTGCGTAACGTATTTTAGGGAAAGGATTTTGATTCTTGGCAATAAAGGACTCTTTTCTATTCAAGACGGGTTCTTCTACTTTAGATGTGGTCTTTTTTTCTACTTTATTCTTTAGTCCTGTGAGTTCTCTTTTTAGCGCATCAATTTCATTATTCGATTGTGTTTTCTCATATTTAGATTTAATCTCTAGGTTATCTTTAGTAATTTTACGTTTTAAGTTTTCTATTTCAGATTCAAGGTTTTTATTTTTTTTGTTTTGAAGAAAAAAAGTTAATGCGACTACTATTAAAGCCAAAGATGCTAACAATAAGGAGTACCAATTGGAGCTCGATGAAGCAATCACTTTATTTTCCTTTGGGGCTTTCGGTTTTTTGGGAGGATTATCCTTTATAGGTTCGGTATTTTCTGCTTGTGTTCCTTCAAAATCAATTCCTTTTTCAACGATATTTTGTATGTTTGATTCAAACACTTTAAATGATTTTAAGAAGTCTCCTTCCTTACGATATTTTTTTTCTTCTCTTCCAACAAAATCAACGACCTCCATTCCTAGATCTCTAAATTCACCTCCAGTCAAATTTTCGTTTTTGGGAAATTTTTTAAGAACAGTTCCTTCAAAGTTTTCAATGTTTAATGCTTTACTTTTTTCAATAATATCATTATCGGAATAAACGATTCTATTATCTATTTTATAAGCTTTTTCCTTTCCTTTCTTATTGAATTTTGTATTGTCATCACAAGCCAAAAATTTGACCGCTTCTATGAGTATCATCGATCTCCATTCTTCTACTTTTTCTGGAGGAAGATCGGTCGCATACAAATTAGACCAAGAAGAAGAAAAGAAGCAAAGAGATAAAAACAGGATAAGTCGTTTTTTCATTTTAAACATTTTCTTTAATTGCAATTTTTGATAATTGGTATAAGGCATCTTTTAATGGGAAGAAGAAGAACGTTTCAGAAATATCGGCTTGGTTTTTTCTCAAGTCAAAAATGACTCGATCAAAACTATCTTTGAATATTCCGTTATTGGTATGATCTACAAAAAGAATTTCTGAGAAATGATTAGGTTCAACACCAAAGTCCTTTAAGAACTGAAGGATTTCTCTATTTTTGAAAGTAAGTTCAATGAATCTAGAGAAATTGGTTAAGATCGAATCTGAAAATGCTCCATCAATATTCTCTCTTTCAATTTTATCTCCTTTAAAAGATTTTAATTCTGCCTCTTTATTCAATGTTCCTTGGTGAATAATTTCTTCTATCTCACCAATACTTGCGGCTCCATTCGTTGCACTTAAAACTGCTCCATTCGCAGTAGCTTCTTTAGGGTTTTCAATGAGCACTACATCAAAATTTTGATGAATTGGTTTATCGGTAAAAGCTTTTAATAGAAGGATAGTGTAATCTCTTACATCTCTTGATTTACCTGCCATAATTTTTAAATATTGACTTCCTTTACCTGTAAATGTAAAGAACCGAGGAATTTCAATTTCTTTTTGTTCAATCAGCTGAACCATATGGTAAACAATAGCACTATAATGTAAGTACATACTCATCAGCAACTGCGGTTGTCCTCTTCTTATTGAATCAGAAAAATTAAAATACTTATCATATTTAAACAAAAGCGAAGTTACATCTTCCGAAGAAAGGTTAGGGTCTTTTAGCATTCGACTTAAATATTTTTCTTCTTCTCTATCTATTGCTCCGTTTCCTTTAGTTTTTAGAAGATTAGTAATAAATCCATTATCTTTCGCCATGCGTTTAAAGCCAGCTCCCCAGATATCATTTGCAGCAAACTTAAAAGATGAGCTATAAAATTTATCTTCAGACTGATTCAGGAAAAACATGATATCAGTGGTTCCCCCTCCAATATCAATATTGACTAAGTCCGCCGAATCTACCACCATATTATTTATTGTTAAATAGTGATATGGAGCCACAGACTCTTCTACTGGACCAATTAGTTGTACCATTTGATCTGGAAATACTTTCTTGTAGGCTAAACTAAATTTATCTTCTAGTTCGTTGAGCACTCTTCTATTCATACTTTGAGGTGCCAACCAAATAATTTTAGAATTATTTAAGTTTCCATTATTTAAAAGAATTTTGTTCTTAATCAATAGAAATAACATATTCAAAAATGCTTCCACCCTTCTTGGGCTAATGTTATCTTTTAAGTTTTCAAACACCCATTTCAAGTTGGTTGTAAATTCTAGGCTTTCTAATAAAACGGGTTCGGAATCAATAGAGAATCCAATATTAATATTGCTAAAGATGGCATTCTCTTGTTCTTTACTAAAGGAAGGTTTTTCACTTGTTGCTGTTCGAATAGGAAAGGTAATGTCTGATCCACCCACACCAATAATACTAGGTACAAACTCTCGTCTGATAATATTTAGTAAGGTAGGAAAGCCTTCCACGAAATTATATTTATCATTTAAATTTGTGGATTCATAACTCGGCTCATTGAGCAAGACCATTTGCATATCTTGTTCACCAATAGAAAAAGCTTCTGGTGTATTCATTCCTTGATGGAAACAAGAAATATGGGTATTTGAAGTACCAAAATCTATTGCAAAATGGAAGTTATTTGTTTGGGTATCGGTATTAATTTTAGTAAAGTTTGGGAATATTAATCCTTCAAATTCAAAGACTTTATTATTAAAATTGAGCACAATAAAATCAAATGATTTCTTTAAATGTAGATAGGTTGTACTTGCTCCAAAATCTGATTTAGGACTTCTTGTTTGAAGACTCTCTTGTTTTGCTTCGATGGACGTTTTCAAATCATCTAATTGGAAGAATTTTGGCGTACTACAAAAAATTTCTTCACTATTATTATCGGCCCACATCACGTAGTATTCATTAATAGAGTCCCTATCTTCCACTTGGTAAAAAGGAAAGAATCCCATACCATTTTCAACTTTCAGTATTTGTTCTTTATTCGTTAGGTCATAGCTTCGATTAAATATTATTTCTCTATCTATTTTTTCTTTTCCTGTAATTGGAATTTTCAATTTTACATTGACCATACCTCCTACTATTTCTAAATTGAAGTTTTGTTTCAAATCATCAAAAGAAAAGAACTCAAAATACTTTTTCTTAATTGGAATTAAAAAAGGACTTTTTTCTGAGCAGCCTGTATAGAATTTTTCTTCTTGGATATTAAATGGCAATTGAATAACTACGCTTTCTAGAAAATCATCTACCGAGACATACGGATACTTCACTACTGTTCCTGGGAGTGTACGTTCTGTCAACTTCCCTACTTCTCCTATAGGCACAAAAGTATTTGACTTCCATTCTCCATCTACATAATTCCCTGACAAATTCATATTAGGAACTACGACTAATGGGGTATAGTTATCTGGGCCGTTTTTACTTATTGCATAGTTAGAATTCGGATTTGCTTTGATCAAAAAATCACTATTGTTTTGAATTTTAGCTTTCTTATTTTCTTCTGGAACTGATTGGAATTGGACATCCTTTAAAATATTTAAATAACTACTTCCTTCTGATCTAATTTTTAAAGGGATTAATTTTTCTCCTACATGTAACAAGGCTTGATCATTTTTCATTGCTCCCCAATTCCCATCCATCAAATCATTTAGAGCACTGTTATATTTTCGAATACTTTGCTCTACATAATCTATAAAGTCTCTTGCTCCAGTTTTGAGTAACAAGGAGTAATTGGCGTAGATAAATTGGAGAAGAAAAGCTTGAAATTCTTGTTCTCTTTCGTGCAACGCTTTAAGACCATCGTCATAGAACGTATCATTAGTTCCAAAGGTTAAATCCAAATCAGCTGCATTCATTTTAGATCTCCAATTGGGTGTAGTAAAGAATAATGTGAAAGGAGAAGTGCCTCCTAATAATTTATTATTATAATAAATCAATGTAATTTCGGTCAGGTTAGCAAGTGGTGATTCTGTAGATTGATTTAAAAATACATCCAGTGTTTTTCCTAATAGAAATTGTCCATTATTCCCTTTATCGGATTGCATTTTTTTTATTCGTTCTTCGACGGTCCAAACCTTAAAGGTAATTTTAGGATCATTCCCTTGCAAGTATAACAATTGGATGGTATCTAAGCAATCAGAGACTAATTCATGATAAGGTGATTGCCCATCATGTCCTCGTTTGTTGACTAAACTAAAGGCGGTTTGAAAAAGATGTAATCTAGCAAAAGGAGATGGAATAGAAGTTCCTATTTTTGAAGAATCTTTCCCAATGGGTTCAGGAGGAAAGGATTCTAAATTGGATCGTTCAATACGTTGAGTCTCCTGCCAACATTCTATCCGATTTTGTCCTTCGGTATGTGCTCTAAAAACAAATGACATATGAAATTAAGTTATGGGATTAAAAAATTTATACTAGATTAGGAAGTGCACCGAGTTTCTCTTCAAAAGCAGTTTTACAAACCTTGAATGTGGCGTTTAAATATTTCCGATAGACATTACTTTCATTCCGATCCATCTTATCAATTATTTTTCCATAAACGGTATTGAAGAATTTATCTGTTAATCCTTTATTAAAAAAACTTGTTTCTATAGGGTTTTCAGTAACCAAATCATTGAACGAATTTAGGTTACCATTTTCGTCAAAACCAAAAGGTTGAAATGAACGTTCATTATTTTTCATTTCATAAAGCCACAGGAGATAATGATTAGTAAAAAAGGAACTTAGCGTATTAAAGAAATCGTCTTTCGCATATTTATCAATAAAATCATCAAGGAAACCTGCTTTGTCGGCATTGGGTATAAATTCTAAATGGAGTTTAGCAAAGTAGGTTAAATAGGTCAATGGTTTTAGAAACAGTTCTTTGGTGTAATCGTAGAAATGTTTAATGCTTAATGCCGTCGCAGCTTCTTTAATCCCATACTCATAGTATTTGGTGCTAGTACCAAAAATTTCATTAGAAAGATTAGCAAAATGCACTAAACTAGAAGCAGCCAACATTTCTACTACATGGGCATTATTGATTTGCTTAGTTCCCCCTTCGATATTTACATAAGGACTTGATCCAGGATTATCATAAATATAATATAAGACATCTAATCCATTTCGTCCATTTTGATGATTCATGGCTTCTTGATAATAAGACAATGCCGCTTTTGTTTTTGAAATAAATCGTTTAGAACTAATGGCACTACTTTCATCTTCTTCTACATTGAAATAAGGCATCACGGAGATCGCTCCAATTTTTGCATCCTTGAGTCGATCATTTTCACTGTTTCGAATTAATTTTACCAATTGAGGAAAGCCAGAAGACCCTGTTCCTCCAAAGATGGAGCTAACAATAAAGATGCGATCTTGATCTTGAAAAATATTGTTAAAATATTTATACTCATTGGTATTTACTAAGTCATTAAAAACAACGCTTCCAATATTTGGATTTCCTTTAAACCCAACATTTAAGCTCAATTCAAGTTCAGCTCCAGGGGAGCCTTGTGGGGAGTCATCATATAAAGCTTGTAAAAAATGTTGATCAATTTGATCCATTTCATTATAGTTTAGATAATCTTTAAATCGATCATCAATACCTTGAAATTTCAATTGAAACGATTCCGTAACTGCAACATTTTCTTGATTTTCTGCTGATCTTAAACTATTCAGTTTACAAAATTCAGTACTAAAAAAACCTTCTTCTACTTCCGCACGTTCACCATAAGCGCGATCACGAATAAACTTATACATGTCCATTGCCTTGATCGCTCTTGCAGTATCTCCATTTTGAAGATCAAGATCAATAATAATGGGGACTATACGATCATTACGATTGAGTTTTACTCCAGAAGCTAAAAGCATAGTTAAGGAACGGAGTACACGTGCTCCTGTTCCGCCAATTCCAAAAACGAATATATTTGCCATAATTAAAAAGGAACTTTTTTGCTGTAAATTGAAAATTGTTTAAGTACTAAAGAGAACAGAAAGAATAAGATTCCTGCTAAGAAAAAATTAATCACCCCAAATATCATCATGTAACTATCAAAGGATAATGCTGCAATTTGAAACTTGGAGATAAACATAGAATATCCAAAGGCTAAGGTGTTCACCAAACCTAGAACAATCGCCCAATGTTTTCGTGTATGAAAACCTGCACTACGTCTATTGATTAATAAATAAAAGACAACCGCGGCTCCCAATGCAGTAAAAAATGTAGCTAAAAATACGGCAGGAAAAACACTATCCGAATAGGTAGGATCAGGATTTTGTTGTAAAAATAATTCATAAATAATTGCAATTGATTTCATTATTTTTCTAGATTTAAAGAGATTTCAATTAATGGTTTTTCAGATACTTTATAGGTGTCAATCATGGCATCTACCAAATGGTTTAAAAAATACGTTTTACCATCTTCAGGTTTACTATCGTCATCCGTTGCCCAATCTTTATACCACGCTTCTTCCATGTTATTATTCAAGCGCATGGTCAGTTCTTGATCACTTACCAATTCGGTCAATTCAAACGTAAGGAAATGAGTACAATTATCTCTTGAAACTTGTTCTTTAGGTTTATTCCCATTGAGTTTAAAATCTTTGCGATTTTCGACCTTAGACAAGCTTAAATATTCATATCCAGTTTGAAAATTTGCTTTAATAAAATCTACTTCTTGCACATGAGGAGGAAGGCCTTTCATATTCACTCCAATTGTAAATTTTATCGGATGATCACCAGAGAAGGAAATATTAGACAATGTCTGTTGTTTAGCATTTAATCTCCAATTCCCTTGTCTTCCTGTTAAATAGAAAAACTCCACATTGTTTTTTATTAATTGACTTTGTCCGAAAAAAAGAGATTTCTTTTTTTCTTTATAGAATCGTGGTAATTTCGACAAGTAAGATTCAAAAGATCCAATAATTTTTTCATGACCAAAAACCCAAACATAATAAGGTCGAGTCCCTTTACAATAAATACCTTTATCACCCAAAGAAGACACAAAATAAGTACCTTCAAATTCAGAAGTAAAGGCATGTAAACTTAAAGCAAAATTTTGTTTAGAATAATTACCCAAAACGTCTTTTAAATAGCTTCGCATTTCTGCGGAATTCTTATTTCTTCTTTTAGGATTTTCACAAAAGGACAAAATATTATCTGAGATTAAAATACTTATGTCATTTGAGTCTGAGCCAGTAAGAATTAAATCTAACATACCATGTAACTCCGAACAATCTGTTCCAGAAGGAATTTCATTATTATTAAAGTCCTTAATGTATTCTTTTGAAGATTTTGTATAGGGATCTATTTGTCCTGAAATAAAATTAATCTTAAAACGATCTTCTGCGAAATTACTTAGTTCAGAAATGAGATCACTCACTACATCTTTAAATCCAGTATTCCCTTTTAAATAGCCTTTATTACTTGATGAGTTATCCTGAAATAACCGAACGTTTCCTAATTCCATTTTAGGTGCTACGAAATTACAACCAAGAGAATCAACATGACCAAGCAATCCTTCCTTTGGGCATTTATCTAAGGCATCGGGAATACCATCTCCATCAAAATCATTAGAACAAGAGGAAAAGATGAATAACATTAGCACAAAAAAAGGCCATGATATAAATTGAGGTTTAATCTTCATTTAAATTAATATGTGAGGTTAAAATATGGATTGAAATTTCTTCTTTATATAAAATAGAACCATCAATTAGTTGAATTGCCATTTCATTTTCATTGATCGGAATTAGTACATAACCAGGTTGGCATTGTTTCATACGTGCTCTCAGTTTCATTAATCCTGCTCGCCATCCACCTTGTGCTGTTTCATTAAAAACCGCATGAGAGCATGATTCTTTAAACAGACATTTTCTACGCATTGATTTAGGAAACAACCAATACAATCTTATAATCATAAGAACTAATATCCTCATGATTCCTTTTTAAAAACCATAAAATGTAATACTTGATTGTAACCAGGTTTCGCACCATATCCAAAGCATCCAGAGGTTCCTCTTATAAATGTAGTAACCTGTTCTACCCGAATATACTCCCAACCTGCCGCAGATCTTGCCTGAATTATGGCTTCCATCTCCGAAGCAATTTCTTTTACAGAACCATCAATATTTATGGAGGGGTTATAAGGCACAATTTTATAATCGTAACTCATCTATACAATTTTAGGGTTAAAAATTCACTTGAACGATGTTGGAATTTTAGTTTAGTTTAAATACCTTGTACTTTGTTATATTTTCTTTCTCGGGGTAAAAACACCCACCATTTCCTCCAACGGTTACAAAGAAATAAAACATATTTCATATTTTTTGATACAAAAAAGCCATCGCCCCCCGAGAATACATGCCATGTGATTTATGACTACTTTTTCGTTCCTTCCTATTTTTTTGTCTAACTTAATGTAAAATGAATTTGTAGATCGAATGGATAAATCATCATGAAATTAATCAAGTTACTTAAGGCGTTAAATAGCGTAGAACTCAATGAAATAGGACGTTTTTTAAATACTACTGTGTTTAATCGGGATAAGGCGAGTACGAGTCTTTTTGGGTACTTAAAGAAAATTCATCCTGATTTCCCAAAAGAATTAATGGAAAAAAAGCAGCTGTTTTTTGCAGCTTTCCCCGATAAAATTAATTTTGAACAACGTACAATAAATGATAAAATTTCTGATTTATCCCTTCTAATCGAAAAATATTTGGTCTGGAAAGAAATTCAACAGCAACCTGTAGATGCAGGGGTAATTTTAGCAAAAGCACTAAAAAGAAAAAATCAAGATGCACTCTTTTTTTCGCAATTAGATAAGACTAAACGACTCCTTGAAAAAAATCCATATCGAGATTTATGGTATTATCAACAACACTTTGCTATTGCTTATCAAGAATATTTCCACCCCACCTCCGATAAGTTTAAACGCGTAGAACCTCGTTTAAAATTAGAAGAAACTTCTCAATATCTTGATACTTTTTTCGTACTAAGTAAACTCCGACTAATTGGCGAAAGCAAAACAAGGTCTATTATCCTAAAAGAAAAAGATGTCTTCTTATTTCAAAAGGAAGTGATTGCTCACATTAATTTATTAAAGCAGGGAAAAGACAATCCACTGCTAAAAATTTACTTAGGCATCTTAACGCTTTATGAAAACAATGACAATCGTTTGTTTGATGAACTTACTCAACAGTTTTTACAACATTATAAATTGTGTACTCCAGAAAGTCTTGCGGCCATCGCTACATTCCTAATTAATTATTCGGCATTAAGAGTCATTGAAGGAATTCCAGAATTTAAAATCAAAAGTTATCATCTATATTCAAAGATGTTAAAAATCAACGCTCTGGATAGTGAAGGCTTCCTTCCTATTTACCACTTTAAAAATATTTGTATTCTTGGAGCTGAGCTTGGTTTTATTAAAGAAACCGAAAAGTTTATCAAAAAATGGAAAGATAAATTACCCGAAACGCAACAGGAAGCTACCGTTAGAATAAGTGAAGCACATCTAAAATTTTGCAACCAACAATATACCCTTGCCTCCAATTTATTATCTAAATTTCAAGCGGTTAGTGATTATACCGATTATGGAGATGAACTTCGTTACCGCTCACTAAAATTAAGATGTTTTTATGAACTTTATACTAAACAGCATACAGATCAAGTTAGATCCTTTTGTGTAGCCTACATCAATTTTCTAGATCGGAATAAACGCATCGGCTCAGACTCCGTGCAGAGTAATAAAAGCTTTATCAAAGTCTCTAGAAAACTTTTTCGATTAAAAGTGAAAGAAAAAATTTCTGATAAGGATCTTAAAAATTTAGAAACCGAAGTGCTTCAAGCCAAACGTATCATTTGTAAAGATTGGTTACTCAAAAAAATAAATGAGTTAAAACAATAGTTCTTTAATGAAAAGATTCTACTACATTATTGGCTTCATTCTATTGGCTTGTTTTTCGATTCAAGCACAAGAACAAACCTTGTTTATTAGCACGGGAAGTTATGGTGGCAACTATCATAAAGTTGGGAAACTATTAGATAAACATTTAGACATTCCTGGACAATACAATTTCAAAACACTTTCCTCCAAAGGTTCAAATCAAAATATCGAAAACTTAAAAGATCAAAAGGCAGACCTCGCTTTAGTACAACGTGATATCTTACTTAAAAATATTTATGGCTCTAATGACGGAATAAAGAACTTAGAAGTTTTAGCTCCTATATATGAAGAAAAATTCTTGATCTATTGCCATGACTCTACCTTAGTTAGTATTGATAGTCTTCGCAAAGATTTTATGGAAAACGAAAGTATAAAGATCGGTGTAACAAGTAAAAACACCAGTTCGTATACTGTTTTCAATAAAATCGCCAACTATCTAAATCTTCCACTCAACCAAGTTCAATTTATTGAAGGTAATTATGCGCGCCTTATGCGTACATTTAAAAAAGAAGAACTCGATTACTTAGTTACCTTTTCTCTTCCTTTAGAAGAATTAGACACGATGACTAGTATCCATACCGTTTATTTCAATAAAAATGAAATGGACCTACTTGATGATCGGTTTACGGATATTCATAAAACTAAGCTAAACGACTCTACCGCACATTTCACGCTCGGCTCTTGGACCTTCCTTGTCGGACTCACTTCAAGTATTGAGTTTTTACCTGATACTTTTTCTGTAAAAAAAGCATTAATTAACAATACAGAAGATTACCCTTTTATCAACAATCAACTCTTGCAAAGTTTCGAATTATTTCAAAATCAACCCGAAATCCGAAATCGGTTTTTCTCAGGGCTTAATCAAAGTCGTTTCCTAAAAAATGATCTTAATATTGTTTTTGCAGGAATGACAAGGAAAACTTTTACAGGGCTTATTTTTTTCATTCTTCTACTGATTATTCTGCTCTTTTGGTTTAAAATTATTACTTGGGATAATTTCATCTTCGTTTCTTCAAGATATCAACATATATTAATTGGGATGCTTATTGTGGGTGTGCTTTATATTATTTGCGTAGAATACATGATGGCAGGTGAGCGGCAATTTTTAAGTGACATGGGCATTAAAAGTCCTTTGCTCAACATGACTAAAAGTGATCTTCATTTTTGGATTATCATTACTAATTTAGCCCAAAATGACAATGGGATCTTTCCCCTTTCTTCTCAAGGTCAAATCATGCTTACCCTAACGGCCTATCTATTGATTATTGGCTCGCTCTTTATCGGTCTTTCCGAATATTTATTTCGACTATTTAATAAAAAAAGACTCCAAGGAATTATGAAAATCAAATACAAAAACCACATTGTCATTACAGGTTGGAATCATCAATCTTCAAAATTAATCGAAGAATTAGAGAATGCAACCTATAATTATAACCTCTCAAAAGAGCGCATAGTTTTCGTTGGTGATCATCCAGAGAAAATATTGGAAGGGAATAAAGCCCTTCAAATTATGCACCGAAATAAACATCTCAGTTTTGTTCATGGTGACATTAGAGAAGAAGAGGTTTTAGTAAAGTCAAATATCTCTAATTGTGCTACTGTAGTTTTACTCGCCGAAGACAATACGCCTTCCGCAGATGAAAAAACATTGTTACGGGCATTAGCTATTTCTAGGCACTGCCGCAAAATAAGCACTATAGGAAAGCCAATCAAAGAGATGTCGAGTACCTCTGGAAAAGATTTTCATCATACAGGTAAATATATAGATTCAATCTACATCATTGCAGAGTTAAATGATAAAAAATATAAATCCGATTTAATTAATGCCGATGTAAACGAAGTGGTTAGTTCTGCTACTTATGGTAGAAACATAATTACTCAAACCGTACTCAATCATGGAGTATCTAAAGTCATGGATGAAATCCTTCAATTCAATGAATTTAATGAATTCTATACCATCGACTTAAAATTAAAAGAGAACGAATATTTTCAATTTAAGACCTACGATGAATTATTGTATGAACTCCGAACAGTGGGTATTTTATTGATTGGAATAAAAGTCATTTATCGTAACCAATATAAAAAAGAAATCATTGATGATGAAGCACTAAAACACTTATTGTCTAAAGATGGATTATCTAGAGAAATAATTATTAACCCTGTAAACCCAAAAGAAAAAAACAGATTAACTGATGGAGATGACAAACTTATTGTTTTTGCACAAAATAGAAAATCGCTCCAATCAGGCATCAAAAAATTGGCAAAGAAAAAGGATTCTCAGCATGCGAAACCGCACCTCCAAGAATCCTAAAATCTAGATTTTTATTTGGCTTAAATTAAATGGTTATCTTTTTAACAAAGCCTAAAGCGGGTATACTTATTTTATAAATTCCCTTTTCCCAACTTGAAGTATCTATGAACGCATAGTTTTCATTTTCAAGAAAAGAAGAATAAACAATTTCACTTTCTTCATTTGAAATAAATACATCTAAAGAGACGTCTTTTTTGAAATGAATCTCTAAACTGGTTAATCCTTGCATGACCACCACAATACCATCTTTTAGTTCTATCGTATTTGGTGATGCAAATAATGAAGGAGTTACAGGACAAGTTTGGGCATAAGAAACCCATAGGATGGCCGAAGCCATCAACAGCATTACGTTTTTCATTTTTTTAATTTTTAGAAATTTTGGATATAGGAAACCCGTTATCCATCCATACAAAACTTGTACTTTAGGAATTCAAATTTTCTAATCGCTTGAATTTTATTATCTTTTTGATCAATTCGCGTAATTGATCGGTTGGAATTAATTCTATACACAAAGTAAAGCTTTCCCCGTTTCATTTCATGGAGAAAAAAAATAACTTTACCTAAGAAAATAAAAAAAATAAAACCATAACTACTTGACAAACAAAGAAATAAGCCGAATAAAAAACCTAAAAAACACCAACAAATGAAATCAATTCGAATCAATAGATTGATCGAATGGAAAAGATTAATTAATCAAAAAAAACAATGGCGAGATATTAGAGCATTAGCTGACTTACAGTTAATTTATATGTATCCGAAGTCAATACGTATGTTGGATTACTTTGTTAAACATTTAGATAAGATACAAGACAAAGATCTAGAGCAGAAGATAAATTTTGAAAAAAAGAGCAAACTAAAACTAACGGAGAAGGAATGGGCAAAAGCAAAAAATGATATTTGTGGAGCCTGCGAAGCCTATTACAAACTTAAGCTCAGTATGGAAGAACCTTTTTTATGTAACCTCAAGTTACAAGAATTTTATTTAGAAAATCAAATGCGTAAAAACTTGGCAAGTCAAGTAAAACTAAACGATGGGAATTTGAAAAAATTGCTTTTTGACGATCATAATCAAGGCTATTATCGTTTTCAATTTAATGAGCTCCACTTAATGGATGTGAGGCAAAAAGATATTCGGAAACAAACAATTGGATTAACTGGAATGAACAATAATTTAGACCTTTTTTATCATGAAAATAAATTAAGAATACTTTGTGAAAAGTCTTCTCGATCAAAATACATGCTTACTAAAAAATTAACTCCGGAAGAAAAAGAATGGATAAAACAAATTCCTGATCATATTAAAGCATATCCGCAAATTGAATTATTTACATTAACCTTTCAAATGATTCAAAATAACTGTCATGATTCATATCATGAATTATGGAAAAAAGCCAATGAGGCAAACGATCAAAAAAAATTATCGACTACATATCTCCGCTCTTTTTATGAATACCTCATTGTACATTGTACCCGTCAACTCAATTTGGGACATACCGAGTTTATTAAAAGCTATGATCAAATATTTAGTTTCTTACTTGAAGAAGGTATTTTGTTAGATCAAGGTTATCTTCCCGCTTGGCAGTTTAATAATTATATAAAAATACTAACCAAATGTATTTTCTATGAAGACGACGATCGAAGTACAATCATTCAGAAAATCGAAACCTTTATAAACACCAATCAACATTTATTATTTTCGGAGAATAAAGACTCCATCCTTAAATTCAACTACGCTTTTCTAAATTATCTAAAACAAAATTATGACCAAGCAGAAAAGGAACTACTTCATCTCGAACTCCACAAAGATGACCTAATAAAAATAGAAGCCAAATTTCTTCATCTATTCATCTTATTAGAAACTCAAAATACGGATGTACTTTTACCTAAAATTGAAAGTCTTCGAAATATGATTTCTCAAAAGGATTGGATATCGAAACTAAACACCCAAATACGACTAAAAGGAATTACGGCTATAAAAAGGGTACAAAAAGTAGCTCCAGGTAGAGGACGTACTGAAGAATATAAAAAAATAAAAACAGACTTAGAAAAGAGCGAAAATTTCTTTGGAAGAGATTGGCTCATCTATTTTTTAAAACGAAAAACAATAGGTGGACAATAAAGATTGCCCACCCATCATTAAACATTGACAATCGATTTAGTGCTTAATTATCGTCTGTTCGTAAACACAAGTACCGATGTGCACATAAGCCGTATACGTACCGTCAGGAACACTAGAAATATCTGTACTACATTTATTCAATCCGCATCCTTGAAAAACATAGGTTTCACCCTGTTTCTTTTTCAACCTAATCAAGTTAATGGAATCGGCTGGATCTGTAGTAGTTACCAGAATCACATCATCATTCAAAATGATGGTACCACAACTGGCAATTGATAATGGATTGATGTTGGCTGCACGGAAGGTGCCTGCAAGGCAAAGTAATGCCATGACCACGGTTAGTGATCTAAAAAATAATTTGTACATTTTCTAACTATTTAAATGATTAAGAAATAGTTAGTGCATGTCAACGGGCCCGAATCCATTCACTAAATTTTGCAAGACTGAAATGAGTAATTCATTTTATACTCATTTAATTTGCTTACATTATTCTAGTGCGATTGACTCCAGAAAACCGAAAATTTTATTTGTACTTTTTTTAAAAAAATATAATTGTGAACTTTTTTTTCAATCCATCCAATAAACAAATCGTAGAAGGAATACGAACAAATGATTCTAAAATCATGAATTTTTTAGATGCCCGTTTTAAAAAGAAAACAGGGTTAAATTTCTATCAAAAAAAATTTAATCTTAGTAAAGAAGATATTGAAGATGAATATCAAGACGCGTTTAATGATTTGATTACCTTAATCAAAAATCAAAAAAACTTTAAGGTTCAAAAATCTATTCTTGCCTTGTTTAAAAAAATATTTTTGTTCCGTTTGATCAAACGAAAAGATAAGAATATAAGGGCGAGTAAAACCTTTGTTGAACTTGACGATACAATAAAGCAAATGAGCAGTTCCAATAATCCTTTAGATAGTATCATCAATGGAATGGGTATTGATCAATGTCTTGCAAAATTAAAATTAGGTTGTCAAAATATTTTTCATTGGTATTATGAAGGACATAATTTTAAAAGTATAGGTGAAAAATTAGGGATAAAAGAAGATACTGCTCGACAACGCAGAAATACTTGCCTTGATCAATTAAAGAAAATTTGCCCACAACTCAATTTAAACTGTTAGACGATGACCAATCAAGAATGGATAGACAAATATCACTTCGGAAAACTGTCTGAAAAAGAAAGACAACTATTTGAAGAAAAACTAAAAGGAGAAGAAGCCTTTGCCCACGAAGTAAAAATATATCTTCAAATGAAAGAGGCATTTCAATTAAGAGAAGTGCAACGTTTAGAAGAAGAACGAATGAGAAAGAACAAACGAAAAAAGATAGCCATCATTTTAAGTTTGTTCGTCATACTCACTTTATGTATCCTTGCTTTATTTTATTTCAAAAGTACGAATGCAAATAAATTTCCTAGTGACGAAATGTTTGCGGAAGCCTTTCAAGCTAAACCCGCATCAGATATTTTAACAAACAATAATGATATCATTGAACCCGTTTCTAATGGCCTAAATTTAACGGACAAAAACAAGTTGATTGAAGCATTACAAGAATACCAAAGAGGTAATCATCAAAAAGCAATTGATGCTTTTAGTACATTAATCAATGAGAATAAAGCAGTTGCCCAAGCCCTACTCTACCGAGGTATGGTATTTACCCAAATAAAAGAATATAAAAAGGCAGAAACTGATTTTAAAAATGCAGAAGCTAATGGAGGGAACCAAACCGATCTCCGTATGGAAGCAACTTGGAATCTTGGCTTAGTATTAATGAAACAACAAAAAACAGATGCGGCTAAAGTGGAGTTTAATCGATTGGTTAATATTCCAGAATACGCTGACCGTGTAAATAAAATATTATCTAAACTATGAAAAAAATAGGCTTCACATTTACCTTACTTCTATCACTACATTTTGCTTTTGCACAAATAGATGGCCTACTTACTATTCGAACAGAAAAAGGAATATGGTTAACCGCACATGGGGTTGATGATGAATTAGAATTCCATTGGAAAAAATTAGCGAATCAAATTCAAGGTTCTGGTTTTATTATAGCGCATCAAGATCAATACTATGTCTTAACAAGCGCACATGTAGTACATAACTCTAAAGCCCTAATGGGTTTAATTGTAGCAGAGGATCGGCTAGGAAAAAAACATCGACTTCGATTATTGGGTTTAGATACTTACTATGATCTAGCCGTTTTAACGTTTAAATATCCTAGTAAATTAGATAAGAAAATTCAAGCTTTTTCTTTTGCAAAAAATCAAATTAAACAAGGAGAGGAAATAAGATGTTTAGGCAGTCCTAGTACAGAAAGAACGTTCCAAATGAAACGGGGAATTCATTCGGGTAATTTTAATAATACAGATAAACATTTAATAGGATTTGGATATTGGGTCGCTGATGTAGCGATGGAACATGGAATGAGTGGTGGACCTGTATTGGATACTGGGCAAGAAGTCATCGGAATAAATCAAGCAAAAATATCCAATCAGGCAGGATTAGTTTTAGATGGGAATATTGCAAAAAAAATAGCTTATGAGATTATTAAAAACAAAGACCATCGACCAAGTAGAAGTTATACGGGGATACGATTTCATGAAGTAAAAGATCATGTTAAAAATAGCACAAAAGTCAAAATTGGGAAGGTATTAGAAAATGGTCCCGCCTATCAAAAAACAAAAGATTTCATTGGTGCTCAAATTGTAAGCATAAACAATCAACCCATTCGTTCATTATTGGATATTACAGCAATTATGGAAACAATCGAAGTGGGTGCTACCATAACTATGAACATACAGTATGATAATGAAAATCATAAAATTTCATTCCCTACTATTCGTTTAGAAAATCATCATTTAGAAAACATAGCTCATCATTTTTTCGATTACCATCCAAACTATTTTATGCAGTGCAAAGACGGCAATTACTATTTACATGCACGAAATTGCGACACTCATCAAGCGAATAGTATGGAAATTAACTGTGCTAATATTCGTCCACTCAAATTAGTAAGTGTTGGAAACGATTCTAACTTAATGTACTTACTTAAGGAAGAAAAAGATATCGGCGTCATTATCCGACTATCGAGCAAATTTGGAGGATTTTATATTATTAATACCCAAGAGGATAATAATTACAAAACTCAATTTATAGACCATCAACCTATGCAATCCTTTAACCAAAGAAACTACTTTTTATATTATTAACTCCAACTATTTATTATGAAAAACACTATTTTAACTATTCTTTGCTTGACCATCAGCCTTTCCTTGTTTAGTCAATTTACTATTGATGTTTCACAGAGTCATTTCTGCCAACTTTCACACGTTGAAGTCAATGATCAAATAGAAATTGTCATGCCTTCCCCGTATGCTAATGATTTTGTAAATAACTTAGTCTTACGATCAGGCCTAAGCAAAAATTTCAATCTTGTACAATCTAATGTGATCAAGAAAGCTTGGGCTTTAATTGACGAAGAAGGAGATCGATATCTAATTTATAATGAACAATTTATTCAATCTTTGGAAAATAGTACTTCTGTGAATTGGCCTGTTCTTTTCACATTCGCACACGAATTGGGACATCATCTAATGAATCATCCTTTAGATCAAAATTTAAGCATGAAAAAACGACATGAAAATGAATTGGCTGCGGATAAATATGCAGGCTTTTTACTTTATAACATGGGGGCTTCCATGAAAAACGCCTTACTCATTACAGAAGAGTTCAAGTCTAATGAGACCAATACTCATCCTAAAAAACTAGATCGAGTACAAGCTATTATTGATGGCTGGAATCAAGGAGAATATGCTT
>JAHDCJ010000087.1 GCA_020629935.1 Saprospiraceae bacterium | reverse complement strand
CCTTATAAATCCTCCTTATAAAACCATCGGATCATCACTGGGATGATTAAAAGATCAGCAAATACCGCCGTAAAAAGAGTTAGACTAATCAAAGCGCCAATAGTTACGCTTGGCGGATGGATAGAAAATAACAATACTAAAAATCCAAAAAATAAGACAATGGAGGTTAGACAAATGGCTTTGCCCGTTTCTACAAAAGTTAACTGAATCGCCTCTTCTATCGATAAACCTTTTTGCAAACTCAATTTATATTTACTTAAAAAATGAATGGTATCATCAACAGCAATACCAAACACTATGGCAAAAACGATGGCAATACCTGCTTCTAATTCTATACCTCCAAAACCGAGGAATGCACCAGAAATGAGCAAAGGAATGAGATTAGGAAGAAGGGCAATAATCACCATCTTCCAACTCTTAAATAAAAAAGCCATGAGCAAACTAACGATTAGAATAGCCAGACCTAAACCTTGTATCAAACTATTTCGTATGTAGACAGAGTTCTTGTCTACAATAACCCCAGTGCCTGTTTGCGTGAAAGTAAGCATATTGGTATCTAACGTTTCGTTTACCCAAAGATCAATCCGTTGACTAATTGCTTTTATCGTATCTGCGCCAACATCTAAAAACCGAGATGAGATGCGTCCATACTTTTCATCTTCACTCACCAACACATTCATTTGCTGAGGAAACTTTTTGACGAGCCGTTTATATTCTTCAAATCGCTTTTCACTTGTTGGCAATTTATAGGCTTCTAAACGATCGCCATTTGATGCTCGATTTAAACTTTTAAACAAAGAAGTGACAGACATCGCATTCCCAATTTCTTCATATTTTTTTAAATGATTTTCTAAATCGTTAATTTGTTTAATGACTTCAAAATCAAAAATATCTTTATCCGCATCTTTCACATGAACAGCAATTTCGAAAGGCCGAAAGCCACTAAATTGTTCTTCGAAAAAAGTAAAATCAGAAGTGATTTTTTTGCCGCGCGGGAAAATTTCTTTGATATTATAATTCGTAGAAATCATCGAAATGCCTAGGAAAGTGAAGAACAAAAGAACCAATGTTCCCAAAGCAATTTGCTTTGGAGATCGGATAGTAAATTGATTAAATCGACTCAACCAATTATACCAACGTTGATCTCCTTTTCTGATTTTTATAATTTGATCTACTTTAAAAAAAGTGATTAAAGAACAGGTAAATAACAGCACTGTAATGTAGGCTACCATAACCCCCATCGCACAGTTCAAACCAAAATCTCGAATAGGCGGAATACGACTCGTCCACAAAGTAATAAAGCCAATGGAAGTAGTTACCGAAGTTAAAAAAGTAGCCATCCCAATCTCCCGAATGGTAATTCGAATAGCTTCTGATTTATCCTTCCCTGCTTTCAATTCGTCAATATATTTTGACATCACGTGGATCACATCCGAAGTCCCTACAATGATCATTAAGACGGGGTATAAAGCGGCCATCGCGTTAAGTTCTCGTCCGAGTAAAGCTAATAATCCTAGGAAAAGAAGCATGCCGAATGCAATAGAAAAAAGAGAAATCACAATCCCCCAAAATCGACGAAAAATCAAGAACATGACAAAGAAAACTAAAGCTCCAGACACCAAGGTAGAAACAATCATTTCGCGTTTTTGCATGGCGACTAATTCATCCATAAAATAGGCAGAACCTAAATAATGAGAATCATCAAAAGTGTACGCATTAAGGACGGTACCAATGGTATCCATTAAATGCTCGGCTTCTGATTGCAATAATTGATCTACCGTTTTCATATAAATGACCAATGACTTCGCATCTTTGGAAACCAAGCTTCCTACAAAGCGCTCATCACTCAATAAACGGATGCTATCTTGTGCATATTTCTCTGGACTTTTACGGTGTATCGCCGGACGAGAAGTAAAACCAATGAGCGGTACTTTTATCGGATAAGAAATGGTGGTGGGAGAAATACTTTGCTTGATTAATTCTATGCGCTTCAACTGTAAAGTAAGCGCGTGTGCATCCTCTAAAAAATCTTGTTCAAAAATTCCTTCTTTATTTTCTAAGGCCAAAAGAAGAAAATTATCATCAGGCTCGAAGCGTTCTCTAAATTCTAAAAAGTAATTAAGATCTGCATCACCTTCGGGAAAAAATTGTTCAAAATCAAAGGAAAATTTTAGTTGGAATGCGCCCCATGCACTGCCTAAAGCGAGTAGGAGAAAAACGAAAATAATATAGGACCGCCACTTTTCTATCATCAATAATTACTTTTATTGGTATTCTAACAACTTAGCTTGATTTCGGTTTATCTTTTGATAAAAAAAGAGTCCTTTAATTGTCATGGAATTGTCAGAAACGAATTAACTTATACTAACTTGCATATGCCCTCGTTTTATGTTTAAATCAGAAAGACATCAATCAATTTACTCCTAGACATGGAGTAAAATTGTCTTAAAATGTACGTGTTTAACTTGGTATAAAAGGTTGTTCTATCATTTAGGGCAACCTTTTATTTTATATTACGTTAAAGAATATATACAAGCCCAAGGTTAATTGGTAGCTTATGAGCATAGAGAACTCCATTTGATTGCCAAAACTAGTGCGTGTTGTTGAGGGGGGGCTTGTTTATTTTTTCTTTTCAAAAACTTTACAAGTAAAGTCAAATGCATTCTTTTCATCTTTTTCTACAAAGATAGAAGAGGTTTCTTTCCATTCGTCTAAGGAAAATTCAGGATAAAAAACATCGCCCTCGATTTCGGTATGTACTTCGGTGATATACATTTTTTGAAAAAGCATCATGCATTGCTTATAGATTTCTCCACCACCAATAATAAACACTTCATTTTCTCCAGCTTTCATCGCTATTTCAAGCGCGTCTTTGATGTTATGTACGACCTCACATCCTTCGGCTTTATATTCCGTGTTTCGTGTGATGATAATATTGGTCCGATTCGGTAATGGACGGCCAATGGCTTCATAATTTTTTCGTCCCATGACAATATGATGGCCTGAAGTTATTTTTTTGAAATATTTAAATTCTTTAGGAAGATGCCAAGGCATTTTATTTTGAGTTCCAATGACATTATTGGTAGAGCGAGCGACAATGGCAGAAATAATCATGCGAGTAAATTGTGAAAGATTTTGGCCTTTTATTTATTTATTCTAAAAGGTTTTATAATGGAACGCAAGCTAATGAATGATAAAAGAAAACTTCAATAAATTTGTAAAAATTATCGTATTAAAAGAATACTTCCTGTAATCAATTCATCGCGACCATCCGCATAATCCACTTCTAAATAATAAGTATAATTTCCTGGATTCATAGGCTCTCCTTTAAAGGTTCCATCCCAACCAGAAGCGAATTTATTTAATTTAAAATCTTGGTTTTCAAAAACCAATTCTCCCCATCGATCATAGATACGTAGCAATTTTATCTTTGCAAAATCAGTAGGTCCATGAATGATAAAATGGTCATTGGCTCCGTCTTCATTTGGTGAAAAAGCATTGGGTATAAAAATGTCTCTTCCTTGAACATGAAGTTCAAATTCCGCATAATCAACACAGCCGTTTGCATTAGTTGCTTGTAAGGTATAAGATACCGTATTTAAAGGCGAAGCAATTGGATTTGGACAATTCGTACAAGACAATCCTACATCTGGAGACCAAATATAATCTACGGGTCCTGTACTATTTGTATTGGCTTCTAACACTCTACTTTCCCCTTGTGAAATCGTCCATTCTTCATCCATTTCAATTTGGAATAAAGGCGGGTCTTCTAACAAAATACTTTGACTCCATTCGCAACCTAAGGCATCTTGTATAGTCACCACATAGTTTCCTTCAGATAAATCATTGAATTCGCCTATTGGACTAAAAGGACTTCCATTTAGACTAAAAAGATAGGGTGATTCTCCTCCAGAAATATTTAAGGTTTCTATTGATCCATTGGTTTCACCAAAGCATAATGGAGCATTTCCATTTAATACAAAAGCCAAAGGTTCAGCAGCAATCAATTCAAAAATGGTATCTATACTACAACCTAAATCATCGGTAATTTGTAATGCATAATTACCCATAGGCAAATCAGATAAACTTTGATTGGTAGTTCCATTTTCCCATAAAAAAGAATAGAAACCTGTGCCTCCATTAACCAAAACCTGAATACTTCCATTCGCTTCTTCGCAACTCGGGTTACTAATGGAAGCTTCTAAAGTTAACCCCGCATTGGGCCCACTAATTTCGATACTTTCAGAAAGCAATTGACAATTATTGGCATCGGTGATAATTACGCTATACGCTCCCGTTTCTAATCCCGTATTATTATTTGAGGTTACTCCATTACTCCATAAATAAGTATAAGGAGGCGTACCTCCTGAAACATTAATGAGCGCCGAACCTGTAGATGCTTCCCAACAGTAAACCGCTTGTGTTTCTATTTGATCAATTTGTATTTCTTCTTGGCCAATAATATCAATTGCCTCTACTAAATCACATCCGTTTTGATCAGAAATGGTAACCCAATAATTCCCTGGGGCTAAATTGGCTATTGTTGATGTGGTGCTTCCATTACTCCATAAATATTCATAAGGTGCCGTTCCTCCAGAAGTCGTCATTGTGGCTGATCCATCACTATATCCAGCACAAGTAGCGGAAGTAGTATTTATAGCGACCTCTATGGAAGTAGGCTCAGTAATTACAAAATTTGATTCAAAAGTACAACCATTGGCATCGGTTGCGGTCACTTGATATTCTCCTGCGTTAATCGAAAGAAGATCTTCGGTGGTATTGCCATTATTCCAAAGATAAGTGTAGGGAGGAGTACCTCCATTAATTACTAAATCAATAGCGCCTGTATTATTTTCAAAGCATGAAAGTGGACTTATACTTCCTGTTAAATCAAGAGGCTCCGGTTCATTGATTGTTAAGGAATGAATCATAATACAAGAATTAAAATCCGTAATGGTCAATGTATGTATTCCTGCATCCAGCGCTAAAGCAGAATTATTTGTGGAGCCATTATCCCATAAATAAGTATATGGCGCAGTACCACCTAAAACCTCTACGGTAGCACTACCTGTAGTCGAAGCATTACAAACCAAATCGGTAATTAATTCGCTTTGAATAGTCAAAGGATTGGGCGCTACAATTTGCATATTATTGGTCAATGTACAGCCATTTTCATCGGTTACGGTCAAATCGTAGAAACCTTCTGACAAATTCGTCAAACTTGCACCGACTAAGGTGTTATCATTCCAAGTATAGGTGTAATTTCCTAAGCCTCCAGCTACAAAAACTTCAATTCTTCCATCATTTCCACCCGCACAACTTACGTTTTGCACATTCGAATTGATTTCAATGCTTTGTGGTGAATTGATAGTGGTTTGCGTTACAAAGCTACATCCGTTTTGATCATTAACCGTCACTTCATAAAATCCATTGGGTAGACTAGAAATAGAAGAGGTCGATTGTCCTGTATTCCAAACATAAGAATAAGGCATTGTTCCTCCTTGAACATCGACAGTTATTGAGGCCAGTGTTTCTCCAAAACAATTATTTTCTTGTGTCGTTAATTGATGAGTCAACACCTCAGGTTCGATCACCTCCCCTGCTATCAACAAACTGCAACCATTGGCATCTTCAATAGTCAATGCGTAATTTCCATTAGCTAAACCAGTTAATTCATTTGTAGTCTCTCCATTATCCCAATAATAAACATAAGGCGGTGTTCCTCCTTGTAAAGTAGGTTTAAGATAACCATTGGTATCTCCATTACAATCTAAAACAAAATCAACCAATTCGCCTTGGATTGCTCCCGGTTCTAAAATCGTAAATGTACTTGATTGACTACAGCTGAACTGATCACTAACTATTACTTCATAAACACCCGCATTAAGTTCAGAAACCATAGAGGTATTATTGGAGGTATGTCCCCATTGATAGGTATAATTTCCATTACCTCCTGTTACGGTTAAGTCTATACTACCTGTTCCAGTACCAAAACAATTGGCTTGGTTAATCGTTTCTATAATGTTTATATCTTCTGGCTCTTCTACTTCTGCGGAAGTAATCAATTGGCAATCATTAAAATCGGTTACGGTTACGGTGTAAAGATCAGATTCTAAATTATTAGGATTTTGATCTGTCCCTGCTTCATTATCCCAATAAAAGCTATAAGGCGGTACACCACCAGCCACATCTAAAATAATTTTTCCTTCTTCTCCTCCAAAGCATTCTATAGCTGTTGGGGTAGCCAAAGCCGATAAGATTAGAGGTTCTTCAATTTCTATGGAAGTTGCAGTTTCGCAACCAAAAGCATCAGAAGCTGTTACTTTATAAACTCCAGGAGCGAGTCCAGAAACTAATGGTCCAGTTTCTAATGCAGAATGACTCCATGTGTAGGACAAGCCGCCTGTTCCACCAGATCCTAATACATTGATTTGTCCATCATTGGCACCAAAGCATTTAACATCTTTTTTTACAGAAACAATATTTAAAGGATCACCAATAGGTATGATTACTTCTTGCTCTTGCTGGCAATGTGCGGCATCTACCACTGTTACAGCATATGTTCCTACGGTCAAACCAGTAGCTATAGCATCGGTACTTCCTGTACTCCAATTAATGACATAAGGCGGATTCCCTCCTAAAATATTTACTGTAGCACTACCTTTTACCGTATTACACGAAAGCGTATCTGCTTCATAACTTATTTTTAAATCATTCACTTCGATATAGATAGAATCTGAATAATTACATCTTGTGGTAGACAGTGTTAAATGATAAAAACCACTACTATCTGGAGTAGTCGTAGGATTTTCAATAGTGGCATTATCTACTAAATTTGCTGGTGTCCAATCATAAGTTATTTCTGGACTTTCTGAAGCCAATGCACAATTTCCTAAACGAAAGTTGGGTCGCCAAAAGAACGAATACACTGCGGGTATATTACAACCTACATTACCATCTACTCGATTAAATAAAACCGAATTAAAAGTGGTCGTATTGACATAGACATGGTCATTGCCTGTAAATGAGGTATTATCAAAGCAAAACTCAATGATTAAATTAGAGGTTCCGTCCCATTCATAAGGAGTTTGAAAATTATAGGTATTCCAACCTAAGGTAGAGGAAATATTATCTTGAAAAACGGTTTCTAAATTTGGGCTAAAGAAGATGTCTTGAAAATCTTCTCGATCTGTACATCCCATTTTTATGGTAAAATTATTATAGGGTTGCCAACTAAATTTCAAGGCGACTTCTAAAGCAATTTCCGTCAACAATCCGGGTTGGATGCCCATTGCAGTTAATTCAGATCCTAGCAGAAGCATTTGCATTCTTCCATCTGAACTATGCCCTTGGTAAGGAGAACCCGACCAAACAAAATTAGCAGTCGTTCCTGTGGTACTCGTTCCAGATCCTAGATTAAAGACTTGTGGGCTATCTCCACATGCAGAAGAAGAAAGTCGACATACTGCTTCAGGAACAGGCAACAAACTAGTATAAGATGCCTCTAGTTGAACCTCTTCCCCTCTACAAATTGAAGTTTGATCTGCCTCAAGTTGAATTTCTCCTTCTGGGAAAAATTCTATGGAACTTGAAAGTATACATGAAGGATTGGTATAAGTTACGGTATAAGTTATTCCACTATTTATAGTAGCTATCGGATTGGCAATATTAGGATTACTTAAGCCCGTGGTTGGCGTCCAGCTATACGTACCTACAAGATTATTAGAAATGAGGTTAGCAAAAAGTGGAACTTCTTGATCTTGACCTAAACAAATAATCGGATCTGGTGTACTAGCTTCTATTCCTGGTACATTCACATTGAAGCCTAATACTTGGTAACCATAATAAGGACAATTATCGTCTTTTATCGTAATGGTAAAAGTTTGATTTCCATAATAATCTATCGGGATTTCCCATTCAAAATGTACCATCAAAGGATTATTTCCTGAAGTAGTAACTGTTGCTCCAGGAAGTACCTGAGATGCATTGCTAAGTATTTCTAAAAGATCATCATTATCTTGATCTTCTACAATGATATCAAAGGCGAGTGTATTGCCAGCACAGCTTTCAAATCGTTGACCAAATTGAGTTCCTCCTATCACATTAGTAGGACTTGATGATTGTGGAATTTGATTAAAACAGTTCAATACAATTAACTGCATATCTCTACGAGTAGTACCAATTAATATCCCATTTCGATATTCATTAACAAGTATTGCAATGACTCCATTTTGAATCGCTCCTGGGGTCAATGTAAATTGTCCCGTCTCATTATCAAAAACTAGGCTATTTGCAGGAGCTGTTACTAAAGGTTGAGAAGCAGATAAGCCTGCTACAAAAGGAATAGGATCACCTTGAAAATTTAAGGGATCGACCAATTCAAAGGCCAATGAATCTCCATCCATTTCAATAACTCCATGATTGTAGGTAAAACTTTCTCCGATACAAATAAATGGAATAGGATCTGTTGTAAAAACAGGAGAGTTATTACAAGGAGCATCAATATTGTTTACGGTTGTTTCTACGTATAAAATATAATCTTCAGGATTAACTAGGTTCGTAATATTTTCATTTCTACAACATAAAGAATAGCTAATCGTCCAATCATCGCATGCCTCTGGAAAAATAAAAGAACCCGAATAGGTATATTTCTCTACTCCTTGAAAAGATCCTGCATCACAAGTACTATTAGGATATTCTGTGGTGCATAAAGGAGTTACATTTTCTGGACTGCCTTGCATTAATAGAAAAGCATTAGAGCTTAAACCACAAGAATTAGAATTGATATCAACGGTTACGGAGCTAGGCGCTTCTATTCCTGAGCAATCTCTATAAAAAGTAAGGACAAAGTTATAAGTGTTTTCATTAACACAGGTGTAAGCCAAATCAGCCCCCATAGAATGGTCTGCCTTGATTTTGGGGATAAAAACCAAAAGAAATAAAATAGAGAGTCCGTAATGTTGCAGTTTAGTTAAAAACTGCCTGCTTTTGTTGAAACTGTTCATACCCAAATCCTGATTTTTGGAGTTGAATTAAGGTAATGAATAAAGAAATTGGGTAATTTTTATTCACTTAAAGTTAAAAGAATTTGAAGATTTTCAGAAAGCATCACCAATTTAACACACGTTTTCCATTTTGATACATTACAATAAAAGCGTTGGAGAATCCAGCAGATTTTACTTTTTCCAATAAAATTCGAGCTGCGCTAATGGTTTTTTCTCCACCAAGAAGGTATTTAAACCAACCCTCTTCTTTTCTAATTTCTACATTGGAAACAATTGGTGGTTTAACTTCTTGTTTCTCTTTGCTTGCTAACCATTGAATTTTAAAAATAGGTTCGGTTTGATTGGGTGACCAACCTAAAGTATGATCATCCGTTTGCGGTTGTCCTTCTGAGGGTAAAATATCTGATTTTTGATATTTAATTTCATTCGCACCAAAACTATTCAAATGCTTACGTGTTTTTTGTCCAAATGCGTTCATTTTGACTTTATCGGCTTCTGTCATTTTTAGTGTATTCACACTATCCTTCTCAAAAGGAGACAGTGGAACAGCGAAAAAGGTTGCTTTTCCAGCCGCATCTTTTTGAATATATCGCCAAACAGGCACATATCCTGTTTCTCCAAGGCTTAAAGCGCCAGTACGTTTATCTTTTATCAATTCGACTTCTACCATGATTCCGCCATCGGTATTTGCCTTTTTTTGGTTCGAAATAAAATTACCCATTGAATAAGCTACATACACTTCTTCTTCGGTTCCATCCGCTTTTTGGTGTTTCTTTTTATAAATAGGTTGTACGACATGAGGATGTGCGCCAATAACCAATTTTGCACCCCAATTAAAGAGTTTTTCGGTCAATGCTCTTTGGGTTTTATTTTCGATCAATTGATATTCATCTCCCCAATGCATGATAGCGATAATCGCATCAGGCTTAATACTTCTTGCCAATGCCATATCTTTTCGCATTTGAACCGTATCAATCAGGTTAACAAAACTAGGTTTATGATCTGGAATCCCATTTGTGCCGTAGGTATAGTTTACAAAAACTAGTGTAAAATCATTTTTCTTAACAATTAATGGGTAAATCGTCTCTCTTTCTTCTTTCGTATTAAAAGTACCTGTTTGATAGAAACCTAGATTTTTCAATACCTCAATCGTATGTGTTACGCCTAATAATCCACCATCATTGGAATGATTGTTTGCAGTGACCAACATATCAAAACCAGCATTTTTCAAAGCTTCAGCTAAAGCATCAGGACTTCTAAATGTGGGATATCCTTTATAAGGAGGTTTACCTGGCAGGGTAACTTCTAAATTTCCAATAGCAAAATCTGCTTTTTCAATAATCGGTTTCACATACCGAAAACAAGGTTCATAATTATAGGATTTTGTCGATTCATCATAGGCTGATCTAACTTGAGGACCATGCCCCATTATATCACCTACAAAAAGAAGGTTTAATCGATCTATAGTATCTTGTACCACAGGCGGTTCAACCGTGGTGGGTTCTCCTTGTGATTGACAAGAAATAAAAAGAAGGATGGTACAAAGTCCAATTACAAACTTTTCGAAAAAGGTCATTTATTATATGTTTTATACAGAAACTTCCGCCTTTATATGCGGATGAGGATCATAATTAGATAAAGAAAAATCTTCGTAGGTAAAATCAAAGATAGATTTCACTTCTGGGTTGATGGTCATTATAGGTAAAGCTCTTGGTGTTCGAGTAAGTTGGAGTTTTGTTTGTTCTAAATGATTGGAATAAAGATGCGTATCTCCGAAGGTGTGTACAAAATCTCCCAATTCTAAATCACATACTTGGGCAATCATCATGGTTAGTAAGGCATAAGAGGCAATATTAAATGGGACGCCTAAAAATACATCCGCCGAACGTTGGTATAATTGGCAAGACAATTTATTATTTGCGACATAAAATTGAAACAAACAATGACAAGGAGGCAAAGCCATATCTCTAATATCTGCTGGATTCCATGCGCTGACTAGATGTCTTCTGCTATTTGGGTTTTCTTTAATGTTTTTAATCAACTCGGTAATTTGATCAATTTGAATCCCATTGGGTCCTTCCCATCGTCTCCATTGTTTGCCATAAACGGGTCCAAGATTTCCATCTTCATCTGCCCATTCATCCCAAATACGCACTTTATTTTCTTTTAGATAAGCAATATTTGTTTCGCCCTTTAAGAACCAAAGTAATTCGTGAATAATAGACCGCAAATGTAACTTCTTGGTTGTTAACAAAGGAAATCCTTTGGCGAGGTCAAAACGCATTTGATATCCAAAAACAGAAATCGTTCCTGTGCCTGTACGATCTCCTTTTTCTGTACCGTGTTCGAGAATATGCTCTAATAAATTTAGGTATGCTTTCATTGACAATAAATTTCGAGTGATTTTTTACAAAGGTAGGAAATGAAAACGAGTTTTAGGCTTTTAGCTAATGATATATTTTCATCAAAAAAGGAAGCCTATTGATCAGAGGCTCTATTAAACATTTAATAATTATTTTAAAAAATATTTTATTAATCAAACTTATTCCTCATCTTTTGGTTTTAAGTATAAAAACCAAGCGTATGGCTTATTCAAGTTTAAGAAAATGTGCGATTGATTTAGAAAAAACGGGGCAGCTCATCCGAATAAAAGAAGAAGTGGACCCTTATCTTGAAATGGCGGAAATTCATAAAAGAATTTATGATGCTAAAGGCCCTGCGTTACTTTTCGAACGTGTAAAGGGCAGCCCTTTCCAAGCGATTTCTAATATCTACGGGACACCAGAACGTACCGATTTTTTATTTCGAGATAGTATAGAAAAAGTCAAAAAAGTAATTGCTATAAAAGCCGATCCTTCGGTATTATTAAAAAAGCCATTCCAATATCTTTCTGCTCCTTTTACTGCCTTGAAAGCTTTACCTAAACGCAAGCGATTTCGATCGCCTATTTTATATCAAAGAACGACGATAGATCAACTTCCTCAAGTCGTTTCTTGGCCTATGGATGGAGGGGCTTTTGTTACTTTACCACAAGTGTTTTCCATGCCTCCAAAATCCAATCAGATTATGAAATCGAATTTGGGCATGTATCGAATTCAGCTTTCTGGCAATGATTATATTCCCAACGAACAGATTGGATTGCATTATCAAATACATCGAGGAATTGGCGTGCATCATACAGAATATAATCAATCGGATGACCCATTTAGAGTAAGTGTTTTTATTGGTGGTCCGCCCTCTCATGCCTTCTCTGCGATCATGCCATTACCAGAAGGTTTGTCTGAAATGACTTTTGCAGGCATGTTGGGTAATCGTCGATTTCGATATATCAAACAAGGGAATCATTATCTTTCTTCGGATGCGGATTTTTGTATTACGGGTACTATTTTAAAAGATAAAAAAATGCCTGAAGGCCCCTTTGGAGATCATTTAGGATACTACAGTTTGACGCATGATTTCCCCGTGATGAAAGTGGATACGGTATATCATCGAAAAGATCCTTTATGGCATTTCACAGTAGTAGGAAGACCTCCACAAGAAGATTCAAGTTTTGGATATTTAATTCATCAATTAGTAGAAGATTTGACGGCAGTAGAGTTTCCAGGATTGACAGAAATTCATGCAGTCGATGCTGCGGGAGTACATCCTCTTTTAATTGCAAAAGGGCAAGAACGCTACATGCCTTTTCGAGAAAAAAAACCAGAAGAGATACTAACTATTGCCAATCGAATTTTAGGAAGTGGGCAAACTTCTTTGGCTAAATATTTGATTATTGCTGCCGAAGACCACGAAGCGCCTCCCTACTCTACACATGATATCGCAGGTTTTTTCCATCATATATTGTCTCGGATTGATTGGCGTAGAGATTTACATTTTCAAACTCAAACAACGATTGACACTTTAGATTATTCAGGTTCGGGATGGAATGCGGGTTCTAAAGTGGTCATGGCTTGTTGTGGCCCCGTTTTAAGGGATTTAGGCCATACATTACCCACTGATTTTAGTTTACCAAATGGTTTTAGTCAACCTAAAATTGCCCTTCCGGGTATATTGATTATTCAAGCGCGTTCATTTGATCCAAAGGATTTGGGTATAGATGAGTTATTAGCTCATTTAACGCATCAAAAATTAGATAATTTCCCATTGATTGTACTTGTTGATGATAGCCTCTTTACTAGCGAGACATTAAACAATTTTGTTTGGGTAACGTTCACTCGATCCAATCCTTCCCATGACATTTATGGGGTTGATGCAGAAACCATACATAAGCATTGGGGATGTAAAGGATCTTTGGTCATTGATGCGCGGATTAAACCCCATCATGCTCCACCATTAATCCCTGATGAAGAAGCCGTAAAAAAGGCGGATCGTTTTTTCCGAAAGAGCGGAGTGCTTGCTCAATTTGCTTAAAAGAATTAAATAAAAAAGCCGAAACTACACACAAGTTTCGGCTTTAATTTCACTTATCACAAAAAAATGAGGTAGATTCATTTGTGGTAAGGATGGTCTAAGTTTAAACACTTTCGTGCTTGTCCAAATTTAAGCAATACTTTGATAAAAAGTAATTTTTTTAACATTAATTTTCCACTTTCACAAACTTTAGAATATCGCTTTTTAGTGTTCCTTCTCCTGTCACTTTTACAAAATAAATTCCTGATCCTAAGAATTTAGCTGGCAAATCTATGGTATTCATTCCTCTTCCTAAACGGTGAGATTCTTGATAAACAATACGTCCTAATACATCGACCATTGTTAAAGTAGATTCGGTGGTGCGCACACTCATTATTTCAATACTTATTTTATTTCGCACAGGGTTGGGTCTAATACTAGTTAAGCTCACTGCTTCGCATATTATGTTTTGCACAATCATTTTAGAAATCGTTTCTTGTCCATCAAAATCGACTTGCGTTAATCGGTAATAGTTGTTTCCTTCCAAAGGTTTTCTATCGATGTAATTATAATCCATTGGATTCGTTGTTGTACCTGAACCTTCTATTTTAGTTAAGGTTTCAAAGGAAATTCCATCCTTACTTCTTTCGATTAAAAAATAGTCATTTTCAAATTCGGTAGCTGTGGACCAATTAATATCTACGGTACAATTGATTGCTTTCGCAGAAAAAGCGCTTAACTCTACAGGTAAAGAACCCACAACAGTCACTTGAATTTGAACTCGATTGCTACTCGCACAAGCACTATTAATTAACGAACGCTCTTCCACATAATAATTATAAATGCCAGCGCTTGTGATTGTTGGGGTATAAGTTGCTCCTACATCTAATAAGCTTCCTCCTGTGGCGGCATCATACCAATGCATACAGCCTGTAGTAGTTTGTTGTTTTGTGACATCTCCAGCAGTCGCTGAAAATGTAGGCATAGGATCCATCGCATCTAAATCAAGACTATAAGAAGTAGTGGCGACCATTGGGTCGTCGGGTTGATCACAAAGGCCTGCTCGACAATCAAAAGTTACATCGTATATTTTAGCGATTTGGCAAACCGAAAAATGATCTCTAGTACAAGCAGACCAAGGATTATAAGCCATAAAGTTTTGCATATCTGGGCTATAAGCAGCATTGGCTCCTGTTCCGTTATATTCACAATCAGAAAGGCTAGAGTAATCACAGCCATAACCATAAGACATTGGTGGATAAGTCAAACAATCACATCGAGTAGAACTTGGAGAAGAAAAGCAGGTAGAACCCCCGTTGTTATAGCTCATTCGAAAAGGCTCTGCTCCTGTATCATAAATTCGATCTCCTCGACTACATCCAGTAGAATTATCTGCGGCATCCGCTCCAAATCGACTATCATCATGGGTATGATATAGACCGAAAAAATGTCCCATTTCGTGGACAAGGGTAGCTTCTCCAGGACCAATACAACTATTTTGCATCACTTGACGAAGTGGAGATGATGGGTAATAGGCATATCCACAAATAGTATTTCCAGAGGTATTTTTTACACTATTTGACAAATAAACATTAATCATATTAGCCACATCATTAGCGGCAATTTCATTATCATCATCATCTGCAGCAATTCTAGAAAAATCGTAAAAATCGTCACTATCAATAAATTGTCGACTGGCTTCATAGAATTCCACATTTGCATCTGCAAAAATAGTATTCAGGTAGGTTAGGTTCGCGTCCCAATCTGCGGTGTTGATACCACCCGTTCCCGCAGTTGTACGGATAACATGTACGACTAAAGGTAAGCGGATTTTGCCACAAGCCAACACTGGAGTAACACAAGTACTATCAGAAGCCGCACAATCTCCTCCTGTGCCATAACCTACCGTGTTGTAAGTACATGCCGCAGATCGATTTTCGGATGAAATTTCTAAACTTTTATCATTTCCACATGGAAAGTGATTTTGGCTAAAAAGGTAAAATGGAATAAAAAAAAGGATGGCTAAAAAGTAGATTTTTTTCATGTTTAGTTTTTGTGGGGATTAGGAAATAATAAATTTAAATAGTTCTTCAGTTTAGTGTCTTTCTCCTTTATGCAAAAAAAAAACAAATGTCTCCTTGAAAAGTATGTCACATTATATATAATATTTTTAAACAAGGGATTTCTTTTATTCGCAATATGAGTCTTAATTCAACTAAATTTTAAGATTATGCGCAACAAATTGTACTTTCTTATCTGCATTTTATTCTTAAGTGTCCCCTATAAAATCCAAGCACAGAATAACTTGATTAAAGGTACTATTCATATACATAAAAATCAAAATGTATTGAATAAAACATTTAATCAATATGAAATATTTAAAATCCCTTCTCAAGTATTCTCATCCTCTTTAAAAAATGCTTCTTCTCCCGTAGTCCAATTAGATCTTGGAGATAAAAACTGGGAGATGGTACTTCACCCTGTAGATTTAAGAAGTAAGGATTATAAGTTAAGAGTCGTTACCTCAAATGGCGAAATTCAAATGGATGGATTGCCAATAAATTCTTATCAAGGATATTTATTAGGAAAATCAAATTCAGAAATTCGTCTTACGGTAGATCAAGGTTTTATTTATGGTTTTATTCAAGATGGGAAAGAGACGTTTTATATCGAACCTCTTTTTCGTTTTCAGCCTAATGCAAAAAAAGATTTATTTGTAATTTATAATAAGAAACAGGTCATTTCTCAAGATAAATCTTGTGGGTTTAATGATGCTGCAAATCAAATGGAATCTATAAAAGACAAATCAAAAGAAACTCAAAGCCAAAATAGAATGGCTTGTATGAAGGTAGAATTGGCCATTGCGGCGGATTATTCTATGTATGAAAAATATGGAGGTATTCACCAAGTCACTAACTTTACTATAGGTACAATGAATATGGTTGCCGCAGATTATACAGGTGCTTTTAATGACGATTTTTCTTTTGAAATTACGGAGCAATATGTAGTGGCTTGTGAGGGTTGTGATCCTTGGACTAGTTCTACTTCTGCTTCCACTTTATTAAATAGTTTTTCTACTTGGTCGAATGCCAATTTTTTCAATAATTTTGATCTCGGACAATTTTGGTCAAATCGAGATTTTGATGGATCAACTATTGGTTTAGCTCATTTACCTGGATTATGTTGGAACGTAAATTCTAAACATCATATCCTACAGGACTTTAGTTCAAATGCCGATTTAACCCGAGTATTAACAAGTCATGAAATTGGTCATAATTTTGGAGCTAGTCATGATGCATCTACTGGGTTTATTATGTCTTCTTCTGTTAACGTTACCAGCGCATGGTCCGCTGCAAGTATAACTGCTGTAGATAATCATGTAGCCGCAATGGGACCTTGTCTAAGTGCATGTGCTAGTCCTGCTTGTGATGAAGTGACTGATTTGACTTTAGTGAGTTCTACCAGTACTTCGGTAGATTTAACTTGGGTTAGTACAGGAAGCGACTTCCATGTTCGAGCAAGAACAGTTGGCGGTGGTGCTTGGGATATAGAAAATACGACCACCTCAACAAGTGCTACACTTTCAGGATTAACGCCTTGTACTTCCTACGAGATTCAAGTTTCTTCCGATTGTTCAGGAACGGAAGGTGCTCCCTATACTTTTGTATGGGATGCCAGCTGGATCAAGATCAACTCGGTAAGCATTGGTGCTTGTGATGGAACTAATTATGATGTTAATATAGAAGTTATTCATAATGGAGGAACAAGTAGTGGAATGATTGTCAATGTTGATGGAACAGATTATCCGGTGATTGCCTATGGTACAAGTCCACAAACCTTAACGGTTTCGGTTCCGACTTCGGGCTTACCCAATGAAGGGACAGCCAATATTCCATTAACGGTTAGCGATGCGACTACTAGTGTAGCTCCTTGTTTAGCCAGTACAACTTTTAATGGCTTAGGTTCTAATTGTGCTTGTATTGTATTAGCCGATGAAAATTTTAATACTTGTGCCTTACCTTCAGGTTGGGCAAACAATACGATTACTTCGGGTGGAAGTTTGGATGAATGGCAGTTTGATGATGAAACTCGTTCCGTGTTAAATTACTCTGCAGGTTCTATTGATGGAACTTGTATGGCTTATTTTGATGATGATGTATTTACCAATATTGGAGGAGAAATGGAATTAGTAAGTCCAATGTATGATATTTCTACTTATGAGGACTTAGCCCTTTCTTTTGAATATGATTTCCATACTTTTTCAGGTGTAAAACCTGCCCCAAATGATGTCAATGCCAGTTATTTCACGGTAGAAGTTTTTGATGGTACGAGTTGGGTAAATGTATTAACAGCCAATTCAGACAATTGTGGATTTAGTTCTTTTTGGTCTTGTCCAATTGCCCCTGTTTCTATAGATATTGATGCTTATCGAAACGCTAATTTCCAAATGCGTTTCACCTATAATGATGATGGGAAATGGGCTGGAGCTGTTGGATTAGATAATATAAAAATATGTGGTTTCCCAAGCTGTACACCGCCTACTCAAATTCCTACTGCCGTTGGTACTTATACGGCTACTTCAGAATGTACAGATGCTACAGGATGGACGCATTATACCGATGATAGAGGAACCACAGGAGATCCTTCAGATGATCTTCTTTTACTTTCCATCAAAAAGGATGCTACGGTAGATATTAGTCCTGCACAAGTAACTGTTGGGGTAAATGCAGTAGGTGGATTTAGCGATTTATCGAGTGCTGGATATGTAAATACAAGTCAAGTTTCAAACTGGTATACTATGAATAGATATTGGAATGTGAATCCAACTACACAACCTGGAGCTTCAGGAGTAGAAGTACGGATGTATTTTTCTGATACGGATTATACCGACGTGACTACACAAATTACCAATGTAGGCGGATTTCACAACACGCCAACGGATCTAGAATTCTTTAAGTTTTCTACAGGATCAGGAATTGATCCAAATCCTGCGAATGGGCATGTGGGCGGAACTACAAGTAATTATATTGTATTAGACGAAACGATTACCCACTACACCGCCGATATGTTTTATGAAGCTGAATTTTCAGTGAGTTCCTTCTCTGGAGGCGGAGGCGGAGGTGGAGCATGTACCGGTGGACCTTGTGGTGCTTTACCCATAGAACTTACTGATTTTAAGGCCGCTTTAATTGATGAGCATGTTTTACTTACATGGACTACAGCCACTGAAATCAATAATGCTGGTTTTGAATTGGAACGTCGAACAAAAGATACTGAATTCAAAAAAATGACTTGGATTGAGGGACAAGGAACAACTTATACTCCTAGTTATTATACCCATCAAGATAGAAAGCTGACGTCTGGACAGTATTATTACTACCGACTTAAACAAATTGATTTTGATGGTTCTTTTAGTTATTCTCCGATTATTTCTATCTATTTAAAAAAGAAAGATTTTGAATATCAATTTAGCCCAAATCCAATTCAAAATGAAGGTATATTGAGTATTCAACAATTGGAAAAATCAGACATAAAAATCTTAGTTTCTGATGTTTCTGGCAAGATTGTTTATCAGCAAACATTAGAATTAGCAGAAGGATTTCATCAAATTCCAATAGATTCGAAACATTGGGCGGAAGGCGTTTATTTCTTACAAGTCCAAGATGCCGATGAAATCACTAATTATAAACTTTTGAAAGTGGGGTATTAATTACTCTACTAATTCACGAGATTGACTCACATAAATTGGAGCGCTTTTTCTTTGGAGAAAGCGCTTTTTTATGGCTCGAAATTTGAAGTAATTAAATGAAGTTATTTAACTTCATTACTATCCTTCCATACGCAATTGTTGTTTGTATGATTATCGTTTTAGATAAATCATTTATTTTTCAGATGATAATTTCTATATTGAATTCAAATCTATGCATTGGTCAATTAAAATGGGTATGGTTAATGTTGGGATATTATTCCTTCTTCCCGCTATGGTTTTTTCCATAGCGCCTTCTCCTAATTTCCAACAATTGTCTATTGAATTCCAGCCTATTGATGAATTGGGAAATTTTGAAATTCAATATCATGTCGTAGGTGTTTTACCCGCAAATAGTCCGCATGCTTTTGAGATATCTTCTGCAAGTTATGAGCAAATATCAAACATAGAAATAGCTTATAAAAATGGGAAGGCTTGGAAAAAATTAAGTGATAAAAAAGTATTCCATCGGATTCAAAAAGGTAAAGAATTACACGACTGGAATATCAAAGAGTTTAAATTACCACTTGCCAATGAGGCGTCTTCTTTTGTTTATTCATACCAAATAAAATCGGAATTCCCCTACCCTAAATCATATCTTTATTTGTTTCCAGAAATGCATTTTGATCAGACTGCGTTGCGGTTTATTAAAAAGAAAAACATCAATTATAGTTTTCCCAATGCAGTAAAAAAGTTTATTCAAAAAAGTATTGATCCTGTAAGTAAGGATTCTGTGTTTACTTTTATTTTTTCTTCGAAAGAAATAAAACCATTGGAGGGCTTTCATTTCCTAGCCTACCCCAAGTCCCAAAATCCTTGGAAATACATTAATGACTTTTTGAATGTAGACTATAAGGAAGACTTGGAAGACATCAAGCAATTTGCTTTATTGCATACGCGGTCCCAAAGGGATTCATTAGAAAAAATTTGGGCTTTATTTGAAAACGTTCGATCTGATTTTTTTTACTTCCAAGATTATCAACAATCAAATCTTTTTAGACCACATCCTACCCATGAGATTTTAAAAAATAAGCGAGGTGATTGTAAAGATTTAAGCTATCTGTTGATGACGGCATTGACAAGTATCGGATTTGATGCCGCTTTAGGATATACGCAAATGAGTTCAGATCCATTCCAAATAAAGCATCCCAATCTTCATGTGTTTAATCATGTGGTTTGTATGGTAAAATACCAAGGTCAATATCTAATTCTTGATCCTACACAAAAAAATTATTCGATCAATTATCCGCCTATGCATTTGCAAGGACAAGATATTTTTGTGGTTGGAGCAGCAAAAGGTTTTACTTATCGTTGTCCCCAAACATCGGCTAAACAAAACCATTCAAAAATCAAAATTGACCTTTACCAAACAGGACATACTTTTAAAGGTACGATTCAAGAAAGCACGCGTGGATATTTAAGCTTTGACAAACCGACTCACGCTTTTTTCAATCAAGAAGCTCAATGGATTTTAGAAAAAGAAGATCAAATTCAATTTAAGCCTGTGCTAAATACAGTGGAAGGAAAGACCTTTATTTCCCTACAAAACTTTCCTACATTGGGCTTTAATTGGAAAAATCCAATGGATCATTCTAAGGGATTAAATTATCCTTCACAGCAAGAAATAACCATCAACTTATACGGTAAAGATATCGAATGGACGAGCTTTCCATCGGATAAAATCTATATTAAAAATGAATTAGGTACTTTGTATTTTGAGATAAAAAAAATAGATCAACAATTAACAATCCATTTGCTTCTTTTACAAAATGAATATAAAGCAGCGGATTCTTTTTATCTTACCGTAGATCAAATGATTAAACAACTATACCATGCACATTTGGTATATCAATAAAGTTTGGATTATTGCTTTATGCTTCCTTCCTTTTTTTATCCAAGCCCAAAAGGTAAAAGATTATAATTGGTCTAAGGAAGCTCCTGTGTTTGAAGAAGTTCCAACCATTTTTCAAGAAGAAGAAGTCGTGGTTTTGAAGAAGATGGTTTCTAGAAGTTATGAATATCAACAAGGTCGAATTTTTTCTAAAGAGAAGATACGTTTAGTTTATAAATTCCAAACACGTAAAGGTATTCAAGAAAATATTCGTTTTGAAATTCCATACAATCCCATCCGTAAATTATCAATTTTGGATGCTCGAACGATCAAAAAAGATGGCCAAATTGTACATTTAGAAAGTCAATTATTGGTAAAGGAGGCGGAAAGACAAAGGTCTAAAAATCGAATTCGAGATAATATTTCTTTTTTGACGCCCGCGGTTGAAGTTGGTGATATTGTAGAAATTGTAGTGGTCTATAAAGGCTTAATGGCCAAACCGAACACATGCTATTATTTCCAAGATAAATTGCCGATTATGCATTCGATGTTCTCTTTAGAATATTCCGAAGATTTGCTATTGGAACACTTTGACTATAATCAAACCAATCCTCCTTTGACACATGAAAATGTAGAAGGTAAGATGATTATTTATCAACATAAAAACGTACATGGTTTAGCAAAGGAATCGGGGTATTTATTAAAAAGTTTAGTGCCTAAAGTTTGCTATGAAGTGTTTTCTAAACAAGCTTATGATCTAGGACGTCCTAAAACTTGGCTTGAATTTTTAATAAAAGCGAAAGAAGATTTATTGCTTGTTCCAATTCGAAAACCTGAGGAGATTAAAGATTTTATAGCCCAAGCCGCAGGGCCTAAAGCTGCAAAACCTTTAGATAAAATTGCTCATTTCCATCATTATATAAACCAATATTTTCAGGTTGGGCCTTTGCAAAAAAAGGAACGTGGATTGGGATTGGCTTATTTGATTCAATCAAAAAAGATCGATGAATTCTCTTTAACGAAATTGTATTATTATTTTTTAATTAATGAAAAAATCCCTTTCTATTATGTGCTAGGTAAAAACAGAAAACAAGGAAAACTAGACATGGACTTCCCTAGCGACTTGCAAGTAAGTACTTACTTTTTTACGGTGGAAGATTCATTAAAGCGATTGTATTTTGTTCATCCTCAAACGAAGTTATATCAATATGATTTCAACGAACTTCCGATTAGTTATTTAGGTAATCAATTGTTGATGCTAAAGCATAATGATAGTCAGCAACTTTATGCGGTAGAAGCCCCCTTGATGGAAGCAGGAGGAAACCAACATTTACGACAAGTCAAATCAACGATTTCTTTAGCGCAGCAAAAAATCGAGCATGAATGTCGCACCGTTTTTACGGGAGCATGTGCGACCGAATTTAAGCAGATTTGGTATCCTATTATAGATCAGGATTATCTTTTTAGTCATTTAAAAAACAGTTTATCTTTTCCCAATAGCAATTTAAATTCGGTGGCTTATAAGAAAGCCGAAGATCATAAACCTTTACAATTTGAGGTAAAATATAGTTTGACTTGTGATGAAGCGATTACAAGGGTTACGGATCAATTGATTACGATTAATTTAGATCAATGGTTTAGACATGATTTCATAGAAAAAGAGGTTTCGGCTAAGCAATTCCCCTACACCTTGGCTTATCCTAAATTGGATATATTCAAATATTATTTGTTGTTTGATCAGCCTGTAGAATTAGTCAAAGACAATGTGCTTAATTTATCATTAGAAGAAGGAGCAGTTCATTATCATTTTACGGCCCAGCAAGAAGATCCGTTTACTATTGTCTTGCATGCCCGTTTGGGTTACATTGACCATAAAATTGAAGCGGATCAATTGGCGACTATCCAAGCGATGTTTGAGGAAATTCGTATGCTCACCAAACAGCCTTTGTGGCTTCGTTTATTACCTACTGCTAATATTACAGAAGATTAGTTTAAAAGAAAAAGACACTTAGCATACGTTTAAAGGCATCTTTTCTACTCATTGAAATATCGATTCGTTTTCCTCCTTCCATTTCCACAAAAGCTTTTCTTCCTCTTACGTATTTTTGTACATTGGTTAAATTAATAATAAAGGATCGATGAATTCTAAAAAAAGGTGGATTGCTCAATTTCTCGCTAAACTCCTTAAGCGTTTTACAGATCAACATTTTCGAACCATCTTTCAAAAAGACATGGGTATAATTTCCATCGGCTTCGAAGTATAGAATTTGTTCGATAGGAATAAAATTTAGTCCTTCAGAAGCAGGAAGCAACATTTTCGTTTTTGAGGAGGGGGTATTTCCTATAGATTCCATATTAAAAGATAATGGAGTTATCCTTGTCGATTGATTTACATTCAATTCTTGCGATGCACCGGAATTTAAAAATGGATTTGCCTGTTTCATAAATTTAGGTTTAGGGTAGTTAATTAAATGGAACGTTTGGAGTTTTATCGTTCCTTTTTCGTACTCTAAATTATTCC
>JAHDCJ010000086.1 GCA_020629935.1 Saprospiraceae bacterium | reverse complement strand
ATATATAAAAGACCAAAAAACCGATAATAAAGGTGGTCATGGTGGAAAGAAAAGATAATCTACTTTTTATAAAAAAAGCCAGTATCTCTATAGTAGAAATACTGGCTTTTTTTCTTAATTAATCGTTATCTATCTTCCCGAAATCACATCGCGGGCAAAAAGTATTTTAGGTTTCCAATAACTCGATGCATTCACATCTTGAATCATTACGCCCTTAGAACTCGTAGCATGTATAACCATGAGTTTTCCATTTCGATTGGATATAACTAAAGAGACATGACTTACCCCTTTTCCACTTGTATCATAAAAAATTAAATCTCCTGCTTTCGCTTTACTTACAGGAATTTTTTTACCTAATTTTGCTTGCTCCCTAGACGCTGGAGAAATCATTACATTTTTATGCTTCATTACATAAGACGTAAATCCAGAACAATCAAATCCTTTTGGTGTTTTCCCAGCATACACATAAGGAACTCCCACAAATTGCTTGGAATATTCGGTAATCGATTTACGTACACGTGATACCGCTAAATCATCTTCTTCAGGCTTATCCTCAGGTTTAGGGTTGGGCTTGGTGTTGGGTCTATTATTCGGCTTGTCATTGGGTTTGGTGTCGGGGCCATCATAAAAAACAATCACTGATTTTGAGGCTTTGCCCGCACTAATTAAAATTTTATTGTCCCCTGGTTTTAAACGAACATAAGACGTTAACTTACCCGAACGGTCATTAAATTGATAAGTCATTGGACGATTATTGACTTTCAATTTTATTTTTCTTTTTTTAGTAAAATTACTAATCTTCGCTTCTACCTTAAACCTCGATTTAAGTACTTTTGTCCGACTAGAACCTGGTCGGATAAATCGAATAACAGGTTTCGGTTTCGGCAAAAAAACAGCGGCTTCATGCTCCACTTTGCTACTTGCTTCCAATGGATGAGCCAGCAAAAAAGCGCCTAAGAAAAAGGCACAACACCATAATATTTTATTCATCTTCATTTGCTTTAGTTTTCAACGCTCCAAAGATAATGGATTTAATCTAAAAATCCTTTTTGTCATCCGTTTCTAACTATAACTCCAATGAAAAACAATTTAGTATGTGAACAATAGCCTACGCTGTATTTTTCAACGCTTCTATTTCTTCTAAAACTTTGTGGGCTTCTTCTTGTTTTCTATCGCTTGCCGTACGGTCTGTTTTCGACAGGTCAAAAGCCGCTTTCATAAGCTTTTCGTATTTCTTTTGCAATATTTCCACCTTTGACTTCTTCTTAAATAATCCAAACATAATTCTATTTTTTACGTAATAAGAAACAAAAAAACAAGAGAATTGTTTATATTCAACTTACCAATTCACTGCCTGCTATGATGAAACTCAACTTGTCACCGTTTCCTAATTTGGAAACGGATAGACTTCTATTATCTATGCTCAAACAAGAAGATGCCCATGGTATCTTTCAACTTCGTACCAATGAGGTCGTTAATCGATACATTGACAGACCAGCCTATCTTCACCTCAAAGAAGCAGAAAACTTTATCCAAACCATTCGAGATCAAGTGCAAAAAAATGAGGTCATTTATTGGGGAATTCACTTAAAAGGGCATCCCGAAGTCATTGGAACCCTTTGTCTTTGGAATATATCTTTAGTCAATCGACGTGCTGAAATTGGCTATGAATTGCATCCCAATTACCATCGTAAAGGGATTATGCAAGAAGCATTACACAAGGCCCTAAACTATGCTTTTCGATCTTTAAAATTTCATTCTATTGAAGCACATGTATATCCCGACAATACTTCTTCAATAAAATTACTTAAAAACAATCATTTTCGTCAAGAAGCACTCTTTAAAGAAAATTCACTCCGAAACAATCAATTCGTAGATTCTGCAATTTATGGTTTACTTCGAAAAGAATGGATCAATAAAAATCCAATAAATTAAGGCCATACATTCTATTTAATACATTTATTTTTCGCCAAAGGTTGCATATACAACTTTTTTGGTTTACCTTGCATACATGATGGAAAGATATCCAAAACTAGAAGCGGCAAATCCGAAACAATGTTTGATGCGTAAAATGCTCAAATGTAATCGGATATTAAACCAAGTTTTTAGAAAACATTTGTTACCCTACGAAGTAACCAATAGCCAAATGAGTATTTTATTTATTGTGGCAAAAAAAGAATTAGTCAGCCAACAAGAACTTGCGGATATGCTTTATCTTGAAAAATCGACGATCAGTAGAAACATGCGTCGTTTATTTGAACGACAATTTTTACTCAAAGAAAAAGGGCAAAAAATTACAATGACTCCTACAGGAAAAAAATTCTTAAACGGCTTAATTCCTGCATGGGAAAAAGCAATGAAAGAAGCCCGATTACTGCTCAAAGAAGAAGGTGAAGAAGCACTGAATTTACTTTTAAATCAACTTTCCGTTTAAAAAAATTTAAAACCAAAGTTGCATATACAACATATTTAATTTCATAAAAAATACACTACCATGATTGACGCAATTCCTTTATATTTAAACATAAGTTTTATCCTCATTACCGCAGTTACGCTATACTTCTTTTATCGTTTTACCAATAGATCTAAAGTAGTACTTATTGGATCTGTTCTTTGGATTACGCTAACTGGTATTTTAGGTTATATTGGATTTTATTCCAATACGGCCATCGTTCCTCCTCGATTTACTTTTCTAGCGCCTCCTACGGTAATTGTTATTATTACTTTTTTCATCACTAAGCAAGGGCGACAATTTATAGATACATTTAATATGGAATGGATGACCTATTTGCACACTATTCGAATACCTGTAGAGTTTATATTATTGGGTATATTTATCTATGGAGCCATACCTCAAATCATGACTTTTGAAGGAGCCAATTTTGATATCATAGCTGGTCTTACTGCACCATTTATTGCTTATTGGGGATTGACAAAAAAGAAGTTAAGTAGAAATATTTTGTTAGCTTGGAATGTCATTTGTACTGGATTATTATTGACGATTGTTACCCTTGCGGTTTTGGCAAGTCCTTCTCCTTTTCAGCAAATAGCTTTTGATCAACCGAACATTGCAGTACTCCATTTTCCTTTTGTTTGGTTAGCAGGATTTGTAGTTCCTGTTGTTTTATTTGCTCATTTAAGTTCTATACGGCAATTGATTTTAAGAAAAGGAAAGTTCTTTTCCTAGGCCAATTTACTAGGTTGAATTAAGCCTTCTTTGATTAGTTCGCGGATCACAATTTCTGTCATATCACTTTTAAATTGAAACTCATGACGGATATCAGACACATAGGCTTTCAAGCGCATTTTCAAGAGCGAGCGATCATGTTTTATTTCATTAAAAAACAAAACGACAATTGGTTTATTTAGATAAATGTATGACGAAACTTGAGCTGCTTCCAAAGCAATTTGCCGGACTTTATCTGTGTTAATATCGATAGGTAAATAGATTTCTGCTACGACTTGGCAATTGCGTTCACCTACATTCGAATTAGAAACTAAGGAGTTCATTATTTCACTATTTGGAACCGTTACCATAGAATCATCAGGCGTAACAATTCGTGTAGAACGAAGGCCAATTTCAATGACTTCACCATAATAACTACCCACTTCAATTTTATCACCCACTAAAAATGGACGGTCAATTAATATGACGATTCCTGCGAAAATATTTTTTAATACATCTTGAGAAGCGAAGCCCACTGCTACCCCAACAGAAGCAGAAAGCGCGACTAATGATTCGTAGGGTGGATTAAAAATACCTGCAATAATGGTATAGATGGCAAGTATCCAAAAGACAATTCGAATGATCGGCACAAAGCCTTTGATTGAAATCCGATACCGAGGATTTCGCTCTGCGATGAAGTACATCATTCGCGTAATAAACAAAATAAAGAGGTAAGCAAAAACAGCAAAGATTAGGGCAGAAATAATTTTCCCAATAGAAATGCTTTTAATAAATTCCGTAGGTGGAACAATTTTAATTTCATTCCCTGTAGTACTATCTGTCTCTATCGTTGGCGCTGTTTTAGTCTCTGTTTCACTTACAGGTTGGGCAGGTAAGGGATCAATCACTGAGGGTTGTTCAGGATCAACCGTAGGAATTTGCATTTCAGGAATCACAGGATCTAATGAGTCCGTTTGTTGGAAAGCATTCAATGGTTGAAGCATCATCCAAAAGAAAAAACAAAACCAGCCGAATTTCAAAATCCTATGCATTATTAATGTATTATATTTCGCGCAGAAAGTAATCGAATCAACGGCCGATACAATAATAAATTGACCGAATAATATGCTTCATCCTTTACTAAGATTCCATCATCAAATAAAATCAACAAACGCATTCTCGCTTTGTCAATTGACATCTCTCGTATGTTGGCCAAATCTTCTTCTCGTAAACCATTATGCAATAATATTTCATAAATGGTAAATAATTTATCGGTAGAAAGTGAATTTAAGAAATTGAAATTTAAAGCCTCTACGCCTATAAAAATAGTATTTCCCTCTACTTTTTGAGTAGACCGCAACCAATAAATAATCGCTAGACTTACATTACTATTTGCAAATTCACATAAATGACTAAAGTATTCATTCTTCAAAAACTCTCGCTTTTCTGCCTTATCTAATCGCTGATATTTTTTTAACTGTTGAATGCGTTTAGACGGGATGAATTCTACATTATATCCACTCACTCGATGTCGTTTCAAAATCAATTCAATAATGGCTTCATCGGTCATTTCTCGAATAGTGATCGTATAAGCAAAAGCATCTTCAATATCCATGGTTTTATTTAAATAACTCCATGTATGTGTGGTGCAAGAAACTACCCAAAATATTTTCTTATTGGTTTTAGAAACTAATTCAATCAACATTTTCAATGCTTGGAAACCATTCACTCGTTTTAAAAATACATGCTGTGTATCTTCTAAAAGTATAATCGATTTTCCGTCTTTATCCAAGACAAATTTAATGACCTCTTCCAAAGAACTAAATTGGGGTTGGCCAAATAGCTCGCCCAAAAAATGCAAAAATTGCACGGGCGAGTAAATCATCTCCTTTACTTCTTTATGGATGATTTTATGTTTCCCTTGCATTTCTTTTTGATAATCTAAAAATAAAGAAGAGACGCCACTTCCTCGTTCTCCTATAATCGCAACAGGTGCATAATTTCCAGATTCCCAACTCTGATAAGCTTTATTCAATTCAAGGATTTCTGCATTCCGTTTCATGTAAAAACTTTCATCCGTAACGGGTTCTAATTTAAATAAACGTTGGTAAACAAAAGGCAATTTAGCAATGGCAGATTGGGTCGCCGCCAAATAATCAGCGACTTCTGTAGAGATCACTTCTGGAGTTTGGGTAAGTCCCAAATCAGCTACCCATTTTCGAAATCGTTTTTGAATATTTTTATACTGATTTACAATCAAAAAGCCCAACATTGGTAATGCATTTCGAAAGTAATCATACACCTCCTTCCTCACTTGCCTTGTGCGTTCTAAAGCGCGAGTAGTCGTTATTTGTGTTTTAATTTTTGCAATCTCTCCTACATTATTTAATCGCCCCACATCTTCTTGAAAGGTCAATACTTTCGAACGTAAATTATTAGAGATTTGCTCTACTAAATGTTCAAGTTCTTTACGCACATCATGGGTTCTTCCTAATCCACGCTCTAGGCCTTCTAAAGCGACTTCTCTTGCCTTCTCAGGATCTCCATCTTCCTGTTGAAAAACGGCAACCGCAGACTCAATAGTAAATGCTACAATTTGATTAATTTCTGTAATGAATTGTTGGATTTGATTAAGTTCTTCAAATACCGCGGTTTTGATATGCTTACTTGATTCACTAAATTTAGGAAAGGCTTCATAGTTGACTAAATCTCCTTGTTGGGTTTCTACAATATGAGCATTAGCAAAAGGTAAATCGGAGGTTTCCACCGAAGCAATTACGCGTTTATCTGGAAGTTGTTCTATTCTTTTAGCCAAAGCCATTTCCGATTGATTAATCAAACGAGGAAGATTTTGATTCAGAATAAAGTCCACTGTTTTTGGAACCAATTCATTCGTTAACTTTTTGTTGACATGAATTTTCCTAGTAACTAAAAGCGTACGCATTTCTTCCGCTGTGCCATCAAATTCTTCGATTTCATTTTTTGCTTGCTCTATAAATTCCACCAATTTTTTGAGCTCATCAACAATATTATTATTGATCCTTGTTAGGTAAGTACGTTCTAATCTAAAATACTCTCTATTGGATAAATACTGCAAACTTTTCATATCCAATCGATATTGCCAAGTATTTTGCAAGACATCTAGCGTTTGTCCCCAACGAGTAGTACTCAAATAAAAATCACGCTTTAATTGTCGTTTGGCCGCATGAAGTTTTCCTCCACTATAATGAAATCGGGGTAATTCAATGGTAGCTGCTTTACTCACTTTTATTTCAAAATCACTATGGCATTTTTCTAAAGCTTTACTTACCTGAATCGCCAACGTTTCAGAAAACATGGCTACTTGTTCTCTAATATTATTTAAGGTTGCCAAATAATCAATCGTCTTAGGAAAAAGCATTTGCTGTTTCTCCTCTGCTTCAAAGGATTCCATAAGGGGCTCCTCTTCTACCATATCCTCTACTACTTCTTCTCTTTCCTCTACTTCAACTTCTCCATTAGAAACGATTTTTGTTAATACAGATTCTAAAGTACCAACCGTCTCTTCTTTAGGTTCTGGAGCTGGAGTCTCCACAAAAAGTAATACTTGATCCGCAGTTTCCATTAGCGATTCTAAAGTCTTGATTTGCTCCGCGAACAAGGCATACATTTCCTCATAAATCTTTAACAACTCTGCCCCCAAACCATCTCGATAATGCATGGCCGTCATCCGACGAATAGGTATTTTTTGTTTCCAAAAGTATGGGCCTAATTTTTCTTTTCGAAAAAGATTAATCCCCATTCGATAGACCTGAGAAATTCGCCAAGAAAATCGCTTCAGTTGCTTAATCAACATCATTGGCCCTGTAGCATCTCCGTTTGTAAAACGATCTGCTCCTTGCAAGCGAATTTCATCTTCTGGGAGTTCGGCCAATAAGGTTTTAAAACTATTCAGATAAGGCTCTAATTCTTCCTCATAGGCCTTAGGCTGAATCGTTGCTTTACTTTTCTCCACAAGATCAGTCAGATTGTGTTTCAGTGCTAATAGATCAAGGCTTAATTTAAGATTATCTCCTTCTGGATGATTCACGGCCTTTTGATTATAGCCTTTACATAGATTTTCAATATCATCTATGAATTTCATAAAATCATCTAAGTGTTGACGAAGAATCGGAATAAAATCTTTGTCGACTATTCGAAAGGCTTGTTTTTTTATTTTATGTTCAATCTTTTCGGCCATCCATTGCGCTTTGAATCCGACAAGTTAAGGAATTTGAAGCAAATGCGCCATTTTTAAATAGGAGGTTATCTGTAGATTAGACCAATTTCTTTTTTTTTTCGAAAAAAAAACAACAATTCCACTCGCAAAGTGCTTATTTTCAGTTACATTAACCTTATCTTTAATGTAAATAAAAAAAGATGTTTCTCGACAAAATATCATCCTACTAGCCAAAATCTACCTTATTTTGACGGATGAACAAAAAATAATTCACTTAATTTCAACTGGAGATCCTATTAATGTTTCTTTAGCCTTGCAATTGGCTAAAGCAGCCAATATAGAGGTAGATTATGCTGAATTTGAAGCCTTACATGAATGGTTGGTTCAACTGCGTATAGTTTCTAAAGTCAAACGGATACAAACAAAATTGAGGCATATATTTTCCCTAGATAGACTAATAGTAAAATCGAAACATCAATTGACCTCAATCCATCCAAACTGGACCTATTTGACCAATTTACAATTACTCTATATTGCTAATCATCAATTAAGTTTGATCCCGGATACGGTTGGACAAATGACTCAACTGACCAGTCTTATTCTATATGGAAATAATTTAGAAAGTCTGCCTGAGAGTTTAGTCAATTGTCAGCAAATCAAACACCTTGATTTGGGTTATAATTTATTTTCCAAAATGCCGCCTTGTATATTCAATTTATCCCATTTAGAAATGGTGTCTTTTCAGCATAATCCTTTAGAAATTATTCCTGAGAAAATAGGTACATTAACTCACCTAATTGAATTGGATTTAAGGTATACGAAATTTAAAACTTTTCCTGAGAGCATGGCCAATTTAACCAACTTATTAAGTTTGCGATTAAGAGGTACTCCTTTAGCTAGTTCGGAAAGAAGTCGTATAAAAAAGATGCTACCTAACTGTAAGATAGAATAGTTTATTCGTCTTCTTCATCGTTGGTAAGATCTCTATAATTGAGTTGGAGACCATGAATAAAATTACGTAAAATTTGATCTTTACATTGGCGATATTGTGATTGCGTAGGCTTTCGAAAAAAAGCATTAATCTCATGCTTGCTCACTTTCAAATTGACTAATTTTAAGATATTGACAATATCCTCATCTCTTAAACTCAAAGCAATTTTTAATTTTCGAAAAATGAGATTATTATTTAAGCGACGCTCTGGCTTGGGTTGTTCTCCTTCTCTTTTTCCTCTTTTCAAATTAATAAATCCATTGAGAAAAATAGCTAAATTTTGATCCGTAAGTAAAACATGTGCAGGATCAGTTGGCTTTTTCAACCAATCACTAATTTCTGCTCTTGTAGCTTCTAAATCACCGAGACCAAAAATTTTAATCATTTTTTTATCGTTGAAATCGAAGGTGTATCGTAGGCGTCTTAAAATATCGTTATTCGTCATGATGTTATTTATTAACCCAAAGGTACAAAATCCTAAAGGAATTCATTTAGTCTTTGGATTTAGACGAGCACCACTTATGTTTTAATACTTAGTAGACGTTAATTTGATAAAATTAATTAACCCAATACTTTTAATTCTTTCATAAAGGGTTGTTTGTATAATCTTTGTTTGGTTGCCGCATGTAAGGCATTGGCCAATGCTCCACCCGCAGGAGGTAATGTAGGTTCTCCTAAGCCTGTTGGATCATTGGTACTTTCCACAAAATGAATCGCCACTTTAGGACTTTCTCCCATTCGAATCAAACGATATTGATGAAAATTATTTGACTCCGCATGGCCTTCAGTAAAATTAAATTCTCCATATAAGGCATGACCAATTCCATCTATAATACCTCCCTCAATTTGGTTTTCTGCGCCTATAGGATTAACGACAATTCCACAATCTACGGCACAAGTAATTTGTTCTAATTCAGCCCGATCTCCATTCATTTTGATTTCTGCTACTTCTGCTACATAGGTATTGTGAGAATAATAAGCACTAAAGCCCAAATGTTTATTTTCTTTTTGATACCAACCTGATTTTTCGGCGGCCAATTTAATCACGCCAATAAATTTATCGGCTTCATAATTATGCTTTTCACCAACAGGATTGGCCTTTGCTTTTTCAAGTAAAGCGATCCGAAAATCCACAGCATCCTTATTCATTGTTTCTGCCAACTCATCGATAAATGCTTGTTCGGCATAAGCGAGGAAATTAGCATAAGGAGCGCGCCATGCCCCTGTAGTAACATTACTTTTAATATTATGACAATCGACTCGATAATTTTCTACTGCGCCACAAGGGAAGTTACTTGGCATATCGCCAAACATACTTCCATTGAAAAATGCTTCGGTAAGATGGTAACCTGTAAGTTCATTATTTTTAATTGCAGCCTTAAATCGATAAGCAGAAGCAGGCCGATAAATACCCGCAAGCATATCATCTTCTCTGCTATAAACCACCTTTACTGGCTTTTTAATTAAACTCGATATTTCGGCAGCTTCCAATGCAAAGTCGCCATATAATCGACGGCCAAAACCTCCGCCCATTCGAGTCATTTCTATATGTATATCTTTAGCGTCCCTCTTCAATAAATCAGCAATTCTACTTTCTGTCCAAGCTGGTGTTTGAATAGGGCCAACGAGCTGTACTTTTTCATCGGTCACCTCTGCGAAGAAGTTCATGGGTTCCATACAATTATGAGGCAAGAAAGGTGCTTCATAAGTTCGTTCTATAATTTGATCTGCTTCCGCAAAAGCTTTTTCTACATTCCCATCTTCCCTTTTAGCTTCTTTTGTTTTTTTCTGTAAATGCTCCATCAACACTTGTGTATGATAAGCACTATCTTCTGCTTTATCTTTTTGATTCCATTTGGCCTTTAAAGCTTTTTTACCTTTCATGGCAGCCCAAGTATTATTTCCAATGACGGCTACTTTATCACCAAATTGGACGACATCAATTACGCCAATTACTTTACGCGCTTCTGCGTCATCCACTGTTTCCAATACTTGTCCGAAAGCAGGTGGTCGAAGGACAACGGCGTAGACCATACCTTCTTTTTTATAATCTAGACCGAACAATGGCTTCCCAGTAAGCACGCCATCCATATCCACATTGGTTTGGCTTTTACCTATAATTTTAAAGTCTTTAGGATCTTTTAATTTGACTTCTTCTGGCGCGGTCATTTTACCTGCGGCTTCTGCTAGTTCCCCATAAGTAAGTGATTGCTCACCATGAATTACTTTCCCTTCTGATGTAGTGCAATCTTTGGGGTCAACTTCCCATTGTTGTGCGGCGGCGGCGATCAGCATATGACGTACTTTTGCTCCTGCCGTCCTTAAGGTATTCCATCCTTGTCGGATGGATTGACTACCTCCAGCTACTTGACGTTCATACCATTCGGTATTAAGAGGTGCTTGTTCGACCATTACATCAGACCAAGACACATCAAGTTCTTCGGCAACGATCATGGGCATAGAGGTTTTGATGTTTTGACCAATCTCAGGATTTTGAGATAAGATAGTTACCCAACCTGTATCTCCAATTTTAATATAGGCATCAAAATCTACCCATTTAGAAGGGAGGTCTTTAAGTACTTTGACTTGAGCGGTTTCATTTTTACAACCGATAAAATTAAATCCGACCATAAACCCTCCTGCAGTAGCCATGCTAACTTTCAGAAAATTTCGACGTGAAGTATGTTTGTTTTCGACTTTCATAATTTACAGATTTTTGGAGGCTTCTAAAACAGCTTTTTTAATTCGATTGTATGTACCACATCGACAGATATTGGCATGCATAGCATCTTCAACTTCTTGCTCAGAAGGGTTTTTATTTTCCTTCAAAAAAGCTGCTGCCGTCATAATTTGCCCAGCTTGACAATAGCCACACTGAGGTACATCTAAAGCCTTCCAAGCCTCTTGTAAAGGATGATCTCCTTTTTCAGAAAGTCCTTCAATGGTGGTAATTTTTTTATCCCCGACTCTAGAGATCGGATAGCTACACGAACGAATAGCATCGCCATCTAGATGAATAGTACAAGCTCCGCATTGTGCAATTCCACAACCGTATTTGGTACCTACTAAATCGCATTGATCGCGCAATGCCCAAAGGATAGGCATATCTTCATCCGCTTCAATTTCACGGATTTTGCCATTAATATTTAATTTGAAAGTCGCCATAGTATAATAATTTGTAGGAAATTACTAAATATCTTTGACAACTGTTTATTGAATAAGAAAAAAAGATATTTGTTATTTTTTATTCGTAGAAAAAAATCTTCTTTTTTCTTAAATGATTAAACGAATGGAAATGAAGTGGTTTAAAAATTATCGGATTCGTGAATTTTAATATTTTCGTCAATTTCGATGTAGATGAAATTTTGATAATTTCCAATTAACTATATTTTATTTGGGATATTCGCCCCTTGTTGACCTCAATATCTATAAAGTCAATATTTTTTCTAATATTAAAAATAGTCATGGGTTCCGAACTAAGCAATAATTTCCTATTGATCCAGAATGCTTTTATCCCTTTCTTTTTTCTTGCTTTTTTTCCAAAAACAATTTTAACATCAATAGGTTTTTCTGTACAACAATCAATAATTTCTTTTAAATAGATTTTGTTATTTTTTATTTCCCATACGGCTTGATATCCACGATAACAATCGGTGGATTCGCAGGTTTCATTTAAGGTAAATTTGTCTTTATACTTTTCATTTATTAAAATTTCATAGAGCGGGAAGTTTTCATCAAATGTACCCGAGAGGTATAGGGTATCCCCCTTATAAATTACTAAATCTGATATTTGTTCTGTAGCAAAAATCAGTGTAGCATAAAACCAAAGAAATAAAATTACGTATAGTTTTTTTGATGCTTGCATTATCAATAAGATTTATAATTTATTTTTTATAACAGTCAATAATATACTATCTCACTCCATGAAATCATTCTTTCTCTAAATGAACTTAGACGCTTTTAATTGAGTCACAATGATCAAAAGACTACAAGATATTTGCTTTCAAAATTCTACAATTCACATGTTGACAAGCCTATTGCTAGACCCCTAAAAATGTGGCTTTATTTTCAGCAATCCAAAGAAAATTGGTTAAAAAAATAACGAATCTTAAATCTATTCATTTCATTTACTTCCTAGGGCAATCCATTGTTGGACCGTTTGGAATCAAGATTTTAAGGCGAGTGATTGAGGTATCTTTAGCTTGTTCGAATTGGATTTGAATATTATCTTCTGCAATGAAAAGACCTTCACCAATACATTGGAGTTTCATTGTTCTACCTCTTGCACTAATGTAAAGCAACTCCTTTTCCACATAAACTTTAGGCTCCATTTCTCCTGCATAATCACCTACATATTTTTCTAATTCCGTAACGGACAGGCTAATATTTTTGGATAAAGCTTTTTGGTTGGCAATGAGCAATTCCAAGTCTTTTTTTTCTCCATCATCAGCTATTGCTAAGAGACCATTAAGTGCTTCTAAATGAGCTGTATTTAAAGCTTCTTCTTTTGAAACCTTGATATGCGGTATTACCCCAACACCTTCCCAATTCGTTTCTGTGATGGGGTTAATTGCTCTTCCCAAAGGAATGAACATTACAAAGTTTTTATCCACAGATACGCGCCCTCCAGGATTCGCACCTCCACCAGAGATTTCTCCAACAACTGTAGCACGCTTTAAATGTTTTAGGTTATAAGTAAATTCTTCCGCAGCAGAAAAGGTACGATTACTTGTAAGAATATAGACAGGAGTTTGATCCATTTTTTTTCCTTTCACCCGTTTTGTTGTCCAGCTTTTTGTGATCTTATTTGATGCTCTAAAATAAAAACTATTGAGATGAGTTCGTTCCTTTAAAAGATAAGAAGTAAGATGGTTTATCATCTCAGGAGAACCTCCTCCATTAGCTCGCAAATCAAAAATGAGTGCATCTGAATTAGCCACATAGGCCATTACCGCATCAGCAATAGGCCCTGCTTCATCCATAAATCCGCTAAAACCATTTAACGTAATAAGTCCTATGTTTCCTGGTAATATTTCTACTTTAGCAAAGTCAAAATTACGCGTACTCGCTTCATCTTTCCATTTTTTAATCACTTCAGGTTTAGGCTTATCTGATTTCCCCGTTTCTGAAAGAGCTTTATTCAATTCTGGGTGATACCCTATTCGAATATGTTTATCTTTTGAAATTTCTACTAAATCATCACTAAGTCTTGCTGAAATCTGTCGGGCTGTCAACAAGTCATCATATGACCCATTTTTAAAATTTCCCGTAATATAAGATGCCATCTTTTCGGCAACTTCTGGAAAGACGTAGTTTGTTTTTAATTGCTCCGAAATTGAAGAAATAACTGCGCCCAATTCTTCCTTAGCTATTGGTTCATTTTGGCCTTTTATTAAATTTGTTCCGATCATTAAAAGACCAATAAATACTAATACTTTTTTATAATCCATCGCGGTAATATTTTTTTAAATTAAAACAATTGACACAATTATAATTGATATATCAATTATAAACAAATAATTTCTATTAAAAACCATATTTATCAGATAAAAAAGTAGGTTTTGCAGATTTAATACCGAAAAATGAAGCTTGGTATTGATATATCAATTATATTGGCATCAAATTAAATACGGATGCAAAAATCGGAAGAAACTATATTTTATACCATTGAGTCTACGATCAAGACTTATAGAAAATACGCGCAAGCTCAAATTAAAAAGATTGATTCTTCATTAACCTTAGATCAATCTTTGCTCATTTTAAAATTGGTAGACAACCCCGAAATCTCTCAAAAAGATTTGGCCAAATTGCTTTTTAAAGATGTGGCTTCGGTTACGCGCATGATTGAGTTGCTTGTCAAAACAGGTTTTATACTTCGCAAACCTAATCCAAAAAATCGGCGACGAAATATCTTAACACTAACGGCTAAATCGAATTCGACCATGAAAAAAATAACTAAAAAAATTCAGCGTAATCGTGCGGTTGCGTTACATGACATCTCTGAGAAAGAGATAGAACGATGTAAAAAAACATTGAAAATGATCTTAGAGAACATTGAGCATCAACACTCGAAATAGTCGTTTTGAAATAAAAAAATACTGATCATAAAATCAATAATTAAATAAAAGCCAAAGGAATTCATTCGGCTTCTAAGGTAATTTTATTCATTTATGATCTAGGGAAGATACAGCCTATCTTTTAACCAAAACGTATTACAATATCGGTTTGGATTATTCTCTATAGATATTGGATCAAACCCCAAAAATTAAATTCTTTTATAGTTGAGATAAGCTTAGACTACTCATTCAACGCCAATAATATTTCCAGTATTTTCTGTGCGGCGACAGGGATTACGGTTCCTGGTCCAAAGACTGCGGCTACTCCATTTTTGTATAAAAAATCGTAATCTTGATGTGGAATAACTCCACCTACCACTACCATAATATCAGGACGGCCAATTTCAGCCAATGCTTTAATGGTATCGGGTACTAAGGTTTTATGTCCTGCAGCTAAAGAAGAAATCCCTAGGATATGTACATCATTTTCTGCTGCTTGTTTTGCGGCTTCTTGTGGGGTTTGAAATAAAGGCCCAATGTCTACATCAAAACCTAAATCAGCAAAACTGGTAGCAATAACTTTTGCTCCTCGATCATGACCATCTTGTCCTAATTTAGCGACTAAAATTCTTGCCCGTCTTCCTTCAGCATCTGCAAATTGATCGCTTAGTGCTCTTGCTTTTTTAAAGTCTTCATCCATAGCAATTTCTTTTGAGTACACTCCAGCAATAGAGCGTGTGACTGCTTGATAGCGACCGAAAGTGGTTTCCATCGCTTCAGATATTTCGCCTAAGGTGGCTCGATGTCTAGCTGCTTCTACCGCAAGACTTAATAAATTTCCTTCTCCAGAAGCGGCGGATTGAGCGATTTGATTTAAAGCTTCTTTGACCTTATCTTCATCTCTATCTTTCTTCAATTTTGTAAGTCGTTCCACTTGACTTTCTCTTACTGCCGTATTATCTACTTCTAAAATATCCATTGGATCTGACTTATCCAATTGGAAGGCATTGACTCCAATAATAACATCTTTTCCACTATCAATTCGAGCTTGTTTTCTTGCAGCGGCTTCTTCGATACGCATTTTAGGCAAACCACTTTCTATAGCTTTGGCCATTCCTCCAAGAGCTTCCACTTCTTCAATTAATTTCCAAGCTTTGTCTGCAATATCTTCCGTTAGTTGTTCTACATAATAAGAACCTGCCCAAGGATCAACAGCCTGAATAATGCCTGTTTCTTTTTGCAAATAGATTTGAGTATCTCTCGCAATTTTAGCAGAAAAATCTGTAGGCAAAGCAATGGCTTCATCTAAAGAATTGGTATGTAAGGATTGTGTTCCACCTAGCGCAGCGGCAAGTGCTTCTACGCAAGTTCTGGCAATATTATTAAACGGATCTTGTTCGGTTAAGCTCCATCCTGAGGTTTGGCAATGCGTACGCAAAGCCATTGATTTTGGATTGGTTGGATTGAATTGTTTTACTATTTTGGCCCACAACATTCGAGCAGCACGCATCTTTGCAATTTCTTGAAAGTGTTCCATTCCTATTCCCCAAAAGAAAGAAATTCTTGGCGCAAATTGATCAATTGCTAAACCTGCCTTTATGCCAGCTCGAAGATATTCTAAACCATCGGCCAAGGTATAAGCCAGTTCGATTTCGGGAGTCGCTCCTGCTTCTTGCATATGGTAACCACTTACACTAATCGAATTAAACTTAGGCATTTTCTTTGAGGTAAATTCAAAGATATCCGCGATGATTTTCATAGAATGACCTGGTGGATAAATGTAGGTATTACGCACCATAAATTCTTTAAGAATATCATTTTGGATTGTTCCGCTTAATTGATCTAATGCCACACCTTGTTCTTCTGCTGCTACGATATAAAAGGCCATGATTGGAATTACAGCTCCATTCATAGTCATCGAAACAGACATTTTATCTAGGGGAATTTGATCGAAGAGAATTTTCATATCTTCGATCGAATCGATGGCGACTCCTGCTTTACCTACATCTCCTGTAACTCTTGGATGATCTGAATCATAGCCTCGATGAGTCGCAAGGTCAAAAGCCACAGATAGACCTTTTTGTCCTGCTGCTAAATTTCTTCTATAAAAAGCATTGCTTTCTTCCGCAGTGGAAAATCCTGCATATTGTCTGATTGTCCAAGGGCGGATAGCATACATAGAAGAATAAGGTCCACGTAAAAATGGCACTAATCCTGCGGCATAATTTTCATGGCTGAAAGATTTCGGTTTTTCTTCCTTTTCCTCAAAAGACTTCAAACGGATTTGGCTAAAGTTAGGTCTATTCATATTCCTAAAGGTAAAGCCAAAGATTTAAAAGCCCAAGAGCAAGGATTATTTTTTTTAACCTAAAGAAATCAACTGCCTTCTGCGCTTCGCTTGGTATTATTCAAAATAGTTTTTAAATCCCAGATTTCGATTCCTTCCTTAACGTTCACTTTAGATTCATAATCCATGGCGTAGGTCAACATGACTAGGCCTCCTTTTTGAGAAGGTGGAGTAATTTTGCTAATTAAAGTTCCTTTTAAGGATGGATGTTTAAGGTATTTAAATGAGATTTGTAAATTTTTAAAATCGATCAAAATTTGTTCGACTATTTCACCTACAGCGGTTTTAATAGAACGAATAATCTCTGTCCCTTTATTTTTTAGAATTTTAGATTGAGATACGCCTGGCAAATACCGTTCTGGATGTTGAATTTGGTCCATTAAAGTTTCCCAAAGTTCTTTAAGTGAAACATTTACACTAGTACTACTGAACTGTTTGAAATCCATAGAACAATTATTTTGGTTAGGTTGAGTTTTATACCATAGATGACAAATATAATAAAACGAAAAGGGATTTTTGTAATTTCAACATCATAAAAATATTAAAATTTTCTTAAAATTCGAATCAAAATTTTAACATATTTTAAAATTCGAAATAAAATTTCAACCATCTAGCAACTTCAAATTAGTAGAAAATGAAATTCCACCTGTTTTTGTAAATCAGGTGGAATAATCATTTAGGAACAAATGTTCCCTTATGTGAAGACAACTCTTTTTATATTTTAACGACTTTAATACTCTGTGTTTCTTTAGATTCTCCTTTTGTATATTGGAATATATAAGTACCTGCAACTAGATTTGTCATATCATACTTATATGACGATTGAATTTTCCCATCAGTCCCTATTTGAATTTGATCTATACATACCCCATGAATAGAAAGTATTTGAAGAGTAATCCCTTCCTTTGGCCAATTATTGTCAGCATCAAAATTTATGGTAATCCAATCATCACCTACTGGATTCGGAAATACATCCATCATAAAATCACAATTTGTTTTTATAATCTCAATATCACTATACGCATAACTGCCATCTTCATCCACCATTTTTAGTCGATAATAATTGATAGCTTCAGCGTTTTCATCTACAAATTCATAATGACGTAAGTTTGTAGAATTTCCAGCTGCATCTACTTGCCCAATAGTTGTAAAATCAATGGCATTATCACTACGTTGAATTTCAAAATGGAGCGCATCTTTTTCCGTTTCTGTGGTCCAATCTAAGAATACATTACAAGATTTGGTACTCAATTCAAACGTGCTTAAAGTAATTGGTAAAGTTTCAAAAATGATTCCTGCATCGAAAGATAAATCTTCATCTCCTTCTGGAAAAACAAATGGAGCGGTTAAACCAAAACCATTGACGACATCACTATTTATTTCTGTCGCATCATTGGTATTTACATTAGAAGTATAAGTACAACTTTCATCTACAACAAACTTTAGGATGTAATCTCCTGGAGGTACGTTATCAAATAGATAAGAACCTTTTATCCCATTTATCGTTTCTGAGGTACGATGTTGAATAGCTTCTCCATCAGGATTACCATCTAAGTCGCTATCTCTATATAATAAAATTTCCACTCCATTCACGCCTTGTTCAATTGATTCTTGGAGTCCATTTTGATTCGTATCAAACCAAACTAGGTCTCCAATTTTTCCACAATCTTGAATTGCGATTATCCAGTTTGATTCTATCGGAAGCATACAAGCAGTAGAATTTGTAGGCACCAAGTGAATGCTATTTAATTGAATTCCAGAAATATCTTCTATAGTAAGTATACCAAATGCACTTGTGGTTAGTTCAAATGGAATTTGATCTATACCATCAATGATCAGGTTGACTTCATACGTAGTATTTGGTTCTAAATTTCGGACAATCACATCCGTTAATGTAGCCGCACAATCCACTCCATTTAGAATATCGACGTCTTCTAATTGAGCTGGCATTGAGCAACAAAATACCGTAGATACTTCTACATAATCAATACTAGAACAAGTACCATTATTAATTGAGTAAGACAAGAGATAAGTGGTATTATCTTGAACATCCATTAGTTGTACCTCATGCATAGACAGGGTATTCAGATAAGCAATTCCATCACCTGAGACTATAGACCAATTTCCTGTAGTTCCTATTGGAGGAATATTTCCAACTAAATCGACTGTATTATTACATGTTTCAATATCATTCCCTGCAACTGCATCAATTTGTGGATCAATTTCCACTTGTACTTCATCAAAAGAAGTACATCCCTCATTGATCATTTCATATTTAAAAAGATAAATTCCTGCAACTAAATTTTCTACTAATACATTACCTTCACCTTGAGCATTTAGGATTGCAGTAGTCGGTCCCGACTCTTGCGTCCACAAGCCTGGATTTAAGCTAGAACCATTTCCTTCAAGTAAAATGCTCGATTGATTACATACACTCAAATCATTTCCTGCATCCGCAGTTGGAGTCCAAGAGATTACTACTTCATCTATTTGTGGTGGACAAATCATACTATTATTAAAAACTGTCCATTGAAGGGTCACCGTACCCGCTTCCGTTAACAAGGCAGAAGTGGTTGCACTTTGGTAGTCATCAAAAATAACTCGAGTATCTCCAGTAGCTTCTACTACTTGCCAAAATCCTTGTTCATTGACAGATGGAACAAGTCCTTCTAAATTAATAGCTCCAGTTCCTCCACATATGTTTTGATCTATCCCTGCAAAACTAAAAGAAGGACTTTCATTTAAAACAACTTCTACATAATCAATAACAGGAAAACATCCTAAGGCTTGGCTTTGTAGAGCAATGAGGTAAGTACCTGCGACAGTTGCTGTGATCGAAGGATTTTCAATTTTATTATTGTCAAAAACTAAAGGCGCAGGACCATTCATCATTTCCCATTGGAAATCAGATGTTCCATTTACCATTCCATTCAGGCTAAAAGTTGTTGGGAAACTTATTCCACAAAGTGATTGATCACTTCCTGCATTTAAGTTTACGAGTTCATTTTTTTGTATAACTAAAGTCGCTTCATTTTCTAAAGCACAAGTTCCTGAAGTCACTGTCCATTTCAATTCATAAGTACCTGGTTCGTTTAAACCATTAATATTTGTTGTTGGAATATTTGGATTTTCAATCATTGGATTAGAATTGATTGGGGAAGAAATAATCGTCCAAAGTCCAGTCCCTGAAGAAATTGTAGACGCTTCAATTGATGTGGTATTTTCAACGGTTAAACATATTTGATCATTGATTAGAATGGCAGGAGAAGGCGCAATATCATTACCAACAGTAAGCGTCACCTGATCTGAATTACTTCCACATTGATTAGATACTTCCCATTGAAAAACATAATTAGTATTAGGTGCTAAATCATAGACTAAAACCGATGATTCAGAATTATTTGGGTAAATACTGGCGGGTGTTGCAGGGCTAATCTGAACCCATTGTCCATCAAATCCATTATCTCCATTAGAACCGTGCAACCAAGTACTACCATTTGCACATAAATTATTATTTTCAGCGGATGCAGACACTTCTAAAGGGATTTGATTTCCCACTTTTATTTCTACCTCGTCATAAAATAGTGAGCAATCACTTCCTCCCATTAAGGTATATCTAAACCGATAGAATCCTTCCACTAAGTTCGTCAATTCTGCTGTTGGATCATAGGCATTATTTACATTAAAAGGCGAAGCCATTGGACCTTCGATCATAGACCATTTACCCATATTAATTCCACCTTGAGGAGTCGTTAGAAAATTACCTGCAAGCGTTACATTTTCAATACCACAAGGTAAAACTAAGTCGGTACCTGCATTTGGGATCTGGTTATTATGGTAATTATTATTTGTTTCAGAAACAAAAGCATATTGCCGACAACCATCATTAATACTTATTTGGGCTTTATATTTTCCTGGGGGAAATGCATCTGTAGTATAACTTAGTCCGAGAATATAAGACCAATCAGGTTTTACATTTTCTTTTTCCATCCAATAGGTTAATGCTTCCGTTTTTTGAAACGTAAACTGCGCTGTTTGTCCAAGGCCTACCGTACTAAATTCATCAATAATCATACGAGAGGGAAAGGAATTTGCACCCGGAGGAGCAATACCATCTCTTTTAAAAATACGCACAAAGGGAGTAGCCTCTGGCATTTCTAACATAGTAATTGTCATCTCGATCACTTCAAAAGATTGAAATGGAAATGGAATAGATTCTGTTATTTTTAAATCATTATATGAGTATGATGCCGTACATCCACTAGCTTGTCCCTTTGACCAATCTAAAGGTATTTTTTCTACTAAATTTACGGTATCCATTTGACCACATCCTGTCCCCAGAATACTCCAAGCAAAAGTATATGGACCACCTCCTGGTGCTAATCCTGAAACTACCGTATTGGGATTATTTGGCGAAACAATGTTTGCTGGTGCACCTTTAATTTGAAGCCATTGTCCCATGTATTCAGACGGAAGATCAGATCCATTCAGAATCGTACTTTCTGGAAATTCACAAAATAAAGTTGATGGTCCTGCATCCACATCTATCATTCCAAACACTCCATTATCTTGAAAAGAAACGGGCGTATCAATCGAACCTGACCGACAACCATCTGTCACTGTCCACGTAAATTGGTAGGTTCCTTCTACATCTACACACACACCCGTTTCTGCATTGGTTGGGTTAGAGAAAGTTGCTGTTCCTGGGCCTTGATAAGTCCAAAGTCCTGTGCCATTCATTGGGCAAGAGCCATATAATGTGGTACATAATCCACAATTTACTTCGGGAACTGATTCCGCGAAGAGATCAAATTCTGTAGGGTAATAATTGATTTGATGTGTTCTTGTAGAAACACAACCTTCTGCATTATATACTGCATATTCAAAAATAGTAAAAAATGGATTTTCATTTTGACATTCATATTGAGTTAATGAAGGGATGAATGTGGCGTTTACCTCTTTATCATTATTTAAGGTTCCTTGATAGCCGCTCAAATAAGTCCATTGAACATATTCTCCTGGATTAGGAGCAATGCCTTGCAAAGTTATGTCTCCTCCTGCATAACAGTTTTCATTTTGTACATAAGGGGACATTGAATTGGGTTCGGCGACTACCACATAATTCACTTGCTGAGTAATCATTTGATTATCGGAGCACTTTACTGAAGCTTCAAAGGTATAAGTTCCAGGAATAATCTCGCCTAAAATATTTGATTGTAAGGCATTGGAGGATTCAATAAGTACATTCGCTCCTTGTGGTTGATTAATTAGATTCCATTTAAAAGTAGGGAAGTCTACATTAATTGCGGAGGTATTAGCTTTAAGTACAAAAGCATCTGAAGCACAAATAGTTTCGGGAAAGCCTGCATTTATAGAGCAGATTTGCGCATTTGCTGAAGCAATAAAGAAAAGAAAGGCAAAGAGAGCAAAGAAAGAATTTAGATTAAGAAAGAAAGAAGGGGTGGATGGAATTTGTTGCTTATAGTTAGCTAGTTCCATTATCTCAAATTTAGTGTGTTTAAAAAAATATTATCTATCGTTTTGTTTCGAGACGCTGTTTAGCCAAATAAATACAATAGCAAGGCCAAACGATAAACAACTATTAAACAAACAGTTACATAATAAATAATAAAACTTTATTCCCAAAATGAGACACGATAATTCAAAACGGGACAGCCCTGCATTTCCCTATTTAGATGTCAACCCATGTTTTTCTGGAATAAAATAAGTTAGAAATCGTATTTTGATTGAATAGTTATTAAATTTGGAATTGGACAGAAAAAATTAATAATTATTCCCATTGAACGATTATTTCTTAAAGTATTTCAATGAAAAAAACAGGAAAGAAGCGACAAATTACTGAGATGGTTCAGATTGGGTCTGCACAAATTCCAGTGAAGGTCTATTGGGAGCTGCGTAGAGATGTACGTTATTCGATTGGACAAACGGGTGCTTTTTTGAGAATGCCTGTGGTATTAACGGAAGCCGATTCAAAAAAACATTGGGATAAATTTTTGGTTTGGCTAGAAGAAGCGGTAGCAAAAAAGCCAAAGATCAAACTTAAGTTTACCCATCGGAGATATGAAGACGGAAGTATTTTGAAGGTAGGTGATCGAGCCTATCAGATTCGATTATCATTTTCACAAAAAGGAAATCATAAAGCGAAATTAATTGGTCGGACGATTTATTTGAACATAAATAGTACAGCGAAAGATCCTGACCAACAACAAAATATTCGTCAATTGATTAGTCGTTGTGTAGCCAAAGATTGGAGACCTTACATGATTGATCGCGTCAATTATTGGAATGATCGATATTTTAACAAACCCATTAATGATATTAAATTTAAGATGAATCAATCGAATTGGGGAAGTTGTTCGAACAAACAAAATTTGAATTTTTCGACGCGGCTATTGTTTGCCCCAAAAGGAGTGATTGATTATGTCATTGTACATGAGTTGGCCCATTTAGTAGAATTTAATCATTCCAAAGCATTTTGGGATTTGGTAGAGTCCGTAATCCCCGATTATAAAACAAAAGAAGATTGGTTAGATGAACAAGGGATATATTGTCGATTTTAGAGACGCAATGCATTGCGTCTCCACCATCGACATTGCAATGCATTGCGTCTCCACCATCGACATTGCAATGCATTGTGTCTCCACCATCGACATTGCAATGCATTGTGTCTCCACCATCGACATTGCAATGCATTGCGTCTCCACCATCGACATTACAATGCATTGCGTCTCCACCATCGACATTGCAATGCATTGCGTCTCCACCATCGA
>JAHDCJ010000085.1 GCA_020629935.1 Saprospiraceae bacterium | reverse complement strand
CCTTCACAGATCGGGCCAGAAGTACTCGCGCTTGCTGTTGGCTTTTCTAAAACTGTGATCGTAAATGTTCCTACAATGCTGTTACAACCATTGGCTGTAATTTCTACCAATGAAAAATTATAATCACCAGAAACGGTATTATCTAATCCTGCCGCGTCTAAATTGGAATCGGTTATTTCCGTAGTCAAAGATGTGACAGGAGCACTTGGCCCATTTAAGGTAAATGTACTTCCTACTCCCCCTGTTAATGAAATACTTGGTACAGTTCCATCAATACAAATAGATGCATCAGTTATAACTGGGCTAACAGGAATTGGTAATATTTCTAAATCAACATCAGTACCTTCGCTTGAACATCCAGTAGCTTGATCTACACAAAAGACCGTATAAGTATATATTCCAGGCATAGTTTCTGTTGGAATAAAGGCATTTCCTGCATGTACTAAATTTCCCCCTTCATCATACCATATTACATCTGTGATTCCTGGAGGAGAATTGGATGTATTTTGAGCTAGGCAACTTGCCGTAAGTTCTGCCGAATTGGTATTTGCATCTTCTACACAAATAGTTGCTGGTATTACTGTTGGAGCAATCAACTCAATAATTTCAACACTTACCATATTAGAATTTGAACTTACACAACTACCCGCTGTTGCAACTACATAATACATATCTCCATCTTCTAGTAATGTAGGAACAAAACTATATGATTGACCAGAGGCTACTAAATTATTTGAAGCATCGTACCAATCATAACTTCCCCCTCCTACAGTTGTGGCATTCAAAGTTATTATTTCTCCTTCACAAACTGGGCCATCTGTATTTGCTCCAACAATAATTTCTTCTAACACTTCAATAGTCAAACTTGTCACTATGCTAGAACAACCATTTAAAGTAGTTTCAATTACATTAAAATTATAAATACCAGTAGTCATTGGATCTAAACCGATCGCTACCATATCGATATGTTCAAATGTGGATTGAGCAAGTGTACTACCACCTGTTCCTGAAATTACAAAAGTACTTCCTGCTTGACCAATTGGAACAATATCGTCAATTATTCCATTTAAGCAAATTACTTGATTCGTAACCAAAGGTGCAGCGATTTCCATTCGAATAACTAAATCTACATCTATAGCTCTACTTTGACAACCTGTTAAAGCATCTTCACATACCACCGTATAAGTATAGGTTCCCTCAGTATTATCAGTAGGAATATAAGTTGCACCTGTTCCTACTTGATTGCCTAAATCATCATACCAAATAGAATTTGTTCCGCAACCTGAGGTCAACATCGCTGTAGCAGTTCCAGACTCTTCAATACATATTGTTGTTCCAACAGGAACAGGATCTGCAATGGTATTAACTTCTATAATTACAGGATCTGACTGAGATGAAGGACAACCATCTACTGTAATCATAACGGTAAATATTCGACCATCATCGGCAGCAACTGTGCTTGGTATAGTAAAAGTACTTCCTGTTCCTACAGAAGTCGAACCTTCAAACCATTCATAAACTATGATACTTCCTCCAGTTCCAACTAAAACATTCGCGTTTAAAGTAAGAGAAGATCCTTCACATACAGGAGTAGGAGCATCTATTGTCACACTTGGTTCAGGCAATACAGTAATTTTAAAATCATCTGCTATCCCCCTACAGTTATCCGAACTTATTTCTAATACATTAAAATTATAATCACCAGCAAGTGTAATATCTAAGCCTATACTACTCAAGATCGTATTTGTAATATTAGCTCCTGAAGCTACTATTGTAGTTCCTGTAGGTCCATTTATTTCAAAGCTACTTCCTACACCTCCACTCAAGACAGTATTAGATATCATTTCATTATAACAAATCGTTTGGTCCATTACCGAAGGAATCATTGGTTCTGGATTAATGGTTAGAGTGATTGGTATTTTATTTTGGCTTACACAACCATCTGAGTCCATACATTCTACATAATAAGTATATACTCCATTAGCCATCAATTCTGAACCTGAAGGAGTATAAGTCATCCCCGTCGCTAATGGAATTAAATCCGTATTATTAGCGTACCAATTTACTGTTTCTCCTCCACAATCCGCACTTAAAGGCGTGGATAATGTTTGTCCTTCGCATATTGTTTGAGCAATTAAATTTACTGCATCCATTTGAGAAGTAACCAAAACGGTTGTACTTGAAGTCATTGTACTAACACAGGTATTGGGATTTGTTAAAGTCACTGTATACGTATAAGAACCTGGTGTATTTAGAGTAACCATAAAAGAAGCCGAATTTGAAACTACCGCAGCAGTTCCATCTACCCAGCTATAACTAGCACCAGGAACTACAGGAGTACTTATTGTAACTGTTTCTCCAACGCATATTGGGCCATCATTTTCTGCATTAGGAATAATATTATCAATTACTTCAATTGAAAAAACTCCAGGAGGGCCTGTGCAAACTACAGGATTACCCGTTGTTGTTGCAGTTTCAGTAATTGTAAAATTATATGTACCAGTTACATTGGGATCTAAACCAGCAGAAACGATATCTCCATGTGTAAATGACGCTTGTGGGCCTACACTCCCAATGCTACCTTCTATTGTAAAAGTACTCCCAGCTAAGCCTGTTGGACTTATATTTGAAGTCACATCACCAACACAAATTTGCTGATTAAAAACTACTGGTGGATCAGGTAAATCAAAAACCTCTAAAATAACTGGTACGCGAGTACTCACACACTCAGAATTAGGATCATAACTTTCTACATAATAAGTATAGACACCTTCTACAAAACCCCCAACAGGTGACGTTGGTTGATAGTTAGTTCCTATGTTCAATATGGTTTCTCCTGGAGTAGTTGCACCATTTAAATACCACCGTGGTATCGATAAAGGATCATTATTTCCAATCACTGCATTGGCTGTTAGTATAGGGATTGGATTATCTCCTTCACACATAGTTGCTCCAATCACAGTAGGCTCTTCATGTGCATCAACCACTAAACTATTCAATGTAGAAGTAGATTGACATGAAGCGACCACATCACCATTTCCATTTAAATAATCATAACTAGAAACCACATAATACATATTTCCATCATCATTAAAAACAGCCGAAGATAGTATAGTTGTATTAACTATAGTATTGGATACATTGACATCCGTTGCATTGACAATACCATCACCATCATCTAAATACCAATCATAATCTACATTGGTAATTGTGAATCCAGGTAATCCATTATTAATAGATAAATCCGTTCCTGTTAAGACAATATTTTCTCCTTCACATACTGCCTCCACACCAATGACTATACTTGGTCGTGGATGTACATATACATTTACAATTTCTACAGGAGATTGACAACCTAAGCCATTTGGACAATCGCCAACCCACTCTGAAATTTGGTAAGTGTATACATCTGAAGTAGTTTCATCAAATAATAAATCGCCTCCCACACCTACAGCGTCATAGATCACATTAGACAAATCAAAAGCTTGTTTGCAAGATTCTAATTCTGTTCCATTCGTATCTTCATAAATATTATAATATGGTGGTGCTCCTGCCCCATTATTTGAAACAGGAGTAATTACAGGTGCAGGATCATTTTGACAAATATGAAGATCCGTTAAGGTTGGAGCCAATGGGACTGCTTGAACAACCAATTGAGTAGTCACTCGCTCACTGATACAATTATTACCATCAACACATTCTGCTTCGAAAGTATACGTTCCTACTGGTCTAGTTTGAATATCCGCAGGAAGAAAAAATTCACCTCCAGAAGTAGTAGCTAAAAAACTTCCTCCTTCATACCAATTGGTTACTCCAGTTCCACAATCACTTAACAAACCATCTGTTAATGGGAATGGCGGGCCTATATTAGGATCAACTGGGGCAGCACTACTAAAGCAATGCACATAAGAAGATAAACTTGGTGTTCCAGCTCTACTTAAATTAAGTATTATAGTAAAGTCTTCGGTGCAAACAGGAGTACCTGGGTCAGGAGGAGGGATCGTTCCTAAGGTATAGGTAATTGAAATTGTAGTTGCTCCTTCGGCAGGTAAAATAGACTCTAATACTGTACTAGGGATAAAAGCAGAAGGGATGGAAGCATCTTGCACAATTCCTGGAACACCCGTCCATACTCCTGGTCGATCTGTAATTGGGAAAACCGTTCCTGGAAGTAAAGAATATAAGTCAAAATCAGATGTAGTACCTGTAGGCCCTACACATATAATTCCTGGGTCTGCTAAGGTTGGGTCGAAATCAGGTAAGGCATATACTCTTTCCCAATCAGTACAGCCATTTTCATCTTCAACAATTACAGTAAAATATGTTGGTGCAACAATATTTAAGTTTGTAAATGTAACTGGTCCAGCAGTAATATCTTCAGGCCCAGAGAAGGCCAGTGATGCATCTGTAATTCCATCATTTGCGAGATAAACACTATATGAACCAGCAGATGGTTGTGGACCCAAACCATTATAAATCCTTGGGTCAAATCCCCCAGTCACATCATTTACTATAATTTGATTGACTATATCTGTACAATTTTGATTTATGTCGAAATTAAATTCAGGGGTAAGTTCAAAATAACAGGCATCCAGAGAAACATCAATATTATAACAAACATCAGGAGGGCTACATAAACCAGCAATTGTTCCTCCTGATAAAGCACTTGTTACAAAAGCATCTGTTCCTGGATCAGCAGCATCCCAATTTACTGCATAGATACTATAAATTTCGTTTTGATTTAGAGAAGTAACATCCCAAATACTTGAAGCATCTGAATCAATAATTACTCCTGTTTCGTCTACTAAAAGATAGGTTTGCACTAGAGGAGCTACTACGTTAAATCCACTAGCTGTTGATCCTTGATAATCTGTTTCATCTTTACAAACATAATCCCAACATGAACAAGGATCAATTGCCGCTAAAGCAGTATTTGAAGTACAAACAATATTGGTATTTACATTAAAATATCCTTGAGCTTGAAAATTAAAATCAGTGACCCCATCTGCAGGTAGAGTAAAAGAAGGAAGACTATAAGTTAAATCTCCTACAGGGATTGTACCAGGGGTAATATCAGTAGAAGTAATTCCTGCCAATGTTTCGTCAAAAAGTATACCTGCATTAGCAATCCAACCATCACTAAAACTAAGATTTATTGTTATTTCAATATCATCATCAGTTTCATCTGGTGTATCATTACTATTGCATTTTTCTAATTCATAATCAATAGAAACTGTGGGGTAAATCAGCACATCTTGTGCAGACCTTGTACTTTCACATCCTGCATTTGAAATACACGAAGCATAATAAATATAACTTCCAGAAGAAGATGATGGTAGCGTAAATGAAGTACCTATATAACTTGGTGTGGTGGTAGGATTATTATCTAAATACCACCGAATGTTATCACAACCACCAGCCCCAGAAGTAGTAATTGAGTTTGAAGCTTCTTGACAAAGAATATTATTATTCATTGTAGGTGCAGATGGAGTTGCGTTTACCGTAACATTAAAACATTGTAATTCGTAACAATTGCCTCCAGAAGTACCGTCCGCTCCTGCGATACTTCCTCCTACTTGTGGTCCAGGTCCTGTACCATTAGGTGAATAGCTATACGCACAAAGTGAGTAATCACCCGCAGGTTGAATAGAAAATGATCCCGTTGAATTATTATCAATTACATTTCCTGTCGCATCAGCCAAAAGATATTCGAAAGGGAAAAGCGCACCTGATTTATCAGTTGTAGTGTTGGTTGCTCCAGAGATAGTTAATGGGTCTATTTCACAATAAGAAACCATTGCAGTAGGGTTTCCAATATTTGGACAAAATACTTCTACATTATAAGAAAATGATTCTATACATATGGTATTATTACATTCATCTCTAGAAATCACATCAAATTCAAAATTTAAAATTCCACAATCGGAGAATCCTATATTTCCTGTATTATAAGATACTATTCCACTAGAAGAAGTTACTCCTGCTTCTACTCCTACATTAGACGTTTCAAGAAAATCATCGGTATCTGAGTTTACAATTCCTGTAGTCGCTGAAGATAAATTTGTTCCCGTAAGATCTAATTCATACGTAATAAAAGCCCCTTCGTATGAACATAAGTTGGTGGTAATATTAAAATCAAAAGTTATATCTTCACCACAATTTATCTGTGTATCACTTTGTGATTCACCAATACTACAAGTAAAAGGGGTTATTGGACCCGGCACAAATATTTGCCCTGCTAGCCTCCATCCTTCACCTACTGGTCGATTACCTCCCATTGCTGAACCATTTGATCCTCCTGTACAATTTCCACCCGTTGGGAAATTGACGGCATTCCCATTTACTAGTTCTCCACAATAAGCATCTCTATAATAAACATCGTACATTATTCCAGGACAAAGGTTTCCTACAGGTATAGTTACATTTTGGTTGAAAGTACCATTTCCAGTTAATCCTGTGTTGGTATTAAAACATTCATTAGAAACCCCATTCGCATTATTATTATTTTGACCATTAAAACATAATGCTGAAGCATCAGTTTGGACGATTTGCATTTGGACTACTTGTGCTGTTCCACTTGTCGTAAGGCCGCAAATTGCCGTCCCAGCAGCTCCATTACCTATCCATTCTACTCCCATAGTAATATCTGTACCAACATAAGTTGGTGGTGCGATTACAGTAGTAAGATGTGGGCGAGTAGCGAAACTTTTTGTCATAAAAAATATCATACAAAAAGTAAAGACGAACATTACTTTTTCTCTTCGATCAGATATTTCGAATGATTTAAAATTACTTGTTCTCATAATCTTTTATTTTATTTAGAAACCCTTTTGGGGGTATCAGTGCTTTCAATGTTTGGGTTTGGTTTTTTCTACTAAAATCCTCCTGCTGAGGCAGGATTCGGTTCCTCTACAGTAAATGTGCAAATGATTGTGGTTTCAAAACAAACCCCAAGAGTCAATGTATATTGTAAGGTAAGAGGCACTCCTGTGGGCATAGTTGTTGGATCGAATACTCCTGTTCCTCCAGGATTTATATCTCCTTGCAGATAAGGCGCAGCTGTTCCACTAATTGAGCCAACAGATAAGCCTGCAGTATTTGGATTTAAATCTTGAAAATTACAACTGAAGGTTCCTTCACATAATGGTAAAATAGCAGGGGGACAATTAAAATCAGGAATTGGAGGATCTCCAACAGACATCATTATGGTTTCTAAACAGCCATTGGCATCTTGCAAATGAACCCAATAATTACCAAAAGCTAAATCTCCAATATTTCCTGCGCCAAAAGTAATAGGAACAAAAGGAACAGCAGAAGCATCTGCTTGATCAAGAAAACCATTAGTTATATCATTATCATCATCAAGAAATAAATTGTATATACCATTACCTAAAGTAGTTCCATCACCTGGTGTTGTGGTAATACCTGTAAAATTATATCCACCACCAACGGTTTCTTTTGGGTCTTTTCCTCCTATGGCATTCGCTATTGTTATTTGATTATATGCACAAGGATCGGGTTCATAGGCGATTTCTAATGGTGCAAAAATTTCCACTCCACTTAAAATAATTGGACATCCTACATTTTCACCATCTTCGATTTCAATTTGATGTTGCCCTGCGGATAAATTAGCAAATGTATATTGGTAAGATGGAGCAGGACTTCCTGTTACAAAAGCAGTTGTTGGAGTTATGGGACCATTTACAGATGAAGTTGCTTTAATTACATTGGTTACTCCAACACATGATACTCCACAATATGGAAGATTAGGCATTGTTCCAAAAGTTAAACTTCCGCCAAAAACAACAACATTTACCTCATTTATTGTAGGGCAACCTACAGGAGGAATAATAGCTCCAATCAAAGGATTAAATACACAGACTGGTGTATTCCAATATTTCCAGCCACAAGATTGAGCATCTGAAACACGTACAGTATAACACCCCTCAGGCAAATTGGTAAAACTAAAACCTGAGCTAGAACTCGCAGTAGCATAATTTGAAGTTTGTCTAATATTAACTGTTCCACTTGGTCCTCCATTGATCACATTTCCTGTAGCATCAATTGAGAATACTTCTGCACCTGGAATAGTTGCGGCAGGATTATTACTAAATACGTTACCTGTTTCGTCTAATAATTCTATGGTATAATTTCCTCCAACTAAAGTACATTCTGGAGCACCTCCCACTAAATTTACATGTAAACTATTATAATCACAATCGTCATATCTAACATCCGTAATCACTATAGGGTCAAGAAATACCAATCCAATTTCATTACTTTCATCATAACAGGACGAAGTACATTCGATACCTCCATAACCAATAGCGTTTCCTGTAAATGATTTAAAGTAAACTGGAGTACATCTGGGAAAAGCCCCATTATTTACTAATAAATGATCCACTAATCGATCGTCTGTTGGATCTGGCCCGTTAAGACCTCCAATGTCGGTATTTGGTGTTCCATTATCCGCTTCAAAAGGAGAAGATTCGGCTAATCCACCCACTAATCCAAGGTCATTTCCGGGAGTTATAAAACTAGGACTAAGTCCCCAACCAAAACCTAAGTTGTCTGAACAACCTCTTAAATGCCAATCAGAAAATCGCAATTGAAATTGATCATCAGCACAAATAAATTGATCATTTACAATGCCTTGATCAGTTGGATCTGTTGCAATAGCAGGCGTATTGGGAGATAGATAATTTGGGTAATTATGAGGATAAACACCAAGAGCCCCAAAATCTCCTGAATCTAATGGCCCTAGAGATGGTTCAGGATTGAGCGGATCGAGTTCTGCACATCCATTTCCTTCTTCACCAACCATTGTTAAATTACCCGCATCAGAAATTACGGGTATAAAACGAACACGATAACAATGATCGATTTGCGCATTTGCTTGACAAGCTTGGTTATCAATACAGAAATCAACGTCCACATACCCTGTAGCCGTTCCATCACACAATAAACAATTATTAGTTTCTAAAGAGCTTACAATTCCTACATTATATGTTCCATCAAAAAAGTAATCATTTTGAGGATTTTCTGGTGGAGCATCTCCACTATCTCCATCTATAATTGTGGTCGTAGAAGTACCACATTCCGTTCGTTGAACTACAGTTAAATTTAATGTAGAATAAGGACCATCTCCTCCATTACTACAACTTTCTAAAAAATAATCAAGATCAATATTTTGACCACAGGCCACCTGAATTACATCTCTACCATCATCATTTTCAAAACCTAATACTGAAGTACCAAATAATAAAGCACTTTCATTTCCTGAAGTAATCGCATTATCATCTTGAATCCCTTCATCAAGATTTAGTCCTCCAGCAAAATCATTATTACTCCCTATATTCCCATTATTTATTTGATTAGCTCCAGCTGGGCCTACTTGATTTCCTCCTTCAAAAAGATCATCTGTTTCATCATCTGAGATCCAAGTACCCAACCCATTAGAACAAGTCTGGGTATTATTTCCCATAGTAGTTAGGTAATCTCCGTTATAATCGAGTTCAAATTCATAAGCAATTAAGCCCGGAATAATCCCTGTATTTGTAATAATTTGTCCCCAGTTTTCTCCTTCATTATCCACAGCTACATCATTACACCCAGAAGAAGGGGCTAATAAATTTCCTGTGGGTGGCGTGGTATTATAATAAAAGCCCGTTCCTCCTGGTTGCCCAGTACAAGCTCCATTGGCACAATGAGTTATTGTTCCTGCGATAACTACAGAATTTCGGTCGTCACATAACACAAATGCGCTTGGGGGGTTACCTAGGTTTGTTCCTCGATCACCAAAACGACGAATCCAAAAAACGATATCATATTGTTTTCCTGCGCAAATAGGAACATCTTCAATAGAAGGCGCTTGATAAAAATTACCTCCTAAATTAGGTCCATTGGTTCCAGCAAAACTTCCAAAAGCAAAATAGGCAGGTGCTTCAATAGAGGTACATCCTGTTTCAATTACTTGAACCTCCCAATAAGAAGCACAAGATTGCCCCCCGACATAATAATATTGAAAATCAATATCCATTGTGTTTGGACCTGTTGGGGTAAAAGTCAAATTTCTTGCCCCAAAATAATGGCAAGCTTGTGTTTCTAATGTGGTGAAGATTAAGCAGCAAAAAGTACATAACATAATGCTAGCTTTAGAGGTATTATTAATCTTATAAATTATCCATTTCATAACGTCTGGTTTTTAGCCTAATTTTGGGTTAGTAGTTTTACTGTTTGTAATTGGTCTTTGATTTTAATAGATAAAAAGTAAATTCCAGGAGGAAAATCTGTGATATCGATTATTGGGGATTCTTTTGTTATCATCGCCTTATACATCAATTGTCCGAAGGAATTATAGATTTGGTAAGGAATCAATCGTTCCGAAATTTCAGGTAGATCAATAAAGAATTCTCCATTCGAAGGATTTGGATAAATCTCTATTAAAGGTGTTTTTACAAAATGATTAATTACCGTTGGAATTGACTCTTGAAACAGCATTAATCCACCTGCAAATTCTCCAATTAGGATTTCGTCTATTCCATTATTTGTTAAATCTCCAAAAGCAAATCCTGTATGTCTGTTGGTAATATTAAAATCTCCGAAGGACGAAGACAATAAATTAAAGGCACCTTCTGCTATATGATTTTCAATTTGATTATAATGAAAAATTTGGCCTGATTGATTACTCACATACAATTCCCAATTCCCATTTTGATTTGTTTTTATAAAAGGAATACTTGCAGAATAAGCTTCTCCAGGATTACGCACATCTACCTCTCCCCAATTATTCGATATTAATTCGAAATTAGCAGAAGTAGGAATTCCTGTATTTTGATAAAAATTTAAATTCCCATTCGCTTCTCCTACAATTAGATCTAAAAGTCCATCACTATTTATATCCACCAATTGAGGGGTTGCCCATTGTCCTACATCAATAGGTACTGGGAATCCTGCATAATCATAAAGTTCTCCTTGATGAATAAAATTTCCATTTTGATTTTCAAAATATTCTAACCGACCAAAGGATTGACCTAAGATTAAATCTTCATCACCATCTTGATCCAGATCTCCAAATGTTGGATGAATGTTTTCCATATTTAGAGCTTCTATATTAGCAAAGTCTTGATCGATCAATTCAAAAACAGGAAGATCAATGGTTCCTATATTTCGATACAAAACCAGTTTTCCGTTAGCTGTAAAATCTTGATCAATATCTTCACCATAATTTCCAATGAGAAGATCAAGTAGGCCGTCTCCATTCTCATCCCAAAAAACTGGATGTGGATGAATGCCTACATCAATCATTTGATTGACTAGGAATTGAGTAGTTTGCAATTCAAAAACAGGATTTTCATTGGTTCCCATATTTTTGTAAAACCAAAGCACTTCTTCCATCTCCGAATAGTATGTTAATTCTCCAGTTCCATTACTTATCACTAAATCCAACAATCCATCTAAATCAACGTCTAGGTAAAAAGGTAATGGATTATAAGCTAAATTAACTGGCGTATTATAAGATGGAAAATTTTTAATGACCTCTGTAATTAAGGGAGAAGAGGAAGAACCTCCATTTTTTAATAAAGAAAGAGAATTGCCCAGAACATCACCTGCAAATAAATCAAAATCACCATCTCCTTGATAATCAAATGCAAATAGAGAAGGAATAAAATGTAAAGAGGCATTTGAATTGGGGCTTTGTAAATTGGGTAAACAATTTTGGTTTAGTACAATAGAATCTGAAGCAATCTCATTCGCAAATGCTCCCCAACAATGATCACTTAATTGAAATGACAAGCCACAACCTTGTCCCAATTCTAATGATTGATTTTTGTAAAATTGTAAGTACTGTCCTACAGCATCATAGGTTAATAAATCAATATCGCCATCAAGATCGATGTCCTCTAAGATTGGATTGTCATTGAATTGCGTAAATAAAGGATTTCCATCTACCGTAATTGTTTCTTGTGAAAAAATAAATTGAAGCGTATTGTCAATATATGTTCCTTGATAATAACTCCCTTCATTATTTTCTTCGTAACAAAAAAGATCACTAACCCCATCGCAGTTTACATCTCTAAAATAAAACCAACCATTTATTTTTGGTAATGTCAGAGACAAAGCTTCATCTAAATAATAAGTTCCATTAGCTTCATGAATAAACACATAATTTTTAGAAGAATATCTATCGACAGAAACAAGATCGAGCCGTCCATCATTATTTATATCTACTTGACCTAAATGAGAAGAGAATATTCCTCCAGCCCAAGGCATACTGAGTGTATCTCCTGATTCGATCACTTCAATATTCAATGGTTTGAAGTCACTTTCTTGTGCGTAGGTAGAAATAATTTCTAAACCTAACGTTAGATATAGGCATAGGAAAGTCACCTTTTTGAATGTAGCCATTTAAAAAGTTTATTCTTTTTGAGGTATTAGGGCACCACCAAAAAGAGAGGTTCACATATCTGGATTAAATATTTACTTATCCATTACTATGGATATTTTAAGAAAAGAAAAATGGGAAATGGTTTTTTGTTTTATATGAATTAACCTAATGTTACGAGCCCAGAAGTCATTAAGTTGCAGAGAATACTCAATTTCTTCTATAAAAACGCACATCAATCCTCAAAAACTAATTTTAGTGACAGGAAAAAACAAATCGAATTAATAAATATTTACACATATAATACTATCCTAAAGAGTATTATTATAATCAAAACGCAATGTCTTTTTATTAAAAGAAATGTCCTTTGTAGAAAATATTTTTTTGATTACCTCTTTTTGAACAATTTCTTGAACCGTTCCTTTCCAATATCCTAAATTTCCATCTAACAAAATAATTTCATCTGCCAAATTTAAGGCTAGTTCTAGTTCATGCGTAGCAATTAAAATCGCTTTATTTTGTTGATGCGCTAATTCTTTTAATCGTTTAAAAATTTCCATTCTATTGATAATGTCGAGATGTGCGGTAGGCTCGTCCATTAAAATAAGTGACGTGTCTTGAATCAGAGCCTTTGCAAGCATTACCCGTTGATATTCGCCATCACTTAATTGATCAATTTGTTTGTCCAAAAGATCTATTAATCCTTGATCTAAAGCTACCGTCTTAATTCGAGCTTTATCGGATGCTTTTAATTTTCCGAGGTGTCCAGTAAAGGGTGCTCTTCCTGTGGCTAAGACCTCATACACAGAAAGATAATTGAGTGATGTTCGTTGAGTAGAAACCCAAGCGACTTCCTTAGCTCGTTCTTTATTACTAAGCGAAGAAAGCGATTGTTGATTTAAAAAAATTGCTCCAGCGAACAATGGATAAATTCCGATTAAAGATTTGAGTAAGGTCGTTTTCCCCGCACCGTTTCTACCTAAAATTGCGACAAATTTTCCTTTAATAATTTCAAAAGAAAAATCATCTAATAAGGATTTATTTTCGTTTCCTTGAAAACCAACCGTTATAGATTCTGCTTTCAGCATGGATTAAGTTTTACTCCATTTAGATAATTGCTTAATTACTGCTTTAAAATCCTTTGGCAATTCTGCTTCAAAAACAAGACGTTCATTTGTTTTAGGATGATCAAATTCCAAGTAGCCTGCATGTAAGGAAAGTCGGTCCATTAATGGACGTTCTTCTTCACTACTTTTATATTTTCGTTTGATAGAAGAAAGATAAAATCCTTGGTCTTTATTGTATAGTTTATCTACTAATAAAGGATGCCCAAGTGCAGCGAAGTGCACACGTATTTGATGTTGTCTACCTGTGAGCAATTCAATTTCTAAATAACTATGATGTTTAAATTCTTCTTTTACTTCAAATTTGGTTTGTGAAGGTTTACCTCTTTGGTGCACAATCATTTTACCAAGTCTTGATTGGCTTGGCGCAATGGGTTTATCGATCAATCCTTTTTTTTCAAAAAATACGCCTTCTACCAAAGCATGATAGATTTTTTTTACTTCTCTTTTTTCAAATTGCTTAGATAATATGGCATGCGCTTCCGCTGTTTTGGCAAAAACCACTACCCCACTCGTTTCTTTATCTAACCGATGAACGGTAAAGATATTTTCATATTTTTTTTGCAGAAAAGACAATAGATTAGGAAGATCTTTAAAACGATCAGGAATCGTTAAAAAATTAGGGGGTTTATTAATCACCACTATCATTTCATCTTCAAAAAGAATATCAATTTTTTTCTTCATTTGGCAAAAGTACGTAAGTATTTCACTAAAATATTAAGATTCTAAACAAAATATTTCTCATTTAAAATTAATGCTACCAATTATTTAACCTTTGTCATTTCATTCGCATTGACCAATCGGTATACTGGATATCGTTTATAACTTTTTTCAAAATATGGTGATCTTTGATAGATCCACTCTAATTGTTTATATGCCGAATTAGCTAAAGATTCATCCTTTGATTTTTCTTCTGCTAATTTTATTTTCAACGCAGGGTTTTGATTTAAAAATTGTATAGCTAAATCTTCAAATACATAAGAAGAAAAATATTCTTTTTGTTGCAAAATAGAATCGAAAAAATTCCAGCTAAAATAAGAATCTGGAGCTTGCGGTTCCAATACTTCTACAATAAACCGATTGCGATCTTGCTCCATTTCTACTAGATAATCCCCCTTATAAAACTGAATCTCTTGAGCCTCTTTTCTTACTGTGGTGTTTTGATGTAAATAATGTCCTTCATATGTTTTTCGATCCTTAAAATCTTCGATGTAATAAGCTTCTACATTAATCAAAACATCATCGGTCAACTTTGTCATTTCTACACCATTCCATTGTAAGCGATCAATCACTTCATGCCATGCTTGAGGGATAACATAAGCAATGGGTTTATCAATACTCGTACGCTCTTTAAAGTCATTAAAAAATGAAATTTGTTTTTCATAAGGGGATGATTTATCATAATACAAACGCTCTTTTCCCGAAATTTCACTTTGCTTATATTTTGCTTCGTAGCCCTTAAAAGTGATCTTTCGTTCTTTCTCTTCATCTAATTCCCAATCGATATCAAAGGTAGATTGGGTTATACTTTTCTCTATAGCTTTTACTCTTAAATCTCGAATCGTTTTTCCCTCTTCGCTATTTAACAATTGAGTAACCTCCCACATAAACGCATGAATCGCTTGTACACGATCTTCAAACGGTTTGAGCATATGAGTTTCAGGAATAAATCCAAAGGTGTGAAATAAAGCGGTATAGCCAGAAGAATATCTAGGCAAATCTAAAAAACCTGCTATCCCTCCATCTGGTGTATCTCTAGCATAGACATAAGGACACATTTCCCATTTCGTTTTTTTCATTTGTTCGAAAAGATAAGGCATCATTTTCTTTTCTAAATACTTTCCCATCTCCCCGCCTAATTTATTATGTTGCGTCGGAATCATAGTTAAGGTGTATTGATAATCTGCGCCATTAGAAGTATGATTATCAATAAACACATCGGGACTCCATTCTTGAAAAATATCTACAAAACTCTTTGCATTTTTAGAATCACATTTAATAAAATCTCGATTTAGATCTAGGTTTCTAGCATTTCCTCTAAATCCATAACTTTCTGGACCATCTTGATTGGCTCTACTAAAACTACTCCGGTTTAAGACTCCTCCTAAATTATACATTGGAATTAAAACAATGACGACTTCATCTAATAAAGAATTCATTTCTTTTTTGGTAAATAAATCGCGAACAAAAAGCATACTTGCATCTACGCCACATGGTTCGCCAGGATGAATAGCATTATTTATGAGCAATATTCGTTTTCCTTTTTTTCGAATTGATAAAGCATCAAAATCGCCATCTTTAGAAATGACGACTTCTTGCAATCGTTTTCCAATATCCGTCATTCCTCTAAATTTTACTTGAATAAGCGGATGGGAATCTAATGCCTTATAAAACGCTACGGTTTCTTCAAAGGTAGCAGTAACGCTTCGATCTACTTCATGGGGAATTTTGGGAAAGTCAAATGATGGATATGGCATTTTCATGGTAGATTGGCTACTTATACAAGCAGAAGATAAAATTAAAAAAATAAGGTAAAATGCATGTCTTTTCATAAAAATAAGGCTTGATTTATGTCTTAAAAAAAACGAAATTGGAGGAGTCGTTAAGTAAGATATAATATAACCTCTTATTTTTATTACATTTGTAGAAATTTTAAATCCATAATTATGGTGACCCTAACCCCTTTTTTACAGTCTTAATTTTAGTTTTATATACGTTTTTTATACAAAAGCTTTTTTATTATGCCTATTCGAATAGAAAAAGACCCTGATCAGGGAGGAGGAAAAAGAGATAATTTTCCAGAAAATAATAATAATCCTGGACGTCGCGGTGGCGGCGGTGGCGGATTAAGTTCCTTATTACCCATGATTCTGATGTTTGTGGGTAAAAATCCTAAGTTATTATTACCGATATTATTAATTGGAGGTGGCCTTTACTTTTTTGGAGGTGGTCTTTTTAGCAATAATGGCGGCGGTGGCGGCGGCGGTTTAGACGCGCTATTTTCTACAGGAATGCAACATTCCATTGAGAAATACGACAAAGCCGAAGTCTTCGAACCCTTAGCAGATAATCGCAAAAATCCATTGCCTGAGCGGGTATCTTTAGAAGAATTTGCACCCAAAAGACTCAACCAAGGACGTCAAGGTTCTTGCGTAGGTTGGGCAAGTGCTTATGCTGCTCGAACTATTTTGCACTCAAAAGCCACCAATGCAAATCCTTCACAAAATGCGTTTAGTCCTTCGTATCTATATAATCAAATTGCACTGACCAATTGTCAAGGAGCCTATATTGGAGAAGCCATGAAAGCGATGAAACAAGTAGGTAGTTTACCTCTTTCTCAATTTCCATATGATGAGCGTTCGTGTAATGACAATCCTTCACAACGTCAAAAACAAGCCGGAGCAAGAAATGCCATTCGTGGATTTAATCGACTAACTCAAGGCCATGATAAGTATAAGGTGGACATGTTGGCAATGAAACAAAATCTTTCGCAAGGCGCACCTGTCGTTATAGGTATGATGGTAGGAGGAAGCTTTATGCGGTCTATGCAAGGACAGCAAGTTTGGATGCCTACAAGATCGGATTATAACTTGGCAGGATTTAGTGGTCATGCGATGTGCGTAATTGGTTATGATGATTATTTAGAAGGTGGATCTTTCCAAATCATGAACAGCTGGGGCGAAGGCTGGGGAGAAGATGGAATTGGTTGGGTACGGTATAAAGACTTTGAGCATTTTACGCGAGAAGCTTATGGACTTTATCCTATGGGCGATGCCAATGCATCAAACTCTAATCGACTTCAAATTAGATTCGGTTTGTTAAAGAATAATGCCGACCGAAATATTCCTTTAAAATTGCGTGCTGGAAATACATTCTATAATACACAACCTATTCGAAAAGGAGATAAATTTAAAATTGAAGTCACGAACTCTGTGGAGTGCTACACGTATTTATTTGGTGAAGAAACTGATGGTTCTAGTTATGTACTTTTCCCGTATACTAAAAAGCATTCTCCTTTCTGTGGAATTACTGGTACTCGATTATTTCCTAAAGATCATTCACTCGTTGCAGATGATATTGGAAATAAAGATCAAATGGCTATTGTGGTAACCAAAGAACCTATTGACTATGTAAAATTAAATGAGCTGATTAATCAAAGTAATGGTCGAAGCTATGGAGATAAAATTTTCCAAGTGCTTGGAGATATTTTTATTGACCAACCTGATTTTAAAGCAGGGTCTGATTTTATTCAATTATCAGGAACTACCGCTGGAAATAAAATGGCTTCATTTGCCATCATTGAAATAGCAAAACAATAAATCAAAAGATTTTCAACCTAAATAAATCCCAATTTTTAATTAATTTTAAAGATTGGGATTTTTCTTTTATAGCCTTTTCTTTCATGAAAAATAGTTTAAAAAATACATTTTGGGAACTATTCTTTCCTATACTTAGTTTTAATATTAAACTAACATTATTTTCAAACCCTAAATAAATTAATTTATGCTTGGATTTAGATTTATTCGTTTTGATGCTATGACTCATGTCATCCATTATAAAAATGGAGAAATTGTGCGTGAAGGTCGTGGCCTCTCTTTTTGGCATTATGCCCCTAAATCATCTATTGTAGCCATTCCAGTGGGTAGTGATGATGCCCCATTTATTTTTGAAGAAACTACCAGTGATTATCAAACCGTAACCGTCCAAGGTCAAATCACCTATCGCATTGATAATCCTAAACAACTCGCCGAACTATTAAATTTTACGGTTAATCACAAAGGTCGACGAATGACCGAAGACTATGATAAACTTACCCAACGTCTGATTAATGAAGCACAAACTTCTACTGCGTCATTCCTACAAGATAAAAACCTAAAGGAGGCGATTAGTAGTTCTAAAAACTTAGAAGAAATTATCTTTAATGGTATTAGCAATTCCGAACAAGTACGATTGCTGGGCTTAGTTCCAATTTCCGTCAATATCTTAGGCGTAAAAGCGACACCAGAAATGGCTAGAGCCTTAGAAACCGAAACCCGTGAAGGATTACAACAAGATGCCGATGAAGCCATTTATGCACGTCGAAAATTTGCGGTAGATCAAGAACGAACCATAAAAGAATCTGAACTGAATACAGAGATTGCAGTCGAAGAAAAGAAAAAACAAATCTTAGAGAAAAAGATGGAAGCGCAAGTTCAAAAAGCGAATAATGATCGTAAACTTCGTGAGATGAATATCAAAGCAGATATCGCGGTTGAAAATGAACGAAAAGCATTAATAGGTTTGCAAACCGACAATAAAAATCAAGAAGCAGATTCAGAAGCTTATCGATTAGAAAAAATTCTTAGTCAATATCAAAACATAGATTGGAAAACCATTATGGCAATTACGGGCAATAATGATGCTTCTGGGAATATTGCACTTGCCTTCCGAGAATTAGCGCAAAATGCTGAAAAAATTGGCACATTAAACATTACTCCAGAATTGCTTCAAAATTTAACCCAACAAAGTAGTTAAGGCCTATGCGATCCGTTGAAAACATAGTAATCGTTTCTAGTGAGACTCGGCTTCAAAAATTAAAAGCCAAGTTTAATACTGTATCGCAAGCTAAATTTTACATGAGTAAAAAAGGGGTTAGTTTTCAAGAAGTCGAAGAAGAAGATCAAAGTATTCAAAATGCGATTAGTGTGGTGAATAATGAACTTTCCCAAACGATGAAAACGAAAGTGATCGAACGCGCTTTTCTGCCCAATTACATTTTTTCCGATCGAGATTTAGTCGTAGTGGTTGGTCAAGATGGTCTTGTTGCAAATACCGCCAAATATGCACATGATATACCGATCATAGGTGTAAATCCAGATGTAGCTCAATTTGATGGGGTATTATTACCTTTTAACTTACAAAATTATGAACGTGCGGTAGATAAGGTCATAGAAGGAAATTATCGATGGAAAGACGTTTCTATGGCGAAGGCAAGTTTAAATGATGGACAAGAACTATTAGCCTTTAATGATTTGTTTATTGGCCCTAGCAATCATAGTTCTGCTCGTTATAAACTTCGATTTAATGGGAAGGAAGAACAACAATCTTCTAGCGGGATTATTATATCTACAGGTGCAGGAAGTACCGGTTGGTTAAGTTCTTTAATCAATATGTCGAATGGAATTCAACGAGCTTTCTCTGGCAATGCAGCCGTTCCTCAACAACGTTTTGATTGGGATAGCAATCAATTAATTTATGTAGTTCGAGAACCTTTTTTGAGTAAGACTTCCAACATCAAACTTTCTGTAGGCATTATCCAACAAAATGTAGAATTGGAAATAGAATCTTTAATGGCGAAAAATGGATTAATTTTCAGTGATGGGGTGCATTCTGATTATATTGAATTTAATTCAGGTTCCATAGCTAAAATTCGTATTGCACAAGAACATGCTCGTTTAGTTACTTCGGTAAGCTAATGTAAGCTACAAACAATTACATAATGGAGCAGATTTTACTAAAAAAAGTAGAATCTGCTTTTTTAGTTTATCTTATATAGCAACCTAATAATCAATGAATAATCTATATATTTTAAAAATAAAGTTGTCAACGTTACGGAGATTTTAAAAATAATGATAAATTTAACCGTTATTAAGTAATTTAACAGACCCCAAAACTTTATTAATCTATTTCATTCACTCAAATTCTTGTTTATGAATCAAAGAATTTTTACTACGCTTTTTGCTTTCTTACTTTTTGTAGGTTCGGCAATGGCACAACAAATTACCGTATCAGGTCAAATAATGGACGATGATACGAAAGAACCCGCTCCTTTTGCCGATGTTTATGTCAAAGGCGCAGATGCCGTTGGTACAAACACAGACATTGATGGAAAATTTGAATTAACTACCCAAAATGTGAAATTGCCTTTTACTTTGGTGGTTTCTTATGCCGGTTACCAAGATGCGGAGGTGCAAGTAACTGAAAACAACCAAAATGTTAAAGTAAGTATTACCTCTCAAGCCATTAATTTAGGTGAAGGTGTGGTGGTATCTGCATCTCGTACACCAGAACGGATTATGGAAACGTCAACTACAGTTGAACGGATGGATGCGAAGATGATCAAAAACACCCCTGCAGCCAACTTCTACGATGGATTAGAAAATCTTAAAGGGGTGCAAATGAACACCAACAGTTTGACTTTTAAATCAGTCAATACACGGGGTTTTGCCACTTTCGCCAATGTACGTTTCGTCCAAGTAATTGATGGAATGGATAATGCCGCTCCTGGTTTGAACTTCCCTGCTGGTAACTTAGTAGGTATTTCTGAATTAGACGTAGCGAATGCTGAATTACTACCTGGAGCAGCTTCTGCCTTATATGGGCCGAATGCCTTTAATGGAATTTTATTTATGAATAGTAAAGATCCTTATTTACATCAAGGCTTAAGTGCTATGGTAAAAGGAGGTATTACCGTTCAAAATGCCGCAGGGACCAATCCTTTTGGAGAAGTCGGTATTCGATATGCTAAAGCTTTAGGAGAAAATGAGCGATTTGCTTTCAAAATTAACTTCTCTGCTTTAAGAGGTACAGATTGGTACGCTACCGATTATAATGATATGAATCCTTTAAATGCAGGACTTGATTTTGATATCAATAATAAATTACAGAATTATGATGGTGTAAATGTTTATGGTGATGAAATCGCTACAGGTATTCCACTTCCTGAAGGAACGGTGCAAGTAGCAAGAACAGGATATCAAGAAGTAGACTTAGTAGATTATGAAGCTTCTAGTTATAAAGCAGACGTTGCTTTACACTATAAAATAAAAGAAGATTTACAAATTATTGGTAACTACCGATTTGGAATGGGTAACTCTGTTTATCAAGGAGGAAACCGATATTCTTTAGACAATATTATTCTACACCAAGCCAAATTAGAATTAAAAGCAGATAACTTTTTTGTACGAGCTTATTCTACTATTGAAAACGCTGGAAATTCTTGGGATACTCGATTTGCTGCTTGGAATATCAACCGAGCTTGGAAAGGAGATGCCGACTGGTTTCTTGATTATGTACTTGCCTATAGAGGAATTCCAAATGCTTTAGGAATGACTGATGTATTGGCAGGTAATCATGATGCGGCAAGAGCATTTGCAGACGATAACCGATTAAATAATGATCAATTAACACCTACACAATTAGCTACCCTACAAGGTATTGTTGGTTTATTAGGAGTTACAGAACCTTGGAATCGAAGCGATCGTCAACGCGCTTTACCTGGTTCTGCAGAATTTGATACAGAACGTGATCGAGTAACTGCATTAGCTGATTTAGCTACTGGTTCTAGATTTATTGATAAAACGACATTAAGCCACGTTGAAGGAAACTACAATTTCAAAAATGAAATTGATTTTATGGATCTTCAAGTAGGTGGTAACTATAGATTGTATCGATTGAATTCAGAAGGAACCATCTTTACGGATTCTGATGGACCAATTCCAATTAATGAATTTGGTGCATATGTACAAGCTTCTAAAACTTTCTTCCCTAGGGATGTATTAAAAGTGACTGCGTCTTTACGTTATGACAAAAATCAAAACTTTAAAGGTAGAATTTCACCTAGAGGATCTGTTGTAGCTACATTTGGAGAAAACAGAGAGCATAATGTGCGTAGTTCAATTCAAACTGGATTCCGAAATCCTGATACGCAAGCACAATACATCGGCTTAGACTTAGGAGTAGCAACTCTTGTGGGAGGAGCAGAAGAAAATGTAAATGATTATGCATTAGATGTAGTATACACCAATGGTATGGGTGTTCCAACTACAACGACAGTTCAAGGAAACGATATTTATAATAACTCTTATACTGCTTCTTCTGCTACGGCATATAGTATTGCGGTAGCTCAAAGTGTAGCTGCAGGTACACCTGAAGCACAAGCTGCAGTTGAAAACGCAGGCGTCCTTAAGAAATTAGATTTAGAATTTGTAAAACCTGAGCGAATCATCTCTTGGGAGATTGGTTACAAAGGTATCGTTGCTAAAAAATTGTTAGTTGATTGGAATTACTATATCAGTATGTATGAAGATTTCCAAGCCAATACCAATGTAGTGCATTTATTAGAAGGAGATGTGGATGACTTAACAACTTTCTCTGGCGTTAGTGCTCTAGGTGGTGGACAAACGCGTGTTTTTCAATTATATTCAAATGCTACAGGTAGAGTAACTTCACAAGGAGTAGGCTTAGGTTTAACTTATTCTTTACCTAAGAATTTCCAAGTAGGTTCTCATTATACTTTTGCTACGTTAAGCTTTGATGAAGATGCAGATCCAGATCTTATTCCTGGGTTTAATACGCCAAAACATAAGGTAAATGTTTCTTTAGGGAACACTAACTTATGGGATTCGAATATTGGCTTCAACTTAAACTTCCGATGGTTAGATAGCTATGTATGGCAAGCTGCCTTTGGAAATGGACCAGTTGATTCTTATAATGCATTAGATATGCAAATCAGTTACGATATTAAGAGCATTAACTCTACTATTAAATTGGGTGGTGCAAATATCTTAAATAGAGAATACTTCCAAGCTTTTGGTGCTTCTCCAATTGGAGCGCAATATTACGTAAGCTTCACGTATAACGGTAAGAAGTAAACTTAATCTTTAATATTTTGAGAGGGTTGTTTCCAGTTAGGAAACAACCCTTTTTTTTATTTGGGTAGCTCTTTTTTGTTACTCAAAAAAGATCGGGCTATTTGCTATAATGTGCTCGTTCCTGCGCGCATTCCGCGTCTATCCCTGCTACAGGTTGATCGTTAATAGATTTCCACATCCACAATTTAATTTGTAACTTTAAATCCGATGATATAAACAACTACATTATCCAACTTTTTTAAAATTCACCCCTTGAAAAAACTATTCATTTTATTTCTATTTATTAGCAGTATTACCTTGGCACATGCACAAAACGGTGCTTCCAATCTTTATAGCTTAGATTATATTCGTAATATTGGAGGAAAATATACGTTCAACAATCCCATGTATCTGAGCGAGGATAATCCAAAACTATATAATAATCAACCCTTCATTTTTGATAGTTTGGTATTCGTAACAATTCAAAACAATTCTACTCAAACGGATATCTATGCACTCGATTTGGACAAAAGAAAAAAGTATCAACTCACTGCATCTGAGGAGAGTGAATTCTCCCCTACAGTGATGCCTGATGGTAAACACTTATCAATGGTCCGAGTAAGTGCAGATGAATACAAAAGGCAACAACTTTGGAAAATTCCATTGAATTTAAGTGAATCCCCAGAACTTATTTTAGACAAGGTGTTTAAAGTAGGTTATCATTTATGGCTTTCTGAAACCGAAGTAGCCATGTTCATTGTCGGCACTCCACATATGTTGAAAATATTCAATATTGAAACAGGAGAAAAGAAACCCGTAATTTCTTATATCGGTCGTTGTCTTTCTTTAGCCCCCAATGGGCATCTTACCTTTGTTGACAAAGCCAATGAAGAGCAATCAATAATTAAAACTTATGATCCTATTTCTGAAAAATTTGATCAAATAACACCTACGCTAAAAGGTGCAGAAGACTATGTATGGACTCCCGAAGGAGAACTTATCATGGGTCAAGGTAGTAAACTATATTGTTATCGACCAAAGGGTACAAAATGGGAACTACTAGCTGATTTATCCGATTTTGGAATTACGAATATCACCCGAATTGCCATGGACGAGCAACGTATTGTTTTTGTCCAGCAAGACCCAAATAAATAACC
>JAHDCJ010000084.1:21422-24791 GCA_020629935.1 Saprospiraceae bacterium | reverse complement strand
TCACTTTAATATTCCTTGCTATGAAATATATGATGCTTTCTTTTTTGGTATTGATTTCTTTTGCTCAAACATGCAATCCCATAGAAGAGCATCGAATAGATTGTGATTTAAAAAAAACCTTCGCATTTAAAGGGATCACGCTTACTGCTCCTTCAAAGCCATTCCCAAAAAACCCAATGCCAGCCATAAAAGCTATTCATTCCAATGCCATTGCTGTCATTCCATATGGGTTTACGAGACCAAATACCGCAAAGTTGCAATTTAATATTGGATGGCAATGGTGGGGCGAAAAAGAAGTAGGAGTTAGAGAAAGTATCCGATTGGCTCAAGAGGCAAAGATTAAGGTGATGTTGAAACCTCAGGTTTATATTCCAGGAGGTTGGACAGGCACGTTTAATTTAAAGACGGATGAAGATTGGGAGGAATGGGAAAAAGGATATACAGAATATATATTATTTATGGCAGCTATTGCTGAAGAATTGCAAGTCGCATTGTTTTGCTTTGGTACTGAATTTAAAACCGCAGTGGCTCAAAGACCCAGTTATTGGCCTAAGCTGATTAAACAAGTTAAATCAATCTACACAGGCCCTTTAGTTTATGCCGCGAATTGGGACGCTTATGAAGCTGTTCCTTTTTGGAATGAAATGGATTATATTGGTATTAATGCTTATTTCCCTTTAATCAATGACAAAACGCCAACTGTAGAACAATTAAAAAACCAATGGAAAACTAAAGTGCAAAAAATAGGGACATTTGCTTGTACCCAAAACAAACCCGTTTTGTTCACTGAGTTTGGATATTTAAGCGTAGACGGTTGTGCATATAATACTTGGGAATTAGAAAAAAAAGTAAAACAATTAGCAATTAATGAACAAGCCCAAGCGAATGCAATCCAAGCACTTTATGAATCTTTTCGCGAGGAAACATGGTGGGCAGGTGGCTTTTTATGGAAATGGTTTCCTAATGAAGATGGGCATGAAGGGTACTTTGAACGCGATTATACCCCTCAAACTAAGCTTGCAGCACCTATTTTAAGCCAAATGCATCAAGAATTTGAATAAAATAGTATTTAAATACCCCATAATTTTGATTTAGGGATTAAGAATGATACTTTTACGCCGAATATTAATTTCTTTCAAATCAAATTCCTTTTTTATTATGAATCACTTTAAAAGTTTGATCTTATTGATCGCTGTTTCTGCTTTTATGTATAGCTGTAAAGGCGGTGGAGCAGATGCTGCTACTACTGCGGCTAAAATGACTTGTAAATGTACTCAACCATTAATTGAAATCAACAAACAAGTTACTGCTGCTCGAGATGCAAACGACACTGAAAAATTAACTGCCTTGATGGGAGATCTTGCTACAAAGCAAGAAGGTATGACGGGTTGTATCAAAGAACTAGAAGAAAAATTTGGAGACAAAGATGGAGATAAAGAATTCGAAGCTGCAATGAAAGCTGCGATGAAAAAAGAATGTCCTGATGTCTATGAAATGATGAATCAGTTTGGTGGATAATTTCATTCCAACGAAATAAAATCTATAGCGGATAATCCATTGTGGGTTATCCGCTTTTTAATATCAGATCTATGAAATATATAATACCTTTGCTCTTTCTAGCATTTTTATTTGTTCAATGCAATACTTCTTCTTCTGGAAATAAACTTTCTAAAAAAGCAGTGAAAAATTCCAAACTCGCAGCGAAAGATCTTTGTGCATGTACGGCTAAATTAGGCGATCTTTTTGAGCGAATTAATACCGCAAATAAAGCCAACGATTCGAAAGCCTTAGAGCAAATTTCTAAAGAACTTTTTGAAGTACAACCCGAAATTGCAGCTTGCGTGGAAACATTAGACAAGAAATATGTCGATTATAATGATGATGAAGCATTCAAAAAAAGAATGGAAGAAGAATTTTCCAAAGCTTGTCCTGAAGTTTATCAATTAATGTCAGATGCAGATAATTAGGCCTTAGTCACTTCTTCTTTAAAAGGGTGGCGTTGAACCCACTCCTCCTTAGTCTCTAAATATTGAAATACCTTAAACAAAAAATGATTGGAAAAGGTATTTTTATGTTTCATGTATCCGTACATATCATGCGGTCTTGCACCAACAGAACTTTTAATTTCCATGGCTGTCCGCGCAAATAAAAGATGAGATTTACCCAATGTGATACCATATCGAATCATATCATACAACATGTTGATATAAATGTGGTGACTCCGATTGACAGAGGATTTAAATCCAATAAAATGTGCGTCTAAAGCTTTCCCATTTTCAATAGTAGTATAAAAACCAACTAATTGACCTTCTAAGAAATAACCTGTAATCTGTAAGTCATTTGGACTCTTAGCTTTTAAGGCGCCTAAGTATTTTTTGTGAAGTAAAAAAGTATTAAATCCCGCATTCCCTGCGACTTCCTGATATAAAGCATACATTTGATCTTCTAAGGCATAAATTTCCTCAAGACTTAAATTGCGTTTTTCAATTCCTTTCGCTTTTTTAAACGCGCGTTTTGCTCGGACTCGGTACTTAGAAGACATGGCTTGCAAATAATCGTCAAAGCTTTTCCATGTAGGATCAATATCCAAAATCATATTAGGTTGAACAGAAAATTCATGGTACGGAGTGGAAGAAAAATAAGGCTGCGCTGAAGGAAGTTTATCTTCAAAAAAGTCTTTAATCAAACTAACTTTTACTGTTTCTCCTTGTTTTGATTCTTCTAATCGGATGTTTTCCATCGTTTTAGACACCACTTCAAATTGTAGGTTTTTATCTAAGGTATTATTGGAGAAGTAAAAGCCATGTTCTCCTGTCAATATAATATTTCCAGAAATGATACTTCGAAAGTTTATTTTCTTAGCAATAAAACTTCTAAAATTTTGATTGATTTTTCCAAAATGACAAAGCTCGCCCTCTTCTCCTTTCGCTTCATTTAAACTTTGGTCGGCTTTAAAATTAAATAATTGATAATAGGATAAACCAATAGCTTGTTCCTTCATATAAAAAACAACATAACGAAATTCCATACCTTTTGGAGGAAATGCTTCTAAGGCAGATAAAAATGGCCTAGATTGGAAAAAATCATTGGAACCAATAATTTGATCCCAATCAACTCCAACTTCATTCATGTGCTTATATACTCTATAGCTTAGAGGGCTAGAAATTCGATCTATTTCTAAGGTATGTGTCACATAGTTTTTCTTTTCGTCCACTTTCTTTTTTTCCACTGGTATTGTACTTATCATGAGTTGTTTTCTTTAATAAGCTTTAAGAAATTGAAATGATTTTCAAGAGCTTTAAAACTTATCACAAAGAAAACGCTTTAATCCTTATATTGTTCTTACGGAAAAACTAAAATAAAGTTAAA
>JAHDCJ010000084.1:15076-21322 GCA_020629935.1 Saprospiraceae bacterium | reverse complement strand
AGAAAACGCTTTAATCCTTATATTGTTCTTACGGAAAAACTAAAATAAAGTTAAAGTTTATTTTATCTTATTTAATCCATCGTTTTACTTCCGTCCTAGCGGCAAAATTATCCATCCATCGAATACTGGTAATGGTAGTATCTTGCTTGTAGGAAGTAAACCAATACTGAATAATTAATTTAGCTTTGGTATGATTAAAATTGAAATCTTGATAATCTTCAATCTTTAAGGTTTGATCTTTTTCATCTGCTGGGATGGCAATGACCTTATGATCTTTTTCTCCACCATCTACCATTTCAAACAACGCAATCGGTTTTACTTTCATCACTGTTCCTGTAGGTTGTGAAGGGCTTAATACTAAAATATCTAATGCATCTCCATCTCCACCTTTTTCCTTATCCATTAATGTTCCTGGAATAAAACCATAATTACCTGGATATCCTAAATATTCTACTATTCGATCCTTTCCTTCTTTTTGATCCGGATAAAATTTTCCTTTTTTGCTATCGTATTCAATCTTCAGATTAGTGCCTGCAGGTATTTCTATCACGGCATTTAAACTTTGATTATTATTAAATGCAGTTAAGGTTTCGTAATTTATTTCATTAGTAGAATCAATAGCTTTTTGCTGACATGAACTCATCAAAAGGATTTGGATAAAGATAACCAATGTTATTTTTTTCATAGTATCCATATTATTTTGGTTGACGATCTTTTCGACCACTACGATCTACATAATTTGCAGAGGCCTGTTGTTTTGAAAAAACTTGTACATCTTGCACATTCACATGATCAGGTTGGTCAATCATAAAATAAACAGTATTCGCAATGTCTTCTGGACTTAAAGGTTTAAAGTCTTCATAAACGTTCGCTTTCTTTTTGTTTCCATGAAAGCGAACCAATGCAAATTCGGTTTCTACATGTCCAGAAGATACCGAACTGACTTTGATGTGGTGTTTATATAAATCTAATCGCATCGCACGTGTCAATGCATCTACTGCAAATTTACTTGCGCAATATACATTTCCACCGGGATAAACTTCTCTTCCTGAATTAGAACCAATATTAATGACATGTCCATATTGGCGCTTTACCATTTTACCTAAAACGGCTTTAGAAACATATAACAATCCTTTCACGTTGGTATCTATCATTGTATCCCAATCATTGGTATTCCCCTCATGAATAGGACCACCGCCTAATGCTAGTCCTGCGTTGTTGATTAAGATATCAATCGTTGCCCATTTGCCTCTTAAAGATCCAATGGCGGCAATGACTTCTTTATTATGTCGTACATCAAATTGGAGAGTCTTAACTTTAATTTTCCAATTTTTTTCTAATTTATATTTGATACTTGCCAAGCGTTTTTTCCTTCTTCCTGTCAAAATCAAATGAAATCCATTTTGGGCTAATTTGATGGCAGTTGCTTTTCCTATTCCAGAGGTAGCACCAGTGATTAAAGCAATTCTATTTCTCATATTATTCTTTAATTAAAGCAGTGGTAAAGGTATTAAAGTCTTTAATGAAATTTGCATATTCAGAGGTAGCTGGCCCCGCAAAACCAGTATGAATTTTTCGGACTTTATTATTTTTATCAATAAAAATCATGGTAGGGTAGGAGATGACTTTGTTTAACATAGGAAGTAAATCACTAGCTTCTTTTTTACTACTTGAACCATTCGCTAGTAATACTTCGTATTGCACATCAAACCGAGATTTAAACTGTTGGATGGCCTGTTTAGATTTTGCAGGATCTTTATGCTTCTCAAAAGCTAAACCAATGACTTCAATATGCTCTTTGTTCTTTTTATAAAATTCGCTTAAAAAGGCCGTCTCATCCGCACAGTTTGGACACCATGTTCCCAATATCTGTACAATCTTTGCTTTTCCTTGAAAACGCTCATCAGATAAACTGACCATTTGATCTTCTAGATCAGGGAAGGAAAAATTAAATTCCTTATAACCATCTTTGATATAGGTTAAACTATCAGGACTTACTAAACTAGCTTGAGGATCTTGTTTTCCTTTCCAAGTTGTTTTATAATGACTTCCAGAGCGAAAAGTCCCAATCATACTTTTGTCGTCTAATATTTTGGATTCAAACAAAAAGGCATGCGAACCATCAAAACAAGAGAGGAACATTTTATTCCCCTGAATGTTTCCATCTAAATAACGAAAATCTCCTGTTTCTGTTAAAAAGGTCCCGCTTACCTTATTTTCTTGCTGTTTGAATTCTCCAATGGCTGGCCAAGGTTCTTCTTCGTCAAGTCCAAACATAACATCCCATTTCCCAGTAACATCCATTGCCGTTTTTTCTTTTACGGTAGTAAACCGGTGATTATTCCCATGAATAGCCACAAATTCGACCATATAGTTTTCTCGATTGGTGACGATCCAATATCCTTCCATAACCCGTTCATCATAGATCGCTTTAATGTAAGAGTCGTAGTGTGGGAAATTGATATATACCGTGTCTTTGTCCGTCCCTTTACTGTGTCTAAAGTCTATATCTTCTACCTTAATCCGTTCTTCGCCATTAATGATATCAATATAAAAATTGTCTTTATCTGTATAAATCACATCAAAAGTAAAGGGCAGCGCGCCGTCTGGAGTTTCTTTATGGCTAAAATCCTCAGTCCGTTTTCTAGGCTGAAATTCCTTTGGTCCAGTTTTGGGAGTGAGGTAGAGTACTGCGCGCCATGAACCTGGCGCTAAAGCAGAGAATGGATTTTCCATTACACAGGCTTTAAATATGAAAATGGATAAAAGAAATCCTATAAATAAAAGAAGATACCGCATTTTGTTGTTATTTTACTGCAAAGGTAATTCAATCTTGTGAATTACTTAAGATTCATTCGTTTTTTGTGTTTTAGTTTAAATTTCATTTTGACTTGGAAAAAAAAACAATTAACAAATCCTATAGATGGTGTACTTGGATTGCCATCATTGCCGCTTTAATCGCTTCCGTTTCGGATGTGTTATTAATGTACAATCCTAAAGGGAATTATCACTTGATGGATTTTATGTTTCTTCAAGACTTACCATTAAGTCGAATGCTAATTGGACAATATTTGGGTGTGATGTTTATTCCTTTTACGTTGTTGGGCTATTGGTGGGTGAGTCGCGCTTTAAGACCTGCAGGACAAAAGATACCGAATGTGGTTTTTGTATTTATGGTTTGGATTATGTTTATTGGAGTGGCTTATCATGCCTGTATTCCCTTATTGGCTAAAATTATGCAAGGCACAAATCCACAAGAAGACTTGGCCGCTGTTCGTCTTTTTATTGAGCCATTGGGTACTATTCTCGCAGTAGGTTTTTTTTCCTTAACCCTTTATTTCTCTTGGCTTATTTTGAAAGGAAAAACTTATTATCAAAAATGGTTGATGGCATTCAATCCTATATTTATTTATGTTTTATGTATTCTTCTCTATATTTTTATTCCTTCTATCGGAAATATTCTTCTTGTTACAGGATTCAATCTTTCTAATGCTATCTTTTTAATGGCTTCATTATGGGCCATTAAAAATAATGAAATGAAACTTGCGCTAAGTTAATCTCCTTATTTAAAAAATATTCATCATTGTTAAATGAATTTTTTAGTATTAGAATCGGAACATTCTAGTCTTAGTAACGTATTAAAAAACAGATTATAAAAGTTTTGTACATCGCTCTATACACTTTGAGCAAGTTGCTACAAATATTATAATCCCTTTTTTGAAATCTCCCATTTTGACTCATTTTAATATCCAACAAATATATTTAAAATGAACAAAAGGCTATCTTTTTTGACTTTGAAAATCCTAATGGTATTTTTTTTAGTCATCTATCATCACTCTTTATTTGCACAACCATGTACCCCGTGTACGGCAAGTGACGAACCCGCTCCTTATTTAAAATCGTTTAATTTAGTTTTGGATGGAGTTAGTTATGCTTATGGTTGGGTAGGCTCTGGAAATTTTGTTACCAATTGTGATGGAACAGCTTCCTTATCTGGAACGATTGCACAATCAGGTGATCCTACCTGTGAATATGCAGTATCAATGACCTTTGGCAATGGGCAAGCTTCTTCCGATTATCAAAGTAATGGAGGAAATTTGATCAATCAGGCTGGCGTTAGCCAGGGGCAACTAGATGATTGGTATATATTTGAGTTAACTTCAGGAAGTATGACAGGTGTTTCTGGTGGATGTCATGATGGAGAAGTGCTGTCTTTAGCACATGATCCTCCATCGATGTCTGTTGGGTTTCAAATGGGAGAAGGAGGAGGAGTTCATACCACGAGTATGGGCTTTGGTGGTTGGTTTTCAATTGCGGGTTCCCGAACAGGATCAGGAGATATTAATGTGATTTTATCGTGTAGTGCATGTTCCAATCCTCCAGAAGTTGGGCCTATAAGTGGGCCACCGTCGGTTTGTGTAGATGAGCCTGTAGTTTATGAAGTTGAAGCTATTGCAAATGCTACCGCTTATAATTGGACCTTGCCATCAGGTTGGACAATAACATCTGGTGCGGGTACAAATTCTATTACCGTGGTATCAGATGGAAGTGCTGATGGACAGATTTGTTTGACCGTAGATAATGATTGTGGAACTAGCGAACCTGTTTGTATAGAAGTCATTAATAACCCCCAAAATGTCGAGTTAAGTGATATCATGGTCACTGTGACCACACCATGTGTAGGAGCGGGTTATGGACTCTCCATTGACGAAAATCCTAACTTGACAAGTGTGATATGGACTTCAGCATGTGGACCTGTAAGCTCTAAAAGAAGTATTTATGAAGGTACATTATTATTGCCTGAAGATACCTGCACGGTATGCGCAGTAGGTGTTACAGATTGCGGTTTTACGGATCCTGTTTGTATAGATATTTATCCATTAGAATCTGATTTTAGTACTTCTGTTATAGTTGGCGATGAAACATGCGCATTGAATGATGGTAGTATTTCTGTTATGGCCACCACTAGTGCTGGTGGTAGTTTTTCATTTAGTATAGATGGAGGTGACAATGTGCAAGGATCTAGTACATTTACAGGATTATCTGCTGGACTTTATGATGTTTGGGCATATTATTCATTAGAAGAATGTCCAGATCATTATGGTCAAGTAATCATTAATGCACCTACAGGTTGTGATGGGGGAGGCTGTGATATTTCTGGAACAGCTACACCGACTGATGTACCTTGTGGAGGCTTTGGTAGTATTACTATCAATGCTTCAGGAACTGGCGGTACTTTAGAATATAGTATTGATAATGTGGATTGGCAAAGTAGTAATACGTTTACTATTGGTTATAGTAATGCTGGCGATTATATGACTTATGCTCGATATACGGATGGCACTTGTATTACTCAATTAGGCCTAGTTACCGTAAATAGACAAGATCCTGCGAACTGTATCCCTGATTGTTTATTTCCAATTACTGCTTCGGTAGGAGCTAATAGAATTCCGTGTGATGGGACAGGAGCAACGATTACGGTTTATTTAGCTAGTTCTATGGGTCAAGTGGTCTATAGTTTAGATAATGTCAATTTTCAATATGGAAATAAATTTTATGGAATCACCACTCCTGGAATGTATACGGTTTACATGCAAAATTCGGATGGAAGCTGCCCGACTTCACAAAATGTAAATGTAGAATTAGAACAAAACTGTTGTAATTTAATTACTACCATACCTAAAACAGATGTAAGTTGTGATGGGGATGATGGTACGATTACCGTAAATGTGACGGGTACTAATGGAGCAGTTCAATATAGTATTGACGGTGGATCGACTTGGTCTTCTAATAATTATTTTGATGGTTTATCTGTTGGATCTTATACCGTGGTGGTAAAAGATAGTGATTGTACCACATTACAGTATATCATCCAAATAAATGAAACCTATCAGAATTGTGTAGATTGTAATGTAGTCATTGCTGACGTAGTTAAGACAGACGAGACTTGTTTGGGGAATGATGGATCAATTACGATTACCGCAAGTGGAGAACCTAATTTATTGTATAGCATAGATGGAGGATTAGAATGGTTTGCAGACAATGTATTTACTGGACTTTCCGTAGGATTATATGATGTGATGGTACGAAGTGCAAATTGTTGGATACCTTATACTGAACAGATTATGATCTCGCCTGCTTCTGGCTGTGGTTGTGTTTCGAACTTAACGATAGACAATGTAGAGATCAATAATGAAACGGCTTGTAATTTGTTGAACGGCTCTATTATAATAACTGCATCTACGA
>JAHDCJ010000084.1:0-14976 GCA_020629935.1 Saprospiraceae bacterium | reverse complement strand
AATGAAACGGCTTGTAATTTGTTGAACGGCTCTATTATAATAACTGCATCTACGACTCCAGCATCTGCTATTTCTTATAGTATTGATGGCGGATTGACTTATTCAACCTCTGGTACATTCTCAAATTTAGCGCCTGGTGTTTACTCCATTGTTGTAAAAGATTTGAGTGATTGTCCTGAAGTTTATGGTATAGTAAAAATAATACCAGCAGATTGCGATGATCTAGGAACAATAGGAAATTATGTTTGGTTAGATGAAAATCAAGATGCTGCTCAAGATGCAGGAGAACGCGGCATCCCTGGCGTTTTGGTAGAATTATGGAGAGATACCAATAACGATGGTGCACGTGATTTTCTCTATGGCACGAAAAGCACAGACTTTGATGGGAAATACGTTTTTCCAAACCTCCCCGCAGGAACTTACTTTGTCGATATTGTAGAAAGTAGTATCCCCGAAAATATGTTTCAAACACAAACTACTTCATTAGATAATCGTGATTTTCATAATAAATCTCATTATAATGAGGGATATCAAATTTTTCTTGCTGCGGGCGAAGAAGAAATGTCAGCGGACTTTGGATACTATTATGGATTTGCCAATGCACCCATTGGAAATGGAGCTATTGGTGATCGAGTATGGGTAGATGCCAATGGAGATGAAATTCAAAATTTCGGTGAAATAGGATTAGAAGGAGTAGAACTCTGTATTTATTATGATTCAGATATGAATGGAATTGTTCAACCAGGCATTGATGCACTTTATACTGGAGCGGTTGATTATTACGGTCATACTGGAGGAAAGACGGAAACGAATGCTGCAGGTTATTATGTTTTTAATAACTTGATGCCTGGTATTTATATCGTGAAATTATGTGATCCGACTCAAGTATCTTCCTACTCACAAACATTTGATATTGATGGTACATTGGATCATTCAACCAATCAATTGTTGATTCTCCCAGGAGACTTTTTGCAAATCGCAGATTTTGGATATGAGCCTACTGGAACCGCATACACCATAGGAGATCTTGTTTATTTTGATGGTAATGCCAATGGCATATTTGATGACGATGATTATGGATTAACTGGTGTCTCCTTATCTTTATATAAAAATGGACAATTTGCCGCAGGTACATATACGAATGCTGTAGGCCAATATCAATTTGCTGGTTTAGAACCCGGAAACTATAAAGTGATTGTAACGGATGGGGAACATGTATTAGATAATCTAAGAAATACTGGAGACCCAGATGGAGGTATGGATGGAGTTGGTAGTCTAGCCATTACCACTGCAAGCAATAGTTTGCAGGATTTTGGGTATACCGTTTATGATCATATTTCTGGAAGAGGATTATTTGGTGATCAAATATTTTTAGATCGCGATGGAAATGGGATGCCTAATCCGAATGAAGGTATTGAAGGGGTAGAAGTGGAGTTGTTTAATTTAGTATCTGGTTTGGTGGAAGCAACGACCACAACAAATGAATTTGGATATTACTATTTTGGAGATCAAAACTGGTCACCTCCGATTAAGATACATCAGATACGAGTGGTTGGGTCTACTTTACCCTCAGGACTTCAAATTTCTGTTGATCCTGACGGCACATTGGATGGTTTAACATTACCTGATATTTCGGCGGCTAATCCTGTAGAACTTTCCTATGACTTTGGATATGTACCAACGACAGGTGAGGAAGGTTCAATTGGAGATTTAGTTTGGTATGATGTGAATGCAGATGCTCTTCATGCTTTGACGGGAGAAAATGGATTGCCATTTGTAACGCTAGATCTTTATCTAGATGCTAATAATAATGGCTATATAGATTCTGGAGATGCTAAAGTTGGGACAGCAATCACCAATTTTTCAGGAAATTATTTATTTTCTAATCTTCCAACAAATGGTGCTTCGGGAAACCAATACTTAGTTAAGGTAACCGATCAATTAAATTTATTAGAAGGAGCTTGGCATTCTTTAGGACTTCTAGTGTCTCCCGAAGAGAGTAAACCAGACCCTTATTTAACCGCTATTTCTTCTGCTAGTCCTGATGTAGATATTGCAGATTTTGGATATTATATAGATCCAGCTTCTCTTGGAAACTATGTTTGGGAAGATTTGAATGCGAATGGCGTACAAGATGCTTTAGAACCCGCAATCCCGAATGTGCTTGTGCAATTGGACGTAATCGTTGATGGCCTTCCGCCTGTTGAAATCAATATGATTGCTAAAACAGATGTAAATGGTTATTACGAATTTGAAGGGCTTTTATATGATGAAGATTTTAATGGATTAAATTCATTCCAAACATTGATCCATCAAATTTCTGTCGTTTCTCCATTGGGTATGACACCGACTTATGTCGATGTTGGAATGGATGATTTTATTGACTCAGAAGATCCAAGTGGCGTAATCGCTTATCCATTACAAGGAACGACTAATGTCTTTTTTACAAATGATACAGAAGGACCTGCTTCTTATGACTTTGGTTTTGTCAATGGCGCAACTATTGGAAACTACCTTTGGTTAGATGATGATCGTGATGGTACACAAAATGAAAGTTCAACTAATTTTGGAGTTAATGGGGTATTGGTTAAGGTGGTTGGTGCAGGACCTGATGCCATTTTTGATACTGCCGATGATTATCTAGATCAAATGTATACCATAACGAATGGAGGAACACCTGGTTTCTACGAATTTGATGTACCGCCTGGTGATTATGCGATTTGCCTTTATCAAGGAGGTGGACATGTATTAACAGGCGTAGATTTAGGAGGTGATGATGATAAGGACAGTGATATTGCCCTTGGTTCCTTCATGTCTCCTGTAGTCAGTCTTGCTGGTGGTGATAATGATCCTAGTATTGATATTGGATTGGTATTAGAGTCTGTGATTTTTCCTGTAGAGTTACTTGACTTTATCGCTTATGAAGAAAAATGTAGGGCTTTCCTTGAATGGAAAACGGCAACAGAAATAAATGTTTCTCATTTTGAAATTGAAACAAGTACAGATGGAACGAACTACAGAAATATAGGAATAGTAGAAGCTGCGGGTAATTCAACGGAAGTAATGCACTATCAATTTTCTTATGAAAATTTACAACGTGTAAACTATTTCCGATTGAAGATAATTGATCAGGATGGAAGTTATGAATACTCGGATGCGGTAATCGTTTATCCTTCTTGTGGCGAAGAAAATTATATTTCTAGTCTATATCCTAATCCATATAGTACTGGAAATATAAAGGCCATAGTAAGTATTTCTTCTGCATTTGAGCAGCCTAAAATGGTTGTTTTTGATGTCTTAGGAAGAAAAGTTCATGAGTCTGATATCGTGCTTGAAATAGGTACCAATATTATTCAAACTAATCTTTCCCATTTGGCAAACGGAATGTATTCGATGCGGATTATCTCTGATAGTTTAAGCACAAAACCATTAAAGTTTGTTAAAATAGATTAGATTTATTTTGATGTTTTTATGAAAAAATGATCGGACCTAAGTGCAACAAATAAAAACGCCTGTGAAAACTTCTTCATAGGCGTTTTTATTTTTAAAGGAATGATTTTAATCATTTCCAACGACCTACTTAATCCACTTCTTTTTTCTAATTCATCAGCATGAAAAGAAGCTTGGTTATTAGATTTTGACTTTTTTTTTGTGAAAAAAAAATGGAAACTAAGGTGACTAAGGCTTAATTTTTGATACAAATATGGTATACCTTTCCATCAATGTGATTATTCTTCTTTAAAATGTAAACAGATGCGTCTATTTATTCTATTTTTCATTGGCTTTCTTTGCTTCCAATCTAATGTGAGTTTTGCTCAAAACCAAAAATTGCAACAAACTCATGCTGCAGTAATATGGAACGGATTTCAACATGAATGGACTTATAATCATCGAATGAACCGAATTGGTAATTTTGTGAATACTCGATGTGCAGAACCTCACGTAGCGCATTGTAGTGCCACTGGAATTGGTGCAGATAGTACCTTGTATTCTACGGCTTATACAATTATCGAAAGTCCAACTACTCGATTTCAATCTGGAAAGATAAGTTTGTCTTTGTTTAGCAAAGAAGGTAAAATGGCGCAAAATAATATCGAAGTTTCGATTCCTGCCAATCAATATTTAAGCGGAAAATCAAAGTTGGTTACCTTGCTCAATGGTTTTGATATGATGGCTTTAGACCGTGCGGATAAAATTCAAATGTTGAAAATTGATATGGGCGATCCTCATTATGTGCCTTTAACCAATGAAATTCGTTTTTCCATCAATGTCGCTTTAATCGTAGATTGTCAATCTTTTGAATGTAATAAATTTAATCAAAAGGCGGCCTACAAAATGGATGTGCACTATTTGATTCTTGGTGGAAATGAAGAGTTACACAGCCAAAACTTTTTGCAGAGTCGGCATTTTGATTGGGACAAAAAAGATAATCCTGAATTGGATCAATCTATGGCAATGATCCAAGGAATAGGAAACAATCAATATGCTGTTGCTACCTTGGGATTTAAATCCATTCACCTTACCTTGGATCAAGCACATTGGATGATTGAATGGAACAATCAATTTAAGCCTATTGAATATGCCCCGAGTAGCGGAAAGTATTTCTACAGTTTAGATCTCTTGTTTAATCAATGGGAAGATGGAATGAAAAAGTATTCCGCCACACCTAAACAATCTAAATTTTCCTCTCGTAAAAAAGGATGGGCAAGTTTAACTGCCCAAATGACTTTACTCCAATTTAAAGATGCTAAACTGAACTATAAAAAAGTAGATGGAAATCTATATTGGCCAGGTAAAAATTTAGAAGCAGCGAGTGGTGAATCTATTCACCAAACGCCAATTTTTAAGCCTGCAAAAATGATTAGTAATAACTAACTTTTTATTTTTTCTCTCCTTTAAAATGGTGTGCCTTCAATTCAAAGAGTACATTGAATGTGGTTAAGCTACCATAAATTCGAGTGAGGTATTGTTGTAAATTGACCTTCTCTTCATCGGATAGATTTTTACTCGAATTGATTCGTTGTTCCATCACTCGAAGCCGATCTCTTGTCATAACTATCTTATGAAAAAATGTATCAATCGGAATTTCCTTTGATTTTAAGGAAGGATCAGATGGCTTTAAAATCATCGTGCCATTTTTCCATTTAGCACCCAAAGGAATGACCTCAGAAAATCCATTCCATTTTTTTAAAATAGAAACTAAAGATTTTTCCGCTTCTGTAAATGTCATTGAATCTTCTGCAGGAACATGCTCAATAATTTCCCAGTCTTTATATTCTTTAGATACTTCTTTCATCCCATATAAAATGAAACAAACATCATAAGTAGCATAATGTAATTTCATGATTACTCCATTGCCGTAGGCAGGATGTTTGACTCTAGAGCTTACGCCCAATAATCCTAAATCTTCCATAGTATTTGTCTGTCTTTTTAATAGAAGTTGTTTAAATAGTTCTGAAACCGAAAAGTTTCGAATTGATGACAACGTGTTTACCATAGAATGGCCATACCCTGTTAAAACAACTTCTACCTCCTCAATTAAAAATCCTAAAATATGTATATTTTTTATACTAAAAAAATATAAAAAGGTTACTTAGGTTTTAATTTTTTTCTGAAGATTGATCTGTGATCTTAATTCCAATCACTTGAACCCGCGAAAGGGATAGACGCGGAATGCACGGAGCGCAGCGAGTACATTATAGCAAATAGCCCGACCCCGACGAAGGAGGGGATTCGCCCAAATGAATTTTAAATGAAAAAATAATTACTTACCAAGGATTTTCAAATCGTGCTTTTTCAAATCGTTTGTCTACATCTTTAAACATACTTTCTCCTTCTCTTTTCAATCGAAGCGGATCACCTCCTTTAAAAATTCTGGATAAAAAGGCGATAGGGCAAAGAATGATAAAGAACACCACAGACAACAAAATGTTAGGAACAATTAAACTCAATACCCAAGCTAATTTCATCCATAAAAATTCGATCTGTTTAGATAAGAAAGTAGAGCACACGCCGATAAGACCCAATCCAATGGCCACATATAACATCCATTCGGCTTGAAAAAACCAATACAAAATTAAAAAACCAACGGTAATGGTTAAGACCGTTCGGAAAGGTTGACTTTTGAAATTTTCCATAATAGGGGATTAAAAGATCGAATAAATAAAAGGAGCAACGGCACTTCCTCCACCAAATACAATCAGAACACCAATCAATAATAATACAATGATCATTGGAGCTAGCCAATAATTTTTTCGCTCTTTAATAAATAACCATAAGTCTTTTAAAAAATCCATTTGTTCTTATTTTTCTAAATCTGAAATTTGTTTCCAAAGGGCTTTCGCCAAGGTTTGATTTGTATTTGCATTGGGATGGGGATCGCCATTTAAGGTATGACTTTCATTGTATTCCAATACGGTTCTTAAATCAATGTACTTAATTTTTTTCTCATCCAATACCTTGGTCCAACGGGCAAATTGTTCCTCAGTGTATTTTATATAATTAGGATAAAATACGACATAAAATTCATTGTCACCCAATTGGGCTTGATATTTCTTTTTGGCGGAGACAATCATTTCTCCCACTAAATCAAAATGTTTTTCCTGTAAAAATAAGGGAAAGTCTAATTTTAAATATTGGACTATGCTTCGATGGGACAACCAATCATACCATTCCGATAATTTTGCTCGTCCGTCTGTAAAATTTCCTTTGCGTACCAATTGCCCATCTTCTTTGGTATAGTAGGGAGCCATGTACATCCAATCGGTGTACCGATGCATGGTACCAATAGAACGATATAGATGATCCCAAAAAAAGACATAAATGCCAACTCCCTTTTTCTCTTTTATTTGATCATTCAAATTATGGTAATCTAGTCGAGCCAGCATATGGTTTGTTCCGTATCCTGGATAAGCAAAATTATAGGCATTAAATGTTTTAGATTGTTCTTGAAAATAATAGGGAAATGTTTGATCATCTTCTAAACCAAAACCATAAGCAATAGAGCAACCAAAGAACACCGCATGCTGATTTTTTAAACTGTCTGCATTGGGGGTTATTCGTTTACAATATGAATCAATCGAATAGCGTACATCAAAAACGGTATCAGGACCATTTAGTTTTATTTCTTGCAGTACACTATCTGCATAAGGAACAATACCAATATGTTTGGCAATATGTGTTGGCGGTAATTTGGGTAAAACATATTCCTTTTTGGTAATTGCTGGCATACCTAATTTCCAAAAAGAATAGAAATCTACCATCCATAATAGAAAGAATATAAAGATAATATTGAAAAAGAAAACACGTTTAGTTTTGAAACAAATACTCATCAAGCCTATTAAACTTAAAAAACCACCTAGGTAAAATAATTGACGTGTAGACGCAGCAACGGTTAAGGAATTATAGTAGGAAAAAGCATAGATCATTAATCCAATACCAATTAGTAGTAATAGCAAAGGGAGTAAAAACCGTTTTATCTTTTTCTCTTCCGCCATCTTCTAATCCAATTTAAATTGTATGCGCCATTGATCTCTATCTTCATGATTGGGTTGGTCTTCTTTGAAATACCAATAGTCATTGATTACCAAATAATCCATCTCCGTACTCATAAAACATCGATAAGCATCATAAGGAGTACACACAATGGGTTCACCTCTTACATTGAAACTCGTATTGACCACTAAGCCAAATCCTGTCTTTTGCTTAAAGGCATTGATTAATGACCAATAGCGTAAATTGGTTTCCTTATGTACTGTTTGTACGCGCGCCGAAAAATCTAAATGGGTAATGGATTGAATGTCGCTTCTAGGCGTATACAGTCGATCCCATAAAGACATGGAATGGTAATTTTCTGGAAGTTTTTTTCTACGAGAAGCTGCTACTGGAGATACCACTAACATATATGGGGAGTCCTCTTCTAAATCAAAATAGGTGTTTCTATCTGCGCTTAAAACCGAAGGTGCAAAAGGTCTGAATCCTTCTCTATATTTAATTTTAAGATTTAACTTTTTTTGCATTTCAGGATTTCTTGCATCGCCTAAAATACTTCGATTTCCTAAGGCTCTTGGTCCAAATTCCATCCGTCCTTGAAACCATCCAACGACTTGTCCATTGGCTAATTTTTCTGCTATGGTTTCTGTCAATTCCGTAAGGTTTTTAGCTTTATGATAAACCGCTTTTACTCTTCGATTCATCAACTCAATTTCTTTGTCGGAATAGGAAGGGCCCAGATAGGTGCCTTCCATAGAATCTGTAGATGGATTTACTTTTCGAGGTTCTTCAAAGTATAAATGTGCAGTAGCTAATGCAGCTCCTAAAGCTCCTCCTGCATCTCCAGCAGCGGGCTGGATGTACATATGATCAAAGGTCTTTTTACGTAAAAGTTTTCCATTGGCGACACAATTTAATGCCACACCACCAGCTAAACAAATGGAAGATTTTCCCGTTAATTGACGCGCATATTTTGCCATCTTTAAAACCACCTCTTCGGTAACCCATTGGATGGCTAGGGCTAAATTGCAATAACATTGATCCATCTCTGATTCCGCAGGTCTTCTAGGAAACCCAAAAAGTGTAGTCCACTTATCGTCTTTAACCATGCGTAGACCCGTCGCATAACTAAAATAAGATTGGTTTAACCAAAGCGAACCATCGGCTTTAATTTCGATCAACTCCTTTTTAATAAGTTCAACAAAACGATGCGTTTCTTCTGCCTCTGGATTTCCATAAGGGGCTAAACCCATCAGTTTGTATTCTCCAGAATTGACTTTAAATCCAAGGTAATAGGTAAAAGCACTATAAAGCAAACCTAAGGAATGAGGAAACTCTAATTCTTTTAAAATACGCAAAGTATTTCCTTCTCCAATTCCAATGGAAGCGGTACACCATTCTCCCACACCGTCTATGGTCAAAATCGCTGATTCTTCATAAGGAGAAGCATAAAAAGCACTTGCCGCATGTGATAAATGATGTTCTGAAAAAAGCAATTTCATCGAAGATTTGTCGTAGTTAGCGACCTCTTGTAAACCTTCATAAATCAATTTTTTCAAAAACATCTTTTCCTTTATCCAAACAGGAATTGCTTTCAAAAAAGAAATTAATCCCTTCGGAGCAAAGGAATAATAAGTTTGCAATAATCGCTCAAATTTTAGAAAGGGTTTATCATAAAAAACGACAGCATCTAATTCATCTAAGGTAAATCCACTTTCTTCTAAACAATACTTGATGGCCTCTACTGGAAAAGCGGAAGTATGCTTTTCTCTAGTAAATCGTTCTTCTTGGGCTGCTGCGATTATTTTTCCGCCAACGGTTAACGCGGCTGCAGAATCATGATAAAAGGCAGATAGACCTAAGATTTTTTTATCATTTGATATTGCTTTTGCCATAGAAAGAGGTTTAGTAGAGATACTAAAATAAAGGGACTACATAATTTAGTCTTATTAGAGTTAATTTATGTAATATTAAATATTAAATATTTTCCCTTCTAGGCAGAGAATCAAGGTATTCTGACAATAGACTGACAGAAATCGATGTATAGCTAAGATTTGGCTTGTTGGCCAAACGAGTTAATATCTTTTTAAAAGAAAAGCATTAAATCAAACTATCTAACCGCCTCCTTATGATCATCCCAATTTTTAACTTTAGGTTCGCCTAGCTTGCCTACAGACTTTGCCACTAGCATAGCAACCGTTGCATCACCAGAAACATTAATGGTAGTCCGACACATATCTAATGGTCGATCCACTGCAAAAATCAAGGCTAATCCTACTGCTAAATATTCTGCAGGAAGACCAATTGACTCTAAAACAATGACAAGCATCACCATGCCCGCACCGGGTACAGCAGCAGAGCCAATCGAAGCCAGCGTGGCCGTTAATACAATGGTTAATTGATCGCCGAGTGTAAGATCAAAGTCGAGGGCTTGGGCGATAAAGACAGCGGCTACGGCTTGGTATAAACTGGTTCCGTCCATATTTACAGTAGCACCTACTGGGCAGACAAAACTCGATACTTCTTTTTCTACTCCAAGATGTTCTTCTACACGTTCCATCGTTACTGGAAGCGTGGCTGCACTAGAGCTCGTAGAGAAAGCAACAAGCTGAGCGGGACTAATTCCTTTTAGGAAGGTCATTGGAGATTTTCCAGTAACAAAGTATACAACTAAAGTATATAACACCAACATGATCAATAACCCAGAGACTACCGTCAATGCATATTTTAATAAAGCCAAGAGAATATCGGGATCACCAGAAGTAACCACGACATGCGCAAGTAATGCAAATACGGCAATGGGTGCAATCAGCATAATTAAGTCCACCATTTTTAATACGACTTCATTCAAACTATCAAAAAAGTCTTTTAATGGTTTGGCTTGTTCTGGACGTACTAATAGTAAGGAAATACCAAGGAAAATGGTAAAGAAAATGACCTTCAACATGCTTTTGTTATCTGAAGCGGCAGCAAAAATATTACTAGGTACCATGTCTACAATAAACTGTAGTGGCCCTGCGCCTTTTTGATTTTGAGCTTCTGCTATTCGTGCAGAGATTTTTGAATTCCCTTCATAGTTTTGAGATAAACGAGCAATAGTGTCTTCTGAAATGCCATTGCCAGGTTGTACAATGTTTACGATAACTAAACCAATAGTAATAGCAACTACCGTCGTTAATAAATAAATACCAATGGTTCTTCCACCGATTTTAGAAAATTTGGAAATATCTTTTAAATCTGAAATACCTTTGACCAAAGAAGCTAAGATCAAAGGAATAGCAATGAGTTTTAATAAATTGACGAAGATAGTCCCGAAAGGTTTGATCCAATCATCTACAAATGTACTCGCAGGGCGCATGACTACAGGAGGGAAAGGGGGCGTCTTGGTCGTTAATTTAACTTGTTCTTTATCTCGAATTAAAGCTAAGGTATCCAGATTCGTTTTTTCAATGATCTGATAACTTTTAGGTTTGACAAGATTGATAAAACTATATTTCTCTTGATCTCCTGTTTTAATTAATTGAAGTGGAGCAGATTGGTCATTGGAAACCTTCGCGCTATTATAGGCATTGGGTTTTGGATTTGTGTCGGTATAAAGCGCATAATCCAATTTTTCGATTTTACCAGTTTCTTCGTTTTTTACTCGAAATTGAAAGACATATTGATCTAATGTTTTCTCTGTGGGATTATAAGAAAGACTACCTTCTGTATTTTTATAAAGGAAATTATTGGCCACAAGACCAAATAAAATACCTAGTGTCATTCCGATTAAAATCTGCCAATGTAATGCGAGTTTCTTCTTCATGATGTTAAAATAGAAATTTTTATAAAATAAAGAATACAAGTTCAGCGAAATCTTTTTTTCGAAAAAAAATAAAATCCTTGTTCCTTTTTGACTGTACCTCGTTATATGAATGAAATTGCAACAAGATACTCACTGAAAATGGCTTAAAAAATCAAGCTTTTGTCAACAAACAAACCGTATTCGCTGTAAATTTCATATTCCCAAATAGGAGTGAGTTGTTATTAAAACCAACAAATCATTCAAAAATTAATTGAAAACTTAGTATAATGGTTTCCAATTTTCAATTTAATGCTGCAGCTTCATCAAAAGCACCTATGCGTGTAGTGAAAAAACTGTCGGATCAAACGCTTCAAGAGGAATGGGTAGAAATACAAGCTGCCCAAAAGGAAGCCGCTATGTTTCGACCACTCTATGAGCGCTACTATGAACAAATTTTTCGTTTTATTTTTCGTCGAACCACTGATGAATCATTAAGTGCGGATATCTGTTCACAGGTCTTTTTAAAAGCCCTTCAAAAGTTGCCCAAATACCAATTTAAAGGCGTTCCGTTTTCTGCGTGGTTGTATCGAATTGCAAGCAATGAAGTGACTCAACATTACAGAAACACTTCTAAAAACCGAGTGGTTTGTGTAGAAGATAGTCATTTTACCGATTTACAAGAAGAAATGGAAGTCGAAGAAAAACCCAATTTAAGCCCTTTAATGTTAGAGGCTTTAAATGAACTTCCTTTGCGCGATATGCAAATGGTAGAGTTGCGGTTTTTTGAACAAAGAGCTTTTAAAGAAATTGCAGAAATTATGGAAATTACAGAAAGTAATGCTAAAGTGAAAACCTATCGGATTTTAGCAAAACTCAAAAAAATAATAGAAGGAAAAAATAGAGGTATATGAAAAAGAACAATTACAATTTTAAAAAAAATCCTCCTAAACTTTCCGGTAAAGAAATCGAAAAGCACAAAGATTTTGACCAACTTTTAAAACAACATCAGGCAAGTGGAGGTGACCAAGGAAGTGGAAGTAGTGGCGCAGGAATATCATCCACAAGTATTGCTAGCATTATTATAGGAATAGCCGCCGTCGTTTTGGTTTATTTTGGTCCTAAAATTTGGAATAATAGTAACCAATCAATTTTAGATATTGCAGATCGTCCTTATGTAGATCCTCCTTTAGAAAAGATACAAGCTCAATTTGCAAGTTTTAAGATGGATGCCAGCCAAGGAGGAATTTATGAGTATGGATCAGGCTCGAAAATTATTGTTCCTCCCAATGCGTTTTTAGATGAAAATGGAAATGAAATTACGGGTGAAATCAATTTGAAATATCGTGAATTTCATGACTTTGTCGATTTTTTCTTATCGGGTATTCCTATGAATTATGATTCCTTAGGAACCAATTACCTTTTTGAATCCGCAGGGATGATGGAAATTAATGCGATGCAACAAGGGAAAAATTTAAGGGTGAATCCTGATAAATCAATTGATGTAGAACTCGTTTCCTTATTTAATCGAAGTGGAGATATTCCTTCTTTCAATATTTATCAACTAGATACCCTAAATAAGAAATGGGACTACCGAGGAATTGATCGTATTGAAGAAGAAGTGAATCCAGATCTTAAAGTAAATCAACGCCCATTGACTCCAGAAGAAGTCAAATTGAGAGACTTAGATCTTCAACTCAAAGCCTTAGATGTGGCTATAGAAAAAGAAGTCGCCGCAGCAGATGCTAAAATGCCCAAATCACCTGAACCTCAAAAACCTGTTCGTGCAAATAAAAACAGTTTTGGTTTTGATTTAGAAGTAGAAAAAAATAAATTCCCTGACTTAGCTGTTTATGAAAAAGTTAAATGGCAAGTAATGAAAGTCCCTTCTAATCAACATTTTTCAAAACAAATTTATGAAGTAGAATGGGATGATGCCCAAATTGAAAAGATCGAAGAACAAGTGTATGAACTTACATTAACGACTTCTAATCGGACAGAAAAATTTAAAGTGCAACCGGTTTTGATGGGGGCAGATTATCAAAAAGCAATGAAGGAATATACGCAAAAACATATTGAATATAAGCAAAAATTTAACGCAAGAAAATTAAAATTGGATGAAGAAAGAGCCGCTATTGAAAAATCAAAAGCCGCTCAACGAGCTAAAATTAAAGCAGAAAAAAAGGCTTTGGAAGAAGAACTACAAAGATACAGACATGGTGGAGATCATCGTCGACTTTCAGAAAAAATAGTCGCTAGAAAAATTGTCAATCGATTTAAAATTGCAGATATGGGCGTTTGGAATTGTGATCGCCCAATGCCTCCAAATCAGAAAAATTGCTTGGCTAAATTTGTCGATAGAGAAGGTCAGCAATATATTGGTAATGCCGTTTATCATGTAGATCGACGAACGAATACCGTCAATAAATTCTACGCTACTGGAGAAGATGAATTGCGGATCAATGTCGATTCGGAAAACCTAATGTGGTTAGTTACCCAAGAAGGAAAAATTGCCATCTTTAATGAAGAAAAATTTAAACAATTAGATCGAACCAAATTGAAAGAAACCTTTACTATGGATTTAGTCGATCAAAAAATAAATACCGAAGAGGATATCCGAAATCTACTTCGTTTTAACTAATAGCGGATTCGTCCGATGTTATAATCCAATAGCCTTCTTCCTAAGCCCAGGAAGAAGGCTATGCTTTTTTCTTTAAGTTTTAATAAGTAAATTTCTTTAAACTGGTATATTTGTTGTGGTTTTTATAGTAGCCACTCACCAAAACAATATACCATGAATCCTAAAATCATCCTTCGATTTTTAGCAGTCTTCTTATTTTTTATTTCTTTAGGTTCTGAACTTTATAGCCAAAGAATTAATGGAGAAATTAGCTTTATTGATACGACACAATTGCATCATGTCTATACAGAAGATGGGACAAAACTCATTGGAAGAATAGTGGCTATTGAAGGGGATAAGGTTTCTTTTGCCTTATCAAGTGATACCATTAATTTCCCGTTTTCTAAAGTCGAGCGGGTTGATGTGCTAAATAAAGAAAGAGGAAAAGCAGGTCGTCCCGAATATCTTAAAGGTTATCAGAAATTATTTGTAGGCCCAACTGGAATGAATCTTAAAAAAGGAGATTATCATTACGAAACCATCTGGGGAGGATATCATTTTGTAGATTTTGGTGTACATGATTATGTCTCTGTAGGCGCAGGATATTTGTTACCTTTTGTCGTTGTGGTTAAAGCTAAATTCGGGGGAGAAATAAAGGAAAATTTTCATCTTTCTGCTGGGGTGCAAGGCTTAGCTTGGCCTACCTTGTTTAGCGGGGAAGTTTTAGGAGGACTCTATTCTCACCTTTCTGCTACTTATGGAAATACAGAAAAACAATTTACGGTAACAGGGGGCTATGTCGCAGGCTCAAACGGCTTCTCAATGCCTGTGGTCAATTTTGGTGGCTTTATTCGTATGAATGACCATGTGGCTATCTTGAGTGAAGCCTTTTTATTTTTCGATAGTATTAATAATGAAATTGATCAAACAGTGATTGCCCCTTCTATTGGAGCTCGTTTCAACAAAAGAAATTTTCGTTTAGATGGCGGTATGTTTTTTCTTGGAAATGCTGCCGATGGATTGTCCGTGTTGCCTTTACCTTTTTTAAGTGTCGCTGTTCATTTTGGACCAAAAAATCCATTTA
>JAHDCJ010000083.1:21423-25036 GCA_020629935.1 Saprospiraceae bacterium | reverse complement strand
CGTAAGAACCATTCTATAGCTAAGAAAAATAAGAGGACAAAGAACAACCATCTTAGATTAATCAGTGAGCGTGTTTTGGATGTACTATAAAGTACAGGTTGTACATTTCCACTTTCTACAATGAGGTTTCCTATAGAAGCGACTTGGTCTTGAAAAACCATTTCTCCACCATATTGATCACTAAGCAAACGCAGTAATTGATGATTGGCCGTTGTTTCAAAAACTTCAAGTTGGATGGGTTGTACAGAGAATTGACCAGAGGCAGTAAGTTCTTTTCCAGCGACCGTTGTTTTTGCTCTATATTTATAATTTCCTACAGGGAATAATCCTGCGTTTAAGGTGTAGGCATTAGAGGTTTTCGTAAAGGTAAAACTAAAATCTTTTCCATCTTGATTAGAAATAACTACACTTACTTCCGCATCATTAACCAACTCATAACTTTCGTTATATAATTCCGCATCGAAGTAAATCGATTCATTTTCTTTAAAGATATTTTTATTGATACTTACACGAAATTTTCGTTTATCTTCTTTGATGGTTAGGTATTGAACCACCTTACCAAGAAGTTCGTCAAAGATGTCGTGATTTTTGGTTTGTAGATAATCGAACACTCTCCATTTCCAAATTCCTTCTGCTGCGAGGATACCCGTTTTGATGCCCCCATTTTCTTCTCCAATGAGCATAAGAGGATAATCAGTTTCCACCGAACCGATTTTTTGTTTGAGCAAAACTTGCGCTTCTGGGGAAGCTTTGAATGTTCCAAAAGGAGCAACGAGAGGTGCAAATTTTGGAAGTTTTTGAGGGATTTTATCATCAATAGTAAAGAGATTAAATCCGCCATCTACTATACCAGTAACGTCGTTGGTATTTCGTCCATCGCCACTAATATTAAGCAAACTCTGTGCGCTATTAAAGGCACTAATATTGGATTGAGATCCTACCACAAAAAGTCTTGGTATTTTTCGATTATTAATTTGAGTTAGCAAAGAAGAACCTGGATTTTTTGTTCCTGGAATTTGGTGAAGGATAATTAAATCATATCCTTTAGGATCACGTTTAGGTTTACTTGCATAATCAATATCGACTTCGTAGTTTTTATTTTTACTGATCGTTGTTTTCATTGCCGATAGATCGGGATGTGGAGCATTTGCAAAGATTAATATTTTTTGTCTTGCATCAAGTACATCAATAAAAATGTCTTTTACATTATTTGCTCCAGTGACCTCTCCATTCACTCTATTGACCGAAACGCGGTATCGTTGTACTCCGTTTTGATTCGCATCAAGAATAATTTCTTTGGTAGTAAAGAAGTTATTATTATTAATATTAATCCCTTCCGTTTTTATTTTTCGAGCTTGTCCATTTTCTATTTTAGAAATATTGACTACGGTATTATTTCCTGAACAATTTTGCGCAGCAACATCTACTTGAATGCTAAATTTATCTCCAAGGTAGGCGATATTATTATGATACACTTTTTTGATGGAGATGTCTTTTTTCAACGTGGTATCACCTAAGGCGATGGTATAGATGGGCACATTGATTTTTGCGCCTGTATAAAGTGGACTACTGCCTTCATTATAAATTCCATCCGAAGCGAGGATGACTGCGCCAAGGTTTTGATTGCTATAGAGGTCATAGACTTCTGTAAGCATTTCAGAGAGGTTACTTTCTTTTTCATTGAAAGAAACGGAGTCTGATTCGGTTATTTTACTACCGAATGTATATCGTTTAAATTCGTATTTTTCGTTGAGTTCTTCAGACAAGGTATTTAGCGCCTGCACATAGCTGGTGGAATCTCCTTTTTTCATTGCCGTGGCAATAGATTCTGAATTATCTTGCGCGAGGATAACGATTGGTTTTTTAGTTTCAGTAACTAAAGATTTAATAAAAGGCGCTAGAAGGAGAAAAGAGATAAAAGAGACCGTTAGAAATCTAAAGATACCTAGAAGCCAGTTGAGCCAAGTCGATTTTTTCTTAAACGTATCATCTTTAAAATATAAGATTGCGGCATAAGTTAATCCTGCTAAAAGACAAAAACCAATAAACCAAATTGGGTATTGAAAGTTTATATTCATTGTGTGTTTCCTTAATAAATAATAGGCGTCTTTGGAGTTATACTTTAGAGGTAATCATTACCATTCATTACTTTTCCATTCGTTAAACTCGCTTACCATAGCCATCAAATCACGTTTACGAAATTCGCCTCGTTTGATTTTGGATTGCAATTGCGGAAATTCCTCAAAATACCTCGTCATTTGTTTTTTAAAATTGAGGTAATCAATTTCGAGTAAATAATCTCCATCATTTTCGATAAATGTTTGAGTAAAACCTCGTTCTTTATCGGTATTCCAATATTGATATACTTGCACAGTACCTATATTCATTCGTTCCATAAACACCCCAAATCCGTAGGTAAGGCTAGGATCAAAATCATAGATTTTAGATTCATAGACTCTTTTGTCCATAAAGAAACCTTTAATTTGAAAAGGCTTATACTTTATTTTTTCGTCAGTACCTTTTCCTTCAAAGATAATTTTAGCTGATCTCTGGGCTGGGGTAGTGAATTTAATTTTTCCATAGAGCGTATCTCCAGGATTCGTAACTACATAACCATCAACCCAAGTTAATTGGCAAAAACTTAATGAATAAAATACGCAAGTAAAAAATATTACGCAAACAAAACGCAACTTCATGATATGATACGGAGTTTTTAGTAAAAAGATTTGGAAAATTAGTTTACATTTCTGCAACGCATAAAGGTAATTATTATAACTTGTAATTCAAAGACTACAAATTATCTTAAAATAACTTTAAAATTTAGTCTATTAGTATTCCTATAGCAATATTTTAGCCAACTTGCGTTTTAGAGAAGCATGCGTTTATTTAAGTCCATTTCCATATATAGTTTTTCCAATATTTTCAAGCAAGGCTTGGGCTTCTTTCTATTGCCTGTTATTACTACCTATTTGGCGACTTCTGACAATGGAGATTTGAGTACGATCATGGCGATGAATACGCTAATTAGTGCCTTGATTTTGATGAGTAGTAATGGCGCAATGAACTTAGAGTATTTTCGCCAAGACTTTGGAGAAGAAGAATATCCTAGTTATGTACGTTCGGCCATTATGTTGCCTTTAGCGATATTTGGTTTAGTCCTTATTTTGTTTGGTTTATTTGGAAATGCGATTGCTCATTGGCTTGAAATTGATCTATTCTGGATTTATGCCATTCCATTTTTTGGTTTGATGAATGCCGTTCCGGTGATAGCTTCCTCTTTGTTTCAGGCCTTTCAACAACCCGTCAAATATTCGGTTTTCAATATAAGCATGACCGCTTTGGAGTTATTACTATCCTTAGTTTTCATCGTGTTATTTTTATGGAATTGGGAAGGTCGCCTTTTTGCCATTTTGTTTGGTCGCTTTTTATTTACCATCATTGGTATTTTTCTGTTGTTTAAGGCAGGTGTTTTAAGTGGTCGATTTAATGCGAAATATTTAAAAAATGCGATTTGGTTTGGTTTGCCATTAATACCGCATATGATGGGTGCCATCATTATGGACTTTGCCGACCGTATTTTTATTCGTCAAATGATAAGTTCAGACGAATTGGG
>JAHDCJ010000083.1:0-21323 GCA_020629935.1 Saprospiraceae bacterium | reverse complement strand
TGGACTTTGCCGACCGTATTTTTATTCGTCAAATGATAAGTTCAGACGAATTGGGGGTTTATGACATTGGATACAAGGTAGGTAGTATCATAGCCATCGTACAAGTTTCCATTTTTATGGCTTGGAATCCGTTTTTATTTGAGCGATTAAAGACTCCTGATAAAAACTCTAAAATTCAGATTGCTTGTTTTTCTTATGTTTTAATGGGGGTTATGATTTTTAGTGCATTAGCACTCACATTATTTGCTCCTTTACTTTATCATTTTTTTATTGGCGAAGCCTTCCAATCAGGTATTCGGTATGTTTTTTGGGTCGCTTTGGGTTATGCTTTTTTGGGTTGTTATAAATTGGTTGGGGGTTATATTTTTTATTTTAAAAAAACATTTTTGTTAAGTTATTTATCTATTCTAAATATAGCAATGAATTTAACTTTAAACTATTTTTTAATCAAAGCTTATGGAGCGATTGGAGCTGCTTATGCCACCACTATTTCCTATTTTGTATTTTTTATCATTGTTTTTATCATTAGTAATCGTTTATTTCCCATTCCTTGGTTGGCCTTTGGAGAAATATGGGCTTATGGAAAAGATAAAGCCCAGCGTGTTTTTAAAGAAATTTTCAAATAGCACCTATGAAATTTTTGTATAGCATCTTACAAAAGGTTGCTGGTTTTTTTCAGCGTATTTATCGAAAGTGGAGTACTTTCTATTGGTCTTTTCGTGCACGTATGAAATGTAAAAGTTACACAGCTCCCCTTCATGCGAATTTTCAAACCTTTCTGACTAAACGAACCGAATTAGGAAAAAATGTAAATTTCAATGGGATGATCATTGTAGGAGGAGGAGGAGTAAAGATTGGAGATAATTTCCATTCGGGTAGAGGATGTAAAATTATTACTTCTTTCCACAATTACGAAGGAACGAAAATACCTTATGACGAGACTTATATTCATCGAGATGTGGTTATTGAAGATAATGTATGGTTGGGTGATCAGGTTATGATTTTAGGTGGTGCTACTATTGGAGAAGGGGCAATTATTCAAGCGGGGAGTGTAGTCATAAAAGATATTCCCAAATATGGCATTGCAGGAGGGCATCCGGCTATGGTTTTCAAATATCGAGATAAAGAACATTATGAAGCATTAAAAACAAAAGGTGCATTTCATTAATACTGCTATGTAAACGTTAGCAAAACGTTAAAACTTTTTTAGCGCGTTCAAGAAATTGTATTTTAGTTTGAAAATTGGAACAATATTGGGTTACTTACTTATATAGTTCCCTTTTTTCAAAACTAAAGAGGAAGCGCTTCGTTAGAGAAAGAAGAAATAAATTAGAATCAATGAAAAAATTAATATTAAGTATTGCTTTTCTGTTTTTGGCCTTGATGCAAATGCAGGCATCTTACATTTTAATTCCAATGGAAGAAGAGCAAAAAAATCATATTAAAGCCTATGGAATTGCCTATTGGGTTTTAGAACACGAGGTAGAAGTGTATTGGTTACTTAACTATCGAGGAGGAAGTTTTGCCTTTAAGAATCATGTAGATTTTCAAGATGAATGTATTACTCGAGATGTGAGCTACCAAGTAATTCCTGATGGAAAATTCACTAAAATTTTAGAAGAAATTGCACATCCAGAGAAAAACATGGATGCGATAAAATTAGAAGTAGCGCCCAAAATTGCGGTTTATACTCCAGATGTAAATGCTAAGGGAGAAACCATTCAACCTTGGGACGATGCGGTTACCTTAGTCTTGACTTATGCCGAAATTCCTTATGATGTAATTTATGATACCCAAGTGTTAGAAGGGAAGTTAGCGGAATATGATTGGCTACATTTACACCATGAAGATTTTACGGGACAATATGGAAAATTCTATGCTTCTTATGGTAGTCGACCTTGGTATAGAGAACATGTACAAAAGATGGAAGGTTTAGCGACAAAGCACGGTTTTGCAAAGGTATCTCAACTCAAATTATCTGTAGTTAAAGGCATAAGAGACTATGTAGCCGGCGGTGGATTTATGTTTGCCATGTGTTCGGCGACGGACACCTATGATATTGCTTTAGCCTCCGCAGGAGTTGATATCTGTGATCATATTTACGACGGAGACCCACAAGATCCGAATGCGCAAAGTAAATTAAATTTTGAAGAGACATTTGCTTTTCAAAAATTTAAACTTGTTCGTGATCCATTGCAATATGAATATTCTAACATTGATGTTTCATCTACTCGAAAAGTGGATATGAAAATTGATTATTTTACTTTATTTGATTTTTCTGCGAAATGGGATCCTGTACCGAGTATGTTGACTCAATGTCATACCCGAACCGTTAAAGGTTTTATGGGACAAACTACTGCTTTTAGAAAGGATTTAATCAAATCAGAAGTCTTATTATTAGGAGAAAATAAACCCGCAGGAGAAGCTCGGTATATTCATGGAGAATTTGGCTTTGGTACGTGGACATTTTATGGTGGGCATGATCCAGAAGATTATCGACATTTTGTCCATGATCCAGCCACAGATTTAAATTTGCACCCCAATTCTCCTGGCTATCGTTTGATCTTAAATAATGTTTTATTTCCTGCTGCGAAGAAGAAAAAGCGAAAAACATAAAAATAATAGAACAACAGATTTCTTAAATTCTTACTATAAACTCTATACCTTAAGATAAAACTGGGCGAATTGTAAGTCACAATGATTTAGCTTTCCACTAGCTTTAGATTGTTATTTTTCATATATTTTTATGAAACACGTTTATTTTGTACCACCCCAAAAAGCAAAATATGAAAGGGTTTCATTTTTCTGAAGGCCTGAAAGCCATCATTCGTCAAAAAATCAAGTTTCGCGAATTACGAATTAGTATCAATGCAATGTCTTATTTTCCTCTGGAAAAATTAAGTCTTCATGCACCTGAATATGGCCTAGGAACAATTCCAAGTTTAGAATGCATTGCAAATAGTAATAGACAGATTACATTGACCATTGATGATTGTCAAGAATCCATAAAAAAATTACTTTATTTAGCCGATTATTTAGAAGATGGAGGTTGTAACGATTCTGTTCGCTTTTTCTTAAAAGATAACACCTTAGATTTATTGTCTTTTAACAAATTCAAGAAGATGCTTTTGCTGATTGAACATCCTAACGTTTGCTAATATTGCAAATCATTATTAATGACCTTTTTGTTTATTTAGTGCTGCTTGATGCACTCGATTTAGTTTTCTATGGCTTGCAATATAATGCACCACTTCTCCTCCAAACAAAAGCAATAGCCCTACACTAAATACTCCAAATCGAGCATATTCAAATTCCGCTAATTTATTGGTATAAAAAGATTCTACAATCAATAAATTGACTATAATAAGTACAATCGAAAGTAAATAAAAAAAGACACCAAGAGCAAACATTCGTTTAATATACAAAGGGCGTTGACGAAGGATACATTTTTTCAATAATTTACGATAAGGCGCATGCTTGGGTTGTATTTTGACCAAGTCGTGAAATACTTTTTCGGCCGCTTGATAATCGTGAATACAGGCTAAAGAAAATCCTTTTTGATAAAGCACCTTGATAAATACATCTTCTCCATCAATAAATCTAAAATTATGGATAATCGATTCTTCTAAAATTTGGTCTGCTTCTAAAAGCATTTTTTGGTAGGCGCCCGTTTCAAATAAGGCCGTCGAATAATAGACTTTAAGTAAAAAACGTTCTTCTAAATCAATTTTAGCAATTTCACTTTCCCTTGCTTCATAAAAATGAACCACCGAATAAAAATTCTCCCGATCAAGGTTTTGAAAATCTTGAATGATGGTAGAATCATATGTCGATGAGTTTGGAATCATTTTCTTCTTAATTTTAATTAAATTACAAATACATTTACTCCTGCCTTATATACTAGACGAAAAAAATAGCATTGGCGTTTACAAGCCACAATAAAGTTTTCAAAAAAAAGGTACTTACTACTAAAATAAGGACATTTTTTATCTTTTCAAATTTGAAAGCAATCATAAAAATTTACTATACCTTACCACAAACGATACAAAATAGGTTTGCTTGGGCTCACATCAATTTCAAAACTTGCAATTTGTATATTCAGTAAGTACTTTCCATCTTTGATCATATCAGGAACAAAAATAAGTTCCGTAATCGTAGCATCTGTACGTGGGTTGGAGGGATAATTCCAAAACGCTTTGTGCGATAATAAAGCGCCTCCATCTTCTTCTCTATCTACTGAAGGTAAGTCAATGAGTAAATGTTTAATTCCTCGACTAACTATTAGTTCAATGGCTTGGGGTGAAACGTAACATGGATTCGTTCCAGAATACTTTTTTTCTAATTTATCTAATCGATTGGGTAATGTTCGAATCACGATCGCTTCCGCAGGAAAATCAGGTAAGTTGTTAAATGATTTCGACTCTATTATAAAATCGCCATTATCTTGTAAGGTTGGGTTTACCGTATGGACAATAGCAGGAAACATAAACTGTTTTAAACATTGGTTTATGGTAAATTTTTCTTTGGAAATATGACCTACACATTCTGTATGCGTCCCATTTCCATGTGGATTGAGTTTGATATTTAAAAAATTCAATGGTCCCCCCTTTGCTGTAGATCCCACAAAATCGCCAGCAATCACTGGAGACGTTTCAAAGGGAGGAGCATAAAAACAATTGGGACTTTTATCTCCTTCTCTTATAGGAATGGCAATGTCTAAAGGATTTCCAAAATCAATTTCATATGACTGATTACCAAATGTAAGTTGTGTTTTCATATCCACTAAGTTAATGAAGCATTTTTTATTAATTGGAAGTTCAAGAAAAAATTCGGATTTTTGAGCGCCTAATTATTAAATACCAACCTAATCATTAACTTTTATTTTGACTTAGTCATTAAAAAAACGTAATCAAACTATGTCCTCTTATCCTCCTATCCCTCTTCGAGATTTTTTTAAAAATCCGAATAAAACTGCTTTTAGTCTTTCGCCTGATGGATCAAAGATCGCATATCTTGCGCCTTATAAAGAACGGATGAATATTCACATCCGAACTTTATCTTCTGATGAAGAAGATCATCGAGTAACCCATGTAACTGACCGAGATATTCCAGGCTTTGCTTGGGCAAACAACCACCGAATCATTTATATGAAAGATTTTGGAGGAGATGAAAACTTCCATCTTTTTGGTGTGGGACTTGATGGAAAAGAAGAAATTGATCTCACTCCGTTTAAAGATGCTCGGGTAGAAATTATTAATAGTTTGCCTGAGGATGAAGATCATTTTTTGGTAAGTATAAATAATAGAGTACCTGAAATTTATGATCCTTTTCGATTAAACATTGAAACAGGAGAATTAACTTTATTAGCAGAAAATCCTGGAAATATTACGAAATGGTTTGCAGATCATACAGGCAAACTTCGACTTGCTCAATCGACTGATGGAGTAAATAACAGTTTGTTGTATCGAGAGACCGAACAAGATGAGTTTCAGGTCGTACTCGAAAATGATTTTAGAGAATCAATAGAACCTATGTTTTTTTCTTTTGATAATCAACATGTGTACGCCTTATCTAACTTAGGTCGAGACAAATCTGCAGTGGTTCGACTTGATCCTACTACAGGAAAAGAAATGGAAATTTTATATGAGCATGAGGACGTTGATGTAGGCGGCCTTTCCTACTCTCGTAAACGAAAAGTACTTACCCATGTGACTTTTACTACGTGGAAAAGATCTTATCATTTTTTAGATGAAGCCCGCAAAACATTACAACAAAAAATAGAAAAAGGTTTAGAAAATTATGAGGTCGTTATTGTAAGTGTAAATAAAGCAGAAGATAAATTTTTGATACGAACGTATAGTGATCGCTCGCTTGGTGCTTATTATTTCTACGACGCAAATACCGATGAACGCACGTTAATTAGTGAAGTCAGTCCTTGGATTGATGAACAAAAATTAGCGCCGATGAAGCCCATAAAATATACTTCTAGAGATGGATTATTAATCCATGGTTATTTAACCTTACCACAAAATAAAAAACACGAAAATCTTCCTGTGGTAATTAATCCTCATGGCGGACCTTGGCATAGAGATACTTGGACCTTTAATCCTGAAATTCAATTCTTAGCAAATAGAGGATATGCCGTGCTACAAATGAATTTTAGAGGAAGTACAGGCTTTGGTCGAAAGTTTTGGGAACTCTCTTTTAATCAATGGGGGCTAAAAATGCAAGATGATATTAGTGATGGTGTACAATGGTTAATTGATCAAGGAATTGCAGACCCCAAACGAGTGGCTATTTATGGAGGTAGTTATGGTGGCTATGCCACATTAGCAGGAATTACATTTACTCCTGATTTATACGCCTGTGCAATTGATCTTGTTGGAGTATCCAATTTATTTACTTTCATGAAATCTATTCCTCGATATTGGATGCCTTATTTAAAAATGCTAAAGGTAATGGTTGGAGATCCAGATCTTCCTGCCGACTATGAACGACTTAAAGCAACTTCCCCTGTTTTTCATGTAGATAAAATTAAAGTTCCTTTGATGATTGCCCAAGGAGCAAAAGATCCGCGAGTAGTACAATCAGAATCAGATCAAATGGTAGAGGCTTTGCGGAAAAATAATATAGAAGTAGAATACATGCTAAAAGCAAATGAAGGACATGGATTTAGGAACCAAGAAAATCGTTTTGAGTTCTATGAACGTATGGAAACTTTTTTAGAAAAACACCTCTAAAAACTATAGAAATTGCTTTCCATATATTTTATAAAAAAATACGCACGATATGTGTCTTTTTAACTTTTCTACCGTCAAAAAACAGTTATAACCTAGTTTTGAACACCTTTTTAAACAAAAATTAAATGGAATTTAACGTACAGAAGTACATCGACATGGCGATTGAATATTCGCCAAAAATTTTATTAGCCATCATTGCCTGGATTGTGGGCTCTTGGATTATTAAGCGAATTTTGAAAGGCATTAATAATTTAATGGTCAAAAAGGAAATCGATGAAACCTTAAGACCTTTTCTACAATCTTTAATTGGAATATTATTTAAAGTTATTTTAGTTATTACTATTGCAGGTATAGTAGGAATTGACGTAACCGCCTTTGCTGCAGTGATAGCGGCCATGGCTTTTGCTGTAGGCATGGCCTTACAAGGAAGTCTTGGAAACTTTGCTGGAGGTGTTTTACTTTTAATTTTCCGTCCTTTCCGTGTAGGAGATTTAATTACTGCGATGGGATATACTGGTGTGGTGGAAGAAATTCAAGCTTTTGCAACTACTCTAGTAACTCCAGATAACCGAACAATCGTATTACCTAATGGACCATTATCTAGTTCTCCTATTGAAAATATTTCTGGTAAAGGAATTATTCGAGTAGACACAACAATGGGTATTGGATATAGTGACGATATTGATAAAGCAAGATCTGTCATCCAAGGTGTTATTGACAAATGTCCTACCGCCTTAAGAGATCGAGATCATGATATCTTTGTAACTGAATTAGCCGATAGTTCAGTAAACTTTGCTGTTCGAGTTTGGACGAAAAGTGCTAACTATTGGGATGTTTATTTTTTCTTACACGAAGAAATCAAAAAAGCGTTTGATCAAGAAAATATTGGAATTCCATATCCTACGATGGATGTGAATGTTTTGAAAAATTAATATCCGCGTTTTAATCCTATGACGCTTTAAGAGGCCTAGCATTTTGCTAGGTCTTTTTTTGTGCCAAATCAAATTACATTTTATCGTAATTCATTAACAATCAACATATTACAAAAATAAAAATCTTAAAAAAATATCTTTTTGGTATAATCATTGAGGTATAAAAACAAATCAAATTAATATGAAATCTACATTTTTTATTTACCAAAATTACCCTTTAAAAAATCGATTCCTCTTTTTCTTTGTTTTATTTGTATTCAGTATCAATTGGTCTTATGCACAACCTTCAACATATCATAGTACCTCCAGCGAATCTTTAAAAGATAAAGTTTCTTCTGTCCAACGTTCTTTTAAAAAGAATAAAAAGGCTAAAAAACAATCAGAAGAACAAGTCGCATTTATTTTTGATACGGATGTATCCAAGCAGATTAGTTATCAATACCTAACAGAAAAAAAATGTTTAGAACTGGTATTCCCGTATGAAAAATGGGGAGGAGGAGCTAGTGCTTATTTATATAATGAGGAAGGAAAAATTGTATTCCAAACCTTTTTTTCAGAAAAAACACCACGCTTAGTGCTTCCTGTTTCTCATTTATTTCCTGGAAATTATACCCTTGAATTATTTGATCCTAACCGAAAAGTAGTTCAACAAATAAGTTGGAAATAATTTAAGTAAAAGAAATATTTCCAGAAAATTTTTGAAACTCTTGAAGGTTCTTCAAATACATTGCTTTACGCTTTGGATCTAAGGTTAGATCATGTATTGGATTAACCGAATCATGTAATGCTAAGAATTCCGGTTCATCGTATTTCGTTTGAAATGGTGCTTTAAACCATTTTCCATTTCGCATCAAATAACGTTCTTCATCAATAAGAAAACAAATTTGATTATACTTATAAGCATCTAAAGTATCTCCCTTATTATTATACCAAAAGGATTGTAATATAGAGGTCGATTCGCCTGGATCATGCACAATAGATGGGCCATTTACGGGTCGACCAACAGCTCGTACCAAACTATTGTACAAATGTCGAGTACTTACTCGTTGATATTCTTTTCGAGGAGAATCTCCATTATTAGAGAGCCAAAACATAGGCACTTTATTCCCTGCATCTGTAATATTACTAAAGTGATAAGTCCAACCTGTTTCTCCAAAATTTTCTCCATGATCCGAACCAAAAACGACAAGATTTCCTGTATTCTCATGCATCTCTTTACAAAAATCATTGACATGAGGAGCAAGCGACGACCAAGCAGATCGTTGTCGTCCTTTTAATACTTCGAGCATGTCTTTTTTGATGTATTCTTTCTTATCATTTTTCAAAAAGCTTTGATTCACAAAGTGAAAAAGAGAAACAATTTCTCGAATTTTACTCGACATGCCATTGGTGCTCAATTTAAAAGTAGGGGCAATATGATAAGGGAAATGCGTTTCCATTAAGTTCAAAAAGATGAAGCTCGATTCTCCTTTTGCTTCATTTTCTTTTATAATTTTCCGCGCTTCATTAAAGATATCTTCATAAGTAAATTGCAACCAAGTCTTTGCAGATTCCATATCTTCTGACATTCGTTGCATCAAAAGGTCTTTCGACATCATTTTTCTACGAAGTCGAGGTTTACCAAACAATACTAATATTTTTTGGATGGTATTAAACTTGGGATCTACATATTTCCAGATTCGACGCACTTCATCAAAACCGCGGTCTAAACCAAAAATATGTGTGGTAGCCACATTTGCTGTTACTTGATAGGTATTATAACCCGCCGCTTTCATTTCTTCTGCAAGGGTAGGAATATCTTTATGAATGGCCCGAGTCTGAGACGTTGCACCATGTTCATGTGGCATCAAGCCAGTAAACATAGAAGCTGTTGCTGGTAAAGTCCAACATCCTCCCGAACGAGCTTCCATAAATTCAATCGCGTTTTTTTGCACATAGGGCATTCCTACTCCTGAATCATATACACTATCAAAACGCAGACTATCCGCTACTAAAACGATTACATTACGAGGTTTTTTCGACATACCTTTTGGTTTTAAGTAAGCTATTGAACCTATTCAATGGGTTAGATTTAAATAAATTGGCTTTACAAACTACATTAAAAACAGGTACAATATGTACTTTCCAATGTTTTGTTAATTCAAGCCTAGATCAAAAGCAGCCCAAAGATAAAAAATCTTTAAACAACCTGATCTTAATTAAGGTTTAGAAGTTGTTAAATAAAAGTTTGATGTCCTATTTTAATACCGGCATTCGTTGAAAGGTCAACTCCATATTAAATAGTTTTCGGTAAGTAATATGCTTCTTTGTTCGTTTAGCGCCTAATTGTTCTACCAAATGCAACATTCTTGGATTAAAATCTCCTATCCAAAGCAACTCCATTCGTTTATATGGGGTATTTTTGCTTTGTAAAAAAGAGGATGAAGCATGTATTAAAGCGCCTTCCAAACCTTTCCCTTGATGATCGGGTACAATGCCAAAAATGATTCCATACATTTGATCTACGCCTTTTACTTTAAGATTCCATAAAAATCGTAGTTGTTGTATCCATCCTAATTTTCCATTCATTTTCTGAACAATAGGATTAATTTCAGGAATCATAATAAAAAAACCAACAGGCGCATCTTCGTAATAGGCAAACCAAATAATACGTTCATCTAAAATAGGTAATAATTGGCGGATCATACTTTGCGCATGGGCTGGAGACATCTTGGTTACGCCTGGATGTTTTGCCCAACCTTGATTAAATACCGTTCTAAAATCTTCAATATAGGTATCTATTTTTTTTCGTTCCAAATGACAAAAACGATATTTCGCATTTCGTCCAATCCGCTCCGCTTTCCATTGTACAATTTCAGGTAATGGTTCATCTATAGGTCGAGAAAAAGTAAATTGTTCGAAATAATTTTGACAACCATAAGCTTCAAACAAGGTTTGATAATAAGGAGGGTGAAAATTGTTTTGATAATTGGGCATTTGATCAAAGCCATTGACCAACAATCCCCACCAAGCATTGCGCTCGCCAAAGTTTACAGGTCCATCCATTGCATTGAAACCTTGATCTTCCAGCCAATTTTTAGCTAAATCGAATAACTGAAAAGCGATTTTTTGATCATTTATACATTCAAAAAAGCCGAAACCTCCTGCTTGAATTTCAGTAGGTTTCGACTTCATTTTTTTATGGTAAAAAGCAGCTATTCGTCCAACTACTTGATTATTTTCATCAAAGATTATCCATCGAGCACAAGCTCCATGTCGGTATAATTTATTTTTAGAAGGATCAAAAACCGCTTCAATATCTTTGTCTAATGGATGTACATAAGCAGGATATGAATCATACAAACCCTTGGGCAAATCTAAAAAAAGACGGACAGCCTTCGCTCCTTCAACTTGTTGTATTTTCAAGTCTTTTGATTTAGTTAAACATCATTTTTGCTAAATGACGAGATTGGTTATTTTGTAACTCAATCAAATACATTCCATTTGGCAAACCATTTCGATTAAAAACAAAATTCCCTGAAGCAATTTCTTTTTGTTCAAAAACTACTCGTCCAGCCACATCCGTAACTCGAATATCATAGGCATTCGTTTGACTTGGAACTTCTATAACGACTACTTCTTTAGCGGGTACTGGAAATACCTTTAAATCACTTACTGCCTGGTTAAATACGCCCGTAGTAAAGCCTAAATCTAGTTGTTGGCTAATCATACAACCCAAATCATCCATTACGGTTACTTCATAAGTAAAATTCGAACTCAATCCTGTGATCGTTGCACTATTACTTCCGGTATCCCAAGTGTAAGTATAGTTTCCTGCGCCACCACTAGGTACTACTGTGATGCTTCCATCATTAGCGCCCATTGCTGATTCAGGAACAATAACAAAATCTAGTGTCATTCCATTGGTCGCATCTTTTCGTCCATCAAAAAAAGATTTTCCTGCTAACATACAAAACTCTACACAACCATTATGATCATAATCTCCAAAGTCTGTTTTGTAAATTTCAGTTGCTCCATTCGCTATAAAATTAGCATAAGCATTTTCTGAATTTAATGCGCTTACTTGATCATCTCCTGCACAATACAACATTGAAATAGGAGAAGTCGGTGTCCAATCATGTACATCATTATCTCTTAGTTTCACTCTAAAAAAATGATCTGGATCATTTCTAAAATCTTCAAGTACACTTGGTACTAATACTTGATTCGGAATAGACGTACAGGCATTATTAAAGTCGCCCATAGATTGATTCTTATCAAAAAAGATCGCTGGAAGGGTTACATCATATGGTGGTTTCAATACTTCACTTGGGCTATCTACCAAACCATAAACCTCATTATAAGACAACATGACATAAGGCAAATATCCTGGTGTTGGATATGGATTGTCTGCCGTAATATATATCGTTTGTGCACCAGAAACATCATATGGTCCAGACATAGGCGCAGAACCTGCCACTTGCATTTCTCCTGCTAAATTTTCTTGAATATATTTATGCGTAACCATCGCGGTATGTCCTCCTTGTGAATAACCAAAAAGAAAAATTTGACCATTTAAAGCGAAGTCTAATTCAGAAGCTTCACTCATTTCTCTGGCAGATCGAATCGCATTGACGGTTGTTTTTGCCGAAGTCTCCCCATGCATATAAGGATGATAAGGATAAGGAGAATCTCCTAAACCAATCAAATCAGGCATGGTTATGATGTATCCTGTAGAACCAAAAACAATTCCTAAATCTGCTTCTCTATTCATATAAGAAGGTACGCCTGTATAATGATGCGTTGTTCCATGACTATAATTCGCAATGGGTAATGGACAAGAATAATTTTGGGGAACAACGACTGCTGCGGAAACGGTGGTAATGGTTCCATCAGGAGCAGGAGTGTTGTAAATTACTTTATAAATATTGACCTCATGTTCTAATTGTAATAAGCCATTAGGTACACCTAAACTATTGGCAATGCTTTGTACTTGTGGTATGGTATAAGATTGAATCAAGTTATAGGAAACTAACTGTTGAGCTGTTAAACTAGAGAAAAAAGTACTTAGGATAAAAAAAATAAGGGAAGTATAAATTGTTTTCATTTGGTGATTGGTTATTAAGTGATTACGATGATTAAAAATACATAATTTATTTTGAATTCTTTTATCGTTCCAAAATATGGTCTAGATATTACAAAGCAATGTGATTCTTTTCTATTCGTTGAATATTATATTTCTCCAATTTGGACATTCCAAAGGTCTGCATATAAACCCTTCTTGGATAGTAATTCTTCATGACTTCCTTCTTCAAAAACTTGTCCTTCATTTAGAATAATTATCTTATCTGCATGTCGTATAGTGGATAATCGATGCGCAATAATCAAAGCGGTTTTCCCCATCGTCAATTGATTTAAACTTTCTTGAATGGCTCGCTCGGTTTCTGTATCTACCGAACTTGTGGCTTCATCCAAAATCAAGATTGGTGCATTTTTCAATATCGCGCGAGCAATACTCAAGCGTTGACGTTGGCCTCCTGAAAGTTTAATTCCTCGTTCTCCAACAATCGCATGATATCCTTCCGACAAGGTCATTACAAAATCGTGGAGTTGAGCTTTTTGAGCGGCATCTTGAACTTGTTCGAGTGTCGCATCGGCCATTCCATAGGCGATATTGTCATAGATGCTCCCATGAAACAAATAGACATCTTGACTTACCAAGGCAATACTTTTTCTTAAATCTTCTACCTTTAAATTTCGAATATCTTCATTACCAATTTTTATGCTTCCGCCTGTTACATCATAGAGACGGAGTAATAATTTTATCAATGTCGTTTTGCCTGCGCCAGTCGTTCCCGCAATCCCAATTCTTTTACCCGTAGGAATAGTCAATGTTAATCCTTTTAACACAGGAGGGCCATCATTGTATTTAAATTTCACTTCATCAAAAACAATGTTTCCTTCGGCTGCATTTATCGTTTTAGGATGTGAAGGATTTTGAATTTTTGATGGCGTATCCATTAAATCAAATACTCTTCGAGAGCTTGCTCTTGCTCGTTCATAATCATCAAAAATACGACCTAGACGAGTAACGGGCCACAATAATCGTTGAATCATCATTGCAAACATCGCCATGCTTCCTGCCGAAAACTTTCCATTATCAATCAAAATCCAATAAGCGCCGACCATGAGTACCGCAGCAAAACCAAGCGTAATAAAAATTCGAATAATCGGAACAAAGATCGCGCTATACTTGATCGCTCCATAATTCATTTCTCGATATTGTTTCGAACTTTCTTCTACTCGTTCTGCTTCAAATTCTTCTGCGGTAAAACTTTTGACTACTAAAATTCCTGAGATATTATTTTCTAATCGATTGCTTAAACTGCCTACTGATTCTCTGATATTTTGATAATGGGGAGAGATCATTTTTTGATAATAAAAACTCCCAATCAAAATAAATGGCATTGGGATCATTCCAATTAAAGCCAATTCCCAGGAGACTAAAGCTAAGGCTATTCCTGCAAAAATAAAGAGCGTAACAAGTTGTACAATTTGATTAAAACTATCATTTAAAAATCGTTCGAGTTGGTTAATGTCATCATTTAAAATAGACATCAAGTTTCCAGTACGTTGGGTCTCAAAATAAGCCACTTCTCGTTTTTGTAATTTACGATAAGCATCCACTCTCAAATCATGTTGTACTTTTTGAGCCAAGCGCATAAAGCCTTTTTGATACATCCATTCAAATAAACTTTCTGCTCCAAATAAAACTACAATTAATACGGTAACAAAGATCACTGCAGACCATTGATCGGAAGTGCCCAAGATCGCTACAATCCAAAAAGGAATGGTGCCACTAACCACATCGATCATCCATTTGGTTAATAAAGGAGGCGTCAAATCGGCTACTTTATTGGTGATACTCGACAAGGTGGCAAACCAAAAATTTCCTCTATATTTTTTTAAATATTGAAATAGTCGGCGCATTGGAAATTGGGTGACTTGGGCTTCCATAAAATATAAAATTGGGGTTATAAATCAGTTCTTATTTCTCCATTCGCATCCGTAGTAAGTATCTCGCTCATATAATTAAAAAAGGGTCGAAACGCTTGAAAAGTCTTGACTACTTCTTTTAAAAAATCAGGAGATAATACTTCTTTATTCGTAAATGTTCGTTTTAAGATAAACTGTTTATGACGTAATAAGTCAATCGCAGGGTCTGTTTTGGCATATCCTTGTGGAGCGGTCTTTACGGTATTACCTGTAAGCGATCCGAAGTAAGATTGAAAGGTTTTATTAGCTATGATTTTGCGTAAAGGCTTAGGGTCAAACGCAATTTCTTTTCGAATACATTTTAAATCAGAAGAATTGGGATTAAAAAAGCCTCCTGCTACATAAGAACCACTAGGTTTTATTCGATAAGTATATCCACCACGCAACAATTTCGTTTCTCTTTTTAATCGCCCTCCCCAGTAATCTTTATAAGGAGTTTTAATTTTTGAGAAGCGTACATCTCGATAAATTCGGTATAAAGATTTTTTACCTGTCATTGGAACAAGGTGATCATATTGTTCCATTTCATTAACTAAAGCTTCCGCAAAATCAATCATATTTTCATGTGCACGCTCATATCGGTCTCTATGTTTGGCAAACCAATCTCGGTTATTGTTTTTTTCAATATCACGAAGAAAATCAAAGGTATATTTTTCAATCTTAATATCTTTCATAGCTTTGTTATCATTAACTTTAGTTGATAAGTACTAGGACAAAAAAATGATATTTAATGAATGGAAAAATAGTAGTTCATTAAGTATTGATTTTTTTGTCCTAGTACTTACTTAAACAAGAAAAGCATAATAAGTGTTTAAACCTAAAGTTCCTATTACGAAGTTATTTTAAAATCATTGAATGAGTCTATTTTCAAAAGCTACACTTGGTCGTTTACCCAAAGGAGAAGCATGGGATCGAATACGCCAATCACCCAATTTTAAGAATGGTCGATTTCGCAATCCAATTCCAGCGGCCGTTTCGGTTAATCCGATAAAAGTCATGCGAGAATACCGACAGTTAAAGAAAAAAGATCGAAAGCCAAAGAAAGCGGTGCCTGTGCATTTCTTAAATAAAAATGACTTCTCCGCAAAGCCTTCAATTCCTTTAAAGATTAATTGGTTGGGGCATGCTACTTTAATCATAGAATTGGAAGGCAAGCGCATTTTAATTGATCCCGTCTTATCGGAAAGAGCCTCACCTATTGATTGGGCTGGAGTCAAACGATTGCATCCTTGTCCTTTAAAAATTGAAGATCTTCCGCCTTTAGATTTGATTCTTATTTCGCATTGCCATTATGATCATTTAGACTATCGTACTATAAAGAAGATTAAGGGAAAGAAAACGCCTTATCTTTTACCATTGGCATTAGGTGCGACCTTAAAATATTGGGGCGTTCAAGGCGCCATTCATGAAGTCGATTGGCATCAATCTTTTTTACTCGAAAAAATAAAAATAACAGCCACTCCAGCTCGTCATTTCACCCAACGCAGCTTGAATGATGCCAACAAAACCTTATGGGCTTCTTGGGTCATCGAAGGAGAAAATCAATCCCTTTATTATGGAGGAGACTCTGGTTTTTTCCCAGGCTACAAAGACATCGGTGAACAATACGGTCCTTTTGATTTATCGATGTTGGGCATTGGAGCATATAATGATCAATGGGCAGGATTTCATACGACACCCGAAGAAGCGATTGAAGCACATCAATTATTAAATGCAAAGAAAATGCTTCCTATTCATTGGGCGACTTTTGATTTAGCACCACATACTTGGGAAGATCCTATTGAACGCTTTGTAAAAGAAGCAAAACAAAAGAATATTCAAGGTATATTACCTGAAATAGGAGAATGGGTTGAGGTAGAAAGTTACCACAAAACCATTCCTTGGTGGCGTTAGATTATGTACAATTAAAATCCTATTTTCAAGAGTTTTCTCTCGTAAACTTCTTGTTCAAACGTTAAGGTTAAAAAATACATACTTGGTGGTTTACCTTCTAGATTAATTTCCATTTGACGGTTAGAAGTTATTCCCTCTAGTTGTTGTTCATGCACCACTTTACCAGCCAAATCTGTTACTTGCAACAAGGTTCCATTCGGAATGGTTTGGTTAAACTGTAAAGCCAATTTTTCTTTAAACGGATTTTTTCCTAAAGTAATAAAACCTTCTGGAAAAAAGATCGACTCTGTGGACGTACCGATAGCACATCCCCAAGCTTTTTCTACCAATTCTGGCATTTCGATATAAGGATTTCTATTCCCTTGGTATAGGTAAATTTGATTATTTCTAGCCAGTTCTTTGGCACTTGGAGGATCTTCATTATGATAATCACATAAGGTTTGTAAATCGGCGACACTTGTAATAGAACCTGCCTGTGTTGGATACATGGTATAAAAATAAAAAACGGCTCTTGCCATATCTCCGCGATGTTCTTCTCTAGGTTCGAAATAGCGACTTCCACCAACCACTCCCGACTCACTATAGGCATCTATGTTTGAAGAAGGAATCCCTGTTTGCGAATTGGTTCCTAACATCCATTTGTCTGTATCTGTATCTGGTATTTCTCTAAAGCGATTGTTGGAGCGTTCGCTATTCCAATTTCCGTAAGTAGGAAAAAGATGAAAAATATCAGACTGCATGGGTTCATTAGAACTAAAAAAACTTTGAGGAACGGTGTGTTCTGTATTGATTGGATTCGGATAAGTAATTTCGTTTCCATAAGGATTTAACTGCCAAAATCCAGAATATACGCAAGTGATCGTATCGTTATTATTATGAATATAAGCATACATTTTTCGACGCGCATTGCTGTATCCTAATTGGGTATGATAGCCATCGTACCAATTTTGTTTCAACCAAGTTCTTAGATCATTATTCTCTAATTCTGCGGGTGGTGGTCCTTGAGCAAACATCAAAAAAGAAATACTCATAAAAAAAAGCAGTAAAGCTCCATTCTTTATCATAATATTTAGGTTTATTGTAGTTTAAAGATACAAAAAAGATACCGTGAAGAAAGGCTTTAACTTTTTTCTGCCTAAATTCGTTCGATAAAAAAACAGATTAAATATGAACCACAAGTATAAAATCAATGGCCACGGGCATTTACTACCATATCCAGAACAAATTCCACGGTTCATGAAAGAGCGAAAAATATTTTGGGTGGATGATGATCGTAAATTTATGCGTCAAAATGATTGGAGTAGACCGATTACAGATCATAGTTTTTTCCTTAATGAAAAGAGAGAATGGATGGCTAAAAACGGAATTGATCATGAAGTCGTACTTAATCTTTCGCAGCTTTATTGTAATGGTTTAGATCAAGCTACCGCGCGAGACGCTATTCGGTTTCAAAATGATTTTAATGCCGGAGTACAAGCAGAATATCCCAAAGAATTTACTACAGGGTTTGTGGTTCAACCTGCATGGATTGATGATGCCTTGAAAGAGATAGAGCGTTGTGTGACCGAGCACCAAATGCAATTATTATGTTTGCCTACCCATTATCAAGATCCGGATGGGCAATGGCATTCGGTAGCGCATGAACGCTTAACTCCGATATATGAATTAGCCAATCATTATGGTTTAGCATTAGAAATCCATCCTTATGATGCGCCAAAAATGATTGCACTTGAAAATGTAAATTGGCGATTTCATTTAGTTTGGATGATGGCACAAACAGCCGATACCTATCACTTTTTCACCTTACATCAATTTCCTGAGCGATATCCGAATATTCGTACTTGTTTTGCCCATGCTAATCAATTTGGACAAGCGAATGTGGGTCGTCGACAACAAGGATTTTTAGGCCGTCCCGATTTATTTGAAGGCACTAAAAATCCAGCGAAAGCCATTCGACAATCCAATGTATTTTTTGACACTTTGGTTCATGATGTGTTGACCTTTGAATTGCTTGTACGTAGACAAGGAGTTCGTCAAGTGCTTATTGGTTTAGATGATCCCTATCCTTTAGGAGAAATGGAAAATGTACCCCATTGTTATCCTGGGAAAGTATTGGATGAGGCACTTGCATCAAAACTGATTACAAAGGAAGAGCATCAGGCCATTTGGTCTGACCATGTGGTACATTGGTTGTATGGAAATAATGAGAATTTATTTTGGGATCGAATTAATTAAGTGCGAATTCGAATTTTAGAATTTTCAATTAATGCTGGAATATTAATGTCTGGATTTCCTTTAATGACCAATAAATACATTTTAGGCATTTCACCAATTTCAGCCGGCAGGGTTTTTATTTGGTTAAATCCAAGTTTGAGATTTTCCATCTTTTTCAACTTGGTGATACTATTAGGAATAGTTTGGATTTGATTCCAAGTAAGATCTAGTTCACGAAGATTGTGGAGTTGGTCGATTGATTCGGGTAGAGATTGTAATTGATTTTTCATAATCAAAAGATCGTGTAGATTAGAGAATTTAAACACGACATGGGGTATCTCTCTAAATTGATTATTTGAAAGATTTAGCATGGTTAAATTGGTAAGATTAAATAAACTATCAGACAAAGAAGACAATTGATTACCACTTAAATCCATGCGTCTTAAGGACGTAAGAAGTTTAAAAGATTCAGGGAGTGATTCTATCTTATTGAAAGGTAGAGACAACTCTATTAAATTACCTAAACTTCCAAAAGACTCAGGAAGGTCTTGAATTTTTGCACCATAAATATCTAAACGTTTGAGCCCTTCTAATTGACCAATTTTTTCTGGCAGGGAAGTCATTTCAAGGCATTTATTCAATTTTAAATGTTCTAGATCTTCAAGTATTAAAATCTCTTTAGGCAATGTTTCAAAGTGGCAAAAAGTGAAGGTGATTTTTTTCAATAAAATCAATTCAGATAGAAAACTAAAATTAGCCTCTTTTTCATAACCTAAAAAAGTAACTTCTTCCAAATCTGGAAAATGTTTTGCCACATCTCGAATATAAGGGTCTACACGATTATTTAAGGCAAGTTTTGTTACTATAACCCCTTCTTCTTTTGCAATGATGGCTTTATCTATGGAGTTATAGACCATACTAACTCCCATCTGATTGAAGTTATTCGAAGTACTTCCATTTTTATTCTTAGCATCCTTTGAGGGAGGTTGGGCATAGGAAAAAAAGAAAAAACAACTAAGAATTAAAGTAAAATAAGCTCTCATAATAATTTTTAATTAAACATTGACAAAAACCAAACCATATCCTGTCTGTATTCTAATACAGTATCTAAAGTTAGTATTTTTTATTTAAATTTATTTTTCCTTTATAAGGATGCTTTGAATAGTACATATTTTTATATCTGCCTTTTTCCAAGTCAATAAATAATCAAAATAGAATTATGTACATTTATGGTAAATAAAAAAAAATTGCAATGATCCGATGTTTTATTATCCTGTTAACCTCTATTGTTTTTTGTTCTTTAAGCTTTGCTCAAACCCCTAAAGAATCGGAAGCACTAAAATTAGGTAGGCAAGCAATTAATTTCATTGATGACGGTCAATACCTACCTGCTATTGATTTATTGGAAAAAGCCGCTGATTTAGATCCTAAGAATTTTTTATATCCCTATGAAATAGCCTATGCCCACCATTTAAATAAATCTCCCAAAGAAGCGATAAAAGTATTAAAGAAAATAATTCGAAAGAATAAAAAATCAGACCCACAAGTTTATCAATTATTGGGCAATGTATATGATTTGGATGGCAATCCAGATAAAGCCTTAAAAGTTTATCAAGATGGTCTAAAATCATTTCCAAATTCAGGTCGTTTATATCTAGAAATGGGGGTGGTAGAAGCCTTTTCAAAAGAAGATTATGATCGGGCTATGGCACATTGGGAAGAAGGAATAAAAATGGATCCGACGCATGCTTCAAATTATTATTGGGCAGGAAAGATTTATTGTCATACAGAAAATAGGTTGTGGGGTATTATTTATGGTGAAATTTTCATGAATTTAGAAAGAAACACTAAACGAACCGTAGAGATGAGTGAATTGCTTTATAAAACCTATCAAGAAGCCATCACCATTAAATCCAACAATGAAGTGAAAGTCAATTTTGCAAAGTCCACGATTATTATGCCTAAGGAATCTGAAGAATTTAAAATTCCATTCCATATTAATCATTCCATTGTGATGTCATTGGTAGCAACGCCTGTTTTATTAAATGAAAAACGACCTCAAATTGGCATGGATGAATTGGTAATGATTCGTACGCAATTTATTAACGAATGGTATAAACAAAACAAACATAAAGAATTTGATAATCTACTTTTTGATTTTCAAAAATCTATAGAAAATAAGAACTATTTTGAACCTTATTCCCGCTGGTTGTTGATGTTGGGAGATCAAGATAACTTTGATACTTGGTATTCCAATAATAAAGAACATTTTGATCAATTTATCCAATGGTTCGCAGGGAATGGAATTATTATGGATAATGATCAACGGTTTTATCGTTCGCAGTATGAGTAAATAGGGAAAATTAATAAATTCTATTCTTTAAATTACAACTGGTCTCAATTGGCATAATCCACATGCCCTTTTGAATAAAATATATCAAAGTGTATTTTTTAAAAAACAAAAAAGTCTTACAATCATAAAGACTATAAGACTTTTGCGCCCCCACTA
>JAHDCJ010000082.1:16236-25117 GCA_020629935.1 Saprospiraceae bacterium | reverse complement strand
GCAAGTGTTAAAAGAAGTATTTTAATGACGTTGTTTTTTGAAATCAATGCAATAAAACCGAATAAAGCGAAAGCAGAGATGGTATGCCCAGAAGGGAAAGACGTGAGTCCATTATTGACATCGATGCCTGGAATTAAAATAAAATCTCCAGAATCAATCAATTTATAAAAATAGGTGGTTGGACGTTCGAAACTGAAAAGAAGTTTTAATGAAAAAGAGAGACAAAAACTTATGAATGCTATGAATACTAAAGCAAAGAACCATCTGATTTTTTTAAAAAAGAAAAAAAGTATACCTAAAATCATATAACTAATCGCCTCACTACAATGGGTGATAATTGAAAATAAATAATCGATGAATTTATGCTCTTGAAGTCCAAAGTATAAAACAAAATATCCTTTTTCAAATTGCAAGATGAGTAATGTCGCCAAAAAAAGAAGGAAAGCTAAACCTATAAAATAGACTTTGTTTTCTTTTAATATTGTGTTCATCTTTTTAGTTTAGAAAAAAGATTAACTAAGCGTTCGGGATAAAATAAATCTTTTAGGAAGCCTAGCGATTTTAGATCATTTATTGCCATATAAGACAAAAAGATGCCTATGGGAAACAAGACAAGGCAAGGCATCCACATACCGAAAAAGGGAGAAAGGACTAATTCTTTGGCCATTTTTTCTCCTACGATATTGAGCATAATAAAGGAAACAAAAAATACTATGGCAATAAGCAATGGCCATCCAAAACCTCCTTTTCTTACTATTGCTCCCATAGGAGCTCCTATAAAAAGAAAGATAATACAAGCCATCGCCATACTAAACTTTCTATGAAATTCAAGTTCATGTTCCGCTACAGCTACTTGCACCCGCTTCATATCTTCCTTAACCGAACGGGTATAGTTTTTTACATTTTTAGCAAGGGTTTCCGCACTTCGATATAAGGTCTCTGTTTGTTCCTTCTTGAATAATTCATCCACACTTTTTGCATTTGGATTGATCATCAGGTTAGGCGGTTTTTTTAGCCCTATACTATCCTTGCGCTTTTTATTTTTTACCATTTGTTTCATTCGGGTATGATAAAAGTATGGCGCTGTGTGTACGGCTAATTGATCACTCCTTGCCTTCTTTTTAGTATGTAATGAATCTAATGCTAACTTCAATTGGTTAACGGTTAACATGGAACTATGGCTCTTAAAGAGGGATTCATCTGTTTGTTGAAGATCAAATTCTGCCATGTCAAATATTTTTTCCCATTCTTTGAATCGGACATGGATATGCTCATGATGACCTTTTTTATCTTTACTATTTTCTTTAACTTCTTGGTATTGCTCTCCGTTAAATAATCGCATGACCAAATACTTTCGATCTGGGGTATTAAACATTTCACCTTTATCAGCTAAAATCTGTGTTCGATTACCTGTTCCTTCGGTATGATCATAAATAGAAATATCACGTAAGGTTCGATTATCTTTGTCTTTCTTTCCGATGCGAATAACTGTTTCACCAAAGTCATTATTGAAAGCGCCTTCTGCTAAACTCAAGGTTGGTTTTTGACGACGGATGTCATATAGCCTAGACTTAAATTTTAAATTCGAATAGGGGATAAGGTAATTCGAACAAAGGAAAGAACCTCCTGCTATTAAAAAGGTAAGGAAAAAAAGAGGACGTATTACTCGAAACAAAGAAACACCTGCAGATTTAATAGAAGCCAATTCGAAACGCTCTGCCATGGTGCCCATGACCATCACTGAAGCAATAAGTACAGCCACTGGAAGTGACATGGGAATGAGTGCGGTAGAACGATAGAATATAAGTTCTAAGATCACCATAAGATCTAAGCCTTTGCCCACAATGTCATCTATGTATTTCCAAAGGAATTGCATGATGAAAACGAACATCGCTATAAAGAATGCCATGATGAATGGCATAATAAAATTGGAAACCAATAAGCGATCTAATCGTTTCAACAGTAAATAATTTAGAATAAAGGTTTATAAAGATTGGACTTTGTTTTTTGCTTTAAAACGATACTAAATCCAGGTGTCATTTGATTTGCTTGTAGTAACATTTTAGGCTTGATTTGCAAAGTTAAATCATCAGAAACATCAAAGCTTTTTAAATGTGCCTCCACAAAAGCATCAACACCAACGAGTACGTAAGCAAGCGTAAATCCCATATAAGATAGTTCTAAATTTTTACGTGCTTCATCACGTAAATTTTTTAAATTAGTGTCGGTATATTGAGGGAAAGTATCAATGGTTAAAACGTCGTTATCTACTCGATCAAAATAAGCTTTTTTAAATTTCTTATGTTGTTTGGTTCCAGAATAAATGAAATATCCCATGGTGCCCATTGCTCCATAAACTATTGGAAGTTTCCAATAACTTCTGTTATATATTTGGCCTGTGCCAGGTAGAATAGCAGATAAAATAACGGCTTTTTTAGGCGAGTGTTTTTCATCATTGAAGATCCTTTTCAAAAAAGGTTTTTGAATTGAATCATTTTTAATACGCTTCGATTTTTTTTCTGGGATGATGGTGTCTATCACATAAACTAATTCGTCTTTTTCAACTAAAGTATCTACTGTAGCCTTTACCGATTTACCTTGATTGCCTAGTGTCTTTTCTTCTTCACCTTGGGCTTGACTCTGATTGGGAAATAGAAAGAGTAAGCCAAAAAGGCAAAAAATGAAAAAAGCAAATTTAGATGGACAATGAATCACAGGCAACAATAATTATTCTTCTAAAATATCTAAAATACGGTTTAAGTCATCGCTACTCATAAAAGGAATTACAATTTGGCCTTTCCCTCCATGACTTACTTTCAATGCTACTTTTGATCCAAAGCGTGCACATAGATCTTCCTGTACTTTGAGGTGATCAGCAGTCACTAAGTTGATTTTTTCTTCGGTTTCTTTTTCTTTTCCAGTCGTTACACTTCGTATTAAGTCTTCTGTTTTTCGAACCGATAAATTATTGGCAATGACTTCTTTGTAGATGTCTAATTGTAGGTCAATGTTTTCAATTCCAGCCAATGCTCGTGCATGTCCCATCGAAATTTGTTTGGTTTTAATACCCAATTGAATTTCTGGTGGTAATTTTAACAAGCGAATATAATTGGAAATGGTACTTCGTTTTTTAGCTACTCGTTTAGATAAACCTTCTTGAGTTAATTCACATTCACTCATCAACCGAGAATAGGTAATGGCAACTTCAATCGCATTTAAATCTTCTCGTTGAATATTTTCCACTAATGCCATTTCAAGCATCTCTTGATCATCTGCAAGACGAATGTAGGCAGGGAGTGATTTTAGTCCAGCTAATTTCGAAGCTCGTAATCGACGTTCTCCAGAAATAAGTTGAAATTTTTTATTGTCTAATCGTCGAACTGTAATGGGTTGGATTAATCCATGAATACTTATGGATTCGGATAGTTCTCTTAAAGCCTCAGGGTCAAATTCGGTACGAGGTTGAAAAGGATTTATTTCTATACTAGTCAATAAAATTTCTGCGGTATTGCTTGACAATTTTTCAACTGTGCTTTTCTTTTCTTCTACTGGACTATTATCTAAATTGGAGAGTAGTGCTCGAATTCCTTTTCCTATTTCTTGTTTATTTTTTTTTGCCATTGAACCTAATTATAAAAGATTGATGAATTTGGTAAATGCTTGGTTTAATTGATAATCCATTTCTATGAATCACCTAACATGCAAAAATACAAATTTATTTGAGAAGCTAAGTACTAGGACAAAATAAATCAATACTTAATGAACTACTATTTTTCTACTATCCTGCGTTAAAAATACTCGCCATAGCTAAGGCTATGCCTGCGTTTTTTGTCTTGGTTAGTAAAAAAATATTTCCATTCTTTAATATCATTTATTCTGTCCTAGTACTTAATTGAAATTAACCGTTTGAATTTGTTATTATTTCTCTTCCTTATTAAAATGCTTATTTCGTATAGCTTTTATGCTAGTTTTCAAGCTTTATTTTGTAAATGTTGAAGATATTTATCAAAACTAAATTTAAATAGCTTTTGAATTTATATTGTCCATAAACCTACCTAAATAATTGGGTTTATGCCTTTCTCATAATGATATCAAATTGGACATTGACTTGCCCATCTTTTTCTTTTTGCAGTGGAAGTATGCGCATCACTGCTTTTTCTTGCGAAGCCCAAGGATCTTTTTCTATATACGGATCATTTTCAAAATAAATTTGAGAAATAATTTGTTGATAATCAGGCGCTGAAATCATGAAATGAATATGACTCGGTCTAAACTGACTTCCGTTGAGATATTGGCCTGGTAATATGGTTTCAAATTCATAGAAACCATTTTCGTCTGTTATTAAGGTAGATCGATAATGGAAATGTTCAGATTCGTTATCATATTCTCCTTCATGATCGGCATGCCAAATTTCGATTTTTGCATTAGGGATTCGAACTTCACAATTCGATTGATATAAATGGCCTGCCACTCGAATGGGTGTTCCTTGTTCTTCTTCTTTTCGAAGATTTTTTCTATTAGGTGCTTTTTTCCTATAGAAAGGTCCAAGGATATCATTACTTGTAATCAAGCATGGATTTGGATCATTAGAATCAGGAATATTTTCTGTTTGCGCTTTGATGGATTGTGTAGAACAGGCGTTGGCTAATCCGAATACGGAAACAGCTAGCGCGTAGATTGTTCCATCTTTAATAAATGATCGTCGATCCATTTTTCTGTTTTATGAATGATGATAAGGAATATGTTCATTATGAACTATTCATAAAAGTGCAAAAAAAACGCCAAATTGTTGGATACTAGAGAAGTTTAACCAAGTTTTAACAAGGTTTGATTAAACACTTACGACCTCATTTTTTTCTAAAATCTCTTTTGCAAGATTTAAGAAGTTGATTGATCCACGGCATGCGGCATCATATAGGATTACTGGTTTACCTAGTCCTGGAGCTTCACCTAAACGGCTATTTCTATGGATAACGGTATCAAAAACCTCGTCTTTACAATGCGCTCTTACTTCTGCCACTACTTCATTTGCAAGGCTTAGTCGTTTGTCGTACATAGTCATTAAAATTCCTTCTGTTTCTAAAGAAGGGTTTAACTGTTGCTTAACTAGTCGGATCGTATTTTTGAGTTTGCCCAATCCTTCTAAAGCGAAGAATTCGCATTGAATAGGAATAAGCACAGAATCTGCAGAGGTTAGGGCATTGACGGTAATTAGTCCTAAAGAAGGCAAGCAATCAATAAGGATGTAATCATATTCATCACGCACTTGTTGTAAGATTTGTGCTAAAGCATATTCTCTATTTTGTCGGTCGATGAGTTCAATTTCTGCACCAACTAAATCTACATGAGAAGGAATAAGAAATAGGTTGGGAGTATCTGTAGGGATAATTGCTTCCTTCGGATTTAAGCCATTGATTAAACAGTCATAAATAGTATGATCTACATTTTGACTAAATATACCCACTCCAGAAGAAGAGTTTGCTTGAGGATCTGCATCCACTAACAATACTTTCTTTTCTAAGACCGCGAGACTAGCGGCTAAATTAATGGCAGTGGTTGTTTTACCAACTCCTCCTTTTTGGTTTGCAATAGCGATTATCTTACCCATAGCGTGTAATGTATTCAGAATGTGATGAATAAATATTATTGAAGATAAATACTAAAAAATATTTAGTTAGTTAATAGTATTTATAAACGGGTTGGCGAGATGATTTAATCCATCATCTGCCCTCAAAGTTAAGGATTTCTCCTTAGCTATTTACATTTTGCTCCGATTAAATTTTGAGTTTTTTTGGAATGCTTATAGAGTACAAGGTTTTCCAATATCTAGAAGCCTTAAATTTTTTCCTTTCTCATTGAAAGCAGTTAAGGCTTTGTTGTGATCCATCTCAATTAAACCAAAGGTGTCATAATGGCAACCTATGATTTCATTACACTCAATAAAATCACTTGCAATGACTGCATGTGCATAGCCCATAGTAAAATTATCGCCCATTGGTAAAATTGCGAAGTCTAATTTAGGATACAACATAGGGATTAATTTCATATCATAAGTTAAGGCAGTATCTCCTGCGTGATAGAAACAACCTTCTGCAGTTTCAATTACAAAACCCATTGGATTTCCGCCATAGGTGCCATCAGGTAATACACTAGAATGTACGGCATTGACACAATTTACTGTCCCAAAATCAAAGTCCCATTTTCCGCCATGATTCATAGGATGACCTTTCAAACCTTTTGCTCCATACCAACTTAAAATTTCGAAACTAGAGATGATTGGACAATCGTTATTTCGCGCAATACGTTCTGCATCTGCTACGTGATCTTCATGACCATGTGTAATTAAAATATAATCGGCTTCGATTTTATCTACGTCGATATGAGCGGCCATTTTATTAGGAGAAATAAATGGATCAAAGATTAATTTTTTTCCTGCAACTTCAATGAGAAAACAAGCTTGTCCGTAAAAGGTGATATTCATAATGGTGATTTTTTATGCTAATTTATTTTGTCCTAGTACTTAAAGGAATTAAAATGATTTGTTTAATTTCGTAAATTAAGTGCGAAGATAAAAATATTTTCTATGATTGATATTGAAAAAGCTTATGAACGTATTCATTCTTATTTGCATCAAACGCCATTACTTTATGCACCTACATTAAGTAAGCTTTGTGAAGCAGAAATTTATTTTAAACCCGAAAATTGGCAGTTAAGTGGTTCGTTTAAAATTCGAGGGGCTTTAAATAAGATTTTATCTATACCAAAAGATCAATGGCAAGGCAATCGGTTTGTGGCCGTTTCGACTGGAAATCATGCCGCTGCTTTTGCACAAGCTTGTCAGCTTTTTAATATCGAAGGTTTAATCTTTTTACCTAAAACCATTAGTCCTGCAAAGTTAAATTTTATCTCTTCTTTTGGTATTGAGTATCGCCTACATGGACAAGATAGTTTAGAAACGGAGTTGTATGCTGGAGCTTATGCAAAAGAGCATGGTCATATTTTGGTGCACCCTTATAATGATGAAACAATTATTGAAGGACAAGGAACCATCGGTTTAGAAATTTATAGAGATTTGCCTGATGTAAATGCGGTTTTTGTTTCTGTTGGTGGTGGTGGATTAATTTCAGGAATTGGTCATTATTTAAAAAATAAAAATCCTAACATTCAGGTTATTGGTTGTCAGCCTTCTCAAAGTCCAGAAATGCATGAGTCTTTACGAAGAGGAGAAATTGTCAAAGAGTCTATTACAAAACCTACCTTGTCGGATGGCACTGCGGGTGGTCTTGAACCCGATGCAATTACGTTTGAATTGGTAAAAAAATATGTAGATGATTTATTGCTTATTGAAGAAGCTGAAATTGCTAAAGGCATTCGGTTTCTTATCGAGCACCAGCAAATGATTGTGGAAGGTTCGGGGGCATTGCCCGTGGCTTCGGTTCAACAAATGAAAGAGCAGGTTAAGGGGAAGAAAGTGGTGTTGGTGCTTTGTGGAAGGCGCTTGAGTTTTGAGAAGTTGGTTGGACTGATTGGGACGCCGTAATGCGTTTTGTAAGAGTGATTGTAATATTAGAATTAGAGAAATGAAGGAGCAGTTTGCGAATTTAAATATTAGGTATGATTTTCCGATTTGGGATTATCGGGTACCCACCGTTTTATCCAAAGTAGAAGGTTGGATTGAAGGGACGGCGTATTTTTTTAGCCAATCTACAGATGAAAAACATGTTAGTTTTTCGGTTGAACCTGCGGGCTTATCCCTTTCAGGGAAAATGGAAGATGAAGCTTGGGAACTTTGGCTCATGAATTTTAAGCAGGTAGCTACAAAAATTTTAGGGTATAAAATTGGTGAGATTGAAAGGGGAGAAGTAGGCCATGATTTTTTTTGGGTAAAGAAAGATCATGCGCTTTTTGAACAATATGCTAAAGCTTCTTTTGAAAAGAATGCCCATTGGGTTGAGGAACTTTATGATCACCATAAAGAAGCCTTAAGTGAACTCGATGAAATGGAAATAGAAAAAGGTTTATTCAGAATGAAATGGCATTCCCTTCATGATCAAATTGCATCTGAATTTCAGCGGAAAAGTCATCCTTCTACTGCAAAGTTTCTTTTTGAACAAATTCAAAGTAACAAGATTCCAGAATTTGATTATAAGCCTGTTTCGAGAAAATGCGTTTGGGCTTTGGCTGATATTGGAACAGCAGAAGCCAAGCAATTTTTAATCGAATTGTCTCAATCCAGTGATTTAATTATTAAGGGATTTGCAGAAAAAAGATTGACAAATTGGAATAGAGAACTTGGACGAAAAGGTCGAAGAATTAATGCGGGCTCCTTTTCTCATAAAGATCGAATTCAGATTAAAAACTATGTAGATGTAGAAGGAAGTTTACCTAGAAGCGGGAATTGTCTTTCTGCTTATCAAGATGAAAATTCTATTATTGTTTATCAAGCGTATAAGCCATCTATTGCTAAATTTGCAGTAGAAAATCAAGCATTTGGAGGTAGCGATTTTAGCTTTAATAGAATGACATGGATTAAGCCCAATTATTTATGGATGATGTATAGAAGTGGTTGGGCTACCAAAGAAAACCAAGAACGCATTTTGGCTATAAGAATGCGTAAAACGGGATGGGAAGAACTATTGAAAGCTGCTGTTTTTACTTCTTTTAAATCGGAAATTTATACTACAGAAGAGGAGTGGAGGTCAAAGTTAGCACAAAGTGAAGTACGGTTGCAATGGGATCCAAATCATGATCCTCATGGAAATAAATTGGAAAGGAAAGCGATTCAAATTGGGATAAAAGGAGATTTACTAAGAAAGTTTAATAACGAAATGATTCTAAGTATTTCTGATATCACTGCATTTGTAAATAAGCAAAGCATTTA
>JAHDCJ010000082.1:0-16136 GCA_020629935.1 Saprospiraceae bacterium | reverse complement strand
TCTATTGCATTTTTCTAATCCTAATTATTCTACGAGAAATTCAATATTTAATAAGAAAAATTACTTAACCATTATCTCTTTTTTAACTTAAACGTATGCGCCAATTTCTTAAATGCAGCAATGTTTTTTTCAAAATCTCCTTCGGTGGTGCCTACTAATAAATAGTATTGATTTTTTGTAAAAAGCGTCAATTGATAAACAGAAACTTTAGCTCCAGAATTGGTATCTTTTGCATCAGAAAAAGTTTCAAATCCGTCTAAGCCATCAATGTTGATTGGGGCTGTTTTAGTCGTCCGTGCCTCTTTAATGGTCGGAATAGTTTTTAGTCGCTCTACAGCAAATGCCGCTCGATCTTTTTCTTCAATTTGTAAGATAGAAGGGCTCACAATTAAGTTACTTCGATATGGATCATCCGTTGGAATTTTTCCGTCTATGGTATAAATGGCTGTTCCCGAAATACTTTTGGTCAATTGAAACCCACTATCTTTATCATCAATGGTGAAGGCAAGACCTTCATCTTTTGCCATTTTAGCTTCTGGATTATAAGTGACGGATTCCATTGATATTTTGATATGACTTTCTACTTGCTTATTGGTTTCATCAAAAATTCCATTGACCATAATGGTTCGTGATTCGTCGCCAAATAATAAAATATATTTTTTCAGCGTTCGCCCTTGATCTGGTTGTCGTACCGTAAGCATAACTCCTGACATATTACCATAAACACCATTTTGAGAATCGATTAATTCCATTTGTCTATCCTTGAGATTTTCTGGCGAAAAGCCTTTAGAAACTCTTTCATAAGGACCAGGAATTTCCATAACTACAATAGATGATTCGGTAGCATCTTGTTTGAACCCAGAAAAGGAAGCCGCAGGTACAAAACCTGGAGGCGGAACTAAATAGATTTTTGTGCCAAGCACTCTTTGGTGACTAGAAGTGATATTCAATGCATCTTCTATAGAATGCAATTTTTTTTCTTTTGGTGCTTCTGGTGCACTACAAGAGAAAAAGAATAAACTACTGAGTAAAAAGAGAAGACTATATTTCATGCGTTTAATTTTATTGCACGAAAATAATAAGATTTCTTGAGGAATTGAGTTTTATAAGCTTCTTGATCGAATAATTTCTTTTGGGAGAAAAAATAATTACCTCTCAATAAGTTGTATAGCTTTTTCTAACACCTCATCTTTTCCTTCCATAATACCTTTAATGGTCGGTTGAATGAGCACATCAGGCACGATTCCTACACGCTGTGTTTCTGTTTCATCTGGATTATAAATTCCAAGACTGCTGATGCTGGTTCTTATATTGCCAGGTAGAATGATGGGGACTACATTTCCATCTGCTCCTGCGGTCATACTACCAACCACTTTGGATTGAGGAGCTTGACGAAAAGCCATTGCGGTAAATTCGGATTGACTCATCGATTTTTCATTAACTAAAATGATAACTTTCCCTTTGTAAAAATTCGGATTGTTTTCGCCTACATATAAAGAATCATGCATTTGAAACAAACCTGGATAATTATAATCTACACTGGTGATTTTTGAAAATTGGATAGGCGCAGGCATAAGAAATTTTCCTAAAGAATAAACCACAAATTCGGAAGGATAATTACGAATGTCAATAATGAGTCCTTTGGTGTTTTTATATTGATCAAAAATAGTGTTGAACTCTTTGGATTTAACATTGTGCAAAGAAATATACCCAATTTCTGGTGTAATTAATTTATACCATTCCTCCGGATGATTTTTAGCATAATACGCTTTAGCGTCAAATTCATTTCTTAAAAAAGTAGGAAGATCAAATGTATGTATTTTATTGGCTCGTTGAATTTCAACCTGTACCGATTCTTTCTCTGTATTTAGTAATTCGTAATAGATTTTCGAATACTTCATTACTTGATTGGAAGCGGGGTAAAACGACCTTCGTTCTTCGAAAATATCTGAAGTAGATTTACCATTTACACGAAGAATAAGGTCTCCAATTTGAAGTTCCTCTTTTTGTACTTTACTTTGATCAATAATATCAGTCACTACCGCTTGACCTTCAATAAATTCAATTTTGTAGACAGTTTGTCGCTCACCAATTATTTGCTTGATGGTAGACGTTTGATCATAACCTAATGCATGTGAATCATTAATTTCTGTAATTAAATTAAGTAGTGTTTTTTTGTAACTCAATTCATCATCGCCTACTATTATTTTGAGGATATATTCTGCTAATATTAAATCCCAATCTTCGCCGATGAGGTGTTTGTAGGGAAAGAAATATTCGATGATATTCCAATATCTGAATACCGCTAAAAGCCGAAAACCATCATCTTTGAAATCCATCTTTGGATAGCTCTTTTCTATAAAATTTGGGGTATTAGTCCGCCCAGGTTTGACATAATAATTGGAGCCTTGATGACGATTTATTTTGATGTGATTTAATTGTTCAAAGAGGGATTTACCAAGAAATTTTTCATTAATCCAATCTAAACTAGGGAGCAATTTATAATCGGTTTCAGGAAGAGATTTACAAGATCTACAAGGCATTACCTCGCCCATTTTTTTTATCCAAGTAGAAATGATTTTTAATGCCTCTTCTTCTTTTTTTGCAGATAACATACTCGGCATGATTTTGAAAAACTCGGCATCGAGATTGATGTTTCCTTTACCTACTTCTGGATGATAATATTTGAGGAAACCCCAAATCTTTGCAAAGATAAATAGATTTCTATTTTGATTTGTACTTAGATTATTAATTATTGTTTTTTTACTTAGATTAATAGCATCCACTTCATCCGCAGGGTACGAAATTATGGGTTTAGATTTGGCCTCTTTTAATGGCTTTCCATCTACCCATAAACTTAAATTATCTATCCACAATTTTCCTTTCCCAGTAAGTATTCCACCAAAGACTAAAATGGAAGTTTCTTCATGCAAATCCAATTCTATTTCATATTTAGTCCAAGGTGTAGTTCCTGTAATTCCACGATCATTCATATTGTCAAGCGCGATCATTTGACTCTCGGAATCTAATCGAAGCCAAAAACCTCCATATCCATTTTTAATCTCTTGACTTTTAGCATAACCCACAAGTTTGATCTTTTTTCCCATTACAGAAACAGGTACTTTGATAGAACAAACTCCAAATGCATCAGTAGAAGAAGAAGTATTGGATGCGAGTTGCATTGCATGTTTTCCTTGCTGACTTTCGGTATCCACAATAGAAGTGGAGTAGAACGTAGGATCACCAGTAAACCATGCGGATTCTCCTTTGGCTGTTCCTTCGAAATCCATGATTTCAGAAGATTGAGCAATGGAAAAAGAGGGAATAATAAAACCCAAAATGAAAAGGAAGAAGAAATTATTTTTCATGAAATTAAATGTTTTTTACCACTTCATAACGAAGTTTAAAACCAAAGTTACCGCATTGCTTTTTTATTTAAAAAAATAAGCCAACCTAGTCTTCTTCAACTTATTATTTAGTCACATTATTATCTAGTAGTTTTTCAAATTCACTATCCACAGGTTCCCATAATTCGATTTTATTATTTTCCATATCGAGAATGTGTGCAAATTTTCCATACTCAAAAGATTGAATTTCTCCGACTTGATGCACACCTTTAGCTTTTAAATTTTCTAATAAGTTTTCAATGTTTTCGACCCGATAATTAATCATAAATGGTTTGTCGGAAGGATCAAAATACTTGGTGCTTTCTTTCATTGGACTCCACTGTAAATATCCTTTTACATTGGGTTGGTCTGGATTATAAAATTGAAAAACGGTGCCATAAGCATCGGTAGCTAAACCTAGTTTTTCTCGATACCACGTTTTCATAGCTTCGGGATCTTTACATTTAAAAAAGATACCTCCAATACCAGTAACTTTACCTTTGTTCTTTTCCATAATTAAAAATTGTATTTTGTAGCCAATTCGTAATACATCAAATTTAATCAAAATGCTAAGAAAGATGTTAAAAGTCCTTGGTTTTCTATTTTTCGCTTTGTTAATTTTGGTTTTGATTAAATTCAAAACCCTTCAGCGATTGCATAAAGTGATTACCTTATTTGATAAAGAAAATATTGTGGAGAACTTTATGAATATGGAACAATTCATAGAAACAAAAACGATTGCTAAAAGTCCAAATCCAAGTACGTTAGACAAGGCATGGTCTTATGATTTTCCAGAAGATTTTGTGTTTGAAGGAAAAACGATGAATACTAAAAAGTATTTAGACGAAACGTTGACTACAGGCTTGATGATCATCCATAAAGATTCTGTTATTCACGAGTCTTATCATTTAGGAAATACACCTTCTACTACGCATATTGTTTGGTCTATTTCAAAATCTTTTGTATCCGCTTTAGTTGGAATTGCTTTAGAAGACGGCTTGTTTGATTCTGTAGAAGATCCGATTACAAAATACCTTCCACAACTTAAAGAGACTGCTTATAATGGCGTGACGATAAAGAACATTTTGCAGATGAGTACAGGGATAAAGTTCGATGAAGATTACAGTAATTTTAATTCAGACATCAATCGTTTTGGACGATTTTTTGCTCTCGGTAAATCATTCGAAAAATTTATTTTTAGTTTAGAAAAAGAGCTTGATCCTAAAAAAGCGGAAGGAATTTATCATCATTATATTAGTTTAAATACTCAAGTTTTAGGCATGCTTGTAGCTAAAGTAAGTGATCAACCATTAGCAGATTATTTAAAAGAAAAAATTTGGGATCCTATGGGGATGGAATTTGATGCGCATTGGATTATTGACAAAACCCAAATGGAAATGGCTTTAGGAGGTTTAAATGTTTGTCTTCGAGATCTAGGACGTTTTGGACAACTCTTTTTGCATCGAGGAAATTATCAAGGCAAACAAATTTTGACAGAAGATTGGATTGATGCTTCTTTGAAAATGGATGCGCCTCATTTATTGCCAGGAGATCATGGAGCTTCGCATGATACTTTTGGCTATGGCTATCAATGGTGGTTTCCAGAAAAACCGGAAGGTGATTTTTTTGCATCTGGAATTTACAATCAATATATTTACATTCATCCAGAGAAAGAATTAGTAATTGTCAAGACTTCTGCTAATTACCATTTTAAAGAACCAAATAATAAATCAAAGAACGAACATGTAGCCCTCTTTAAAAAGATGGCGGAACAATTTTAATTGATAAATAGACGACTATGAAATACATATTATTGTTATCCATCTTTTCTGTCTTTAGTACCTGTAATGAAAAAGACAATACGTTAAAAGGAATTCCTTTAGAAGCATCAGGTAACATAAATGCGAAAGTAACCGATGTTTTTTCATTTACAAAAGAAGAACATCCATCTGTTGGATTCAATGTGATTTATAAAATTTCAAATAAAGAAATCATTGACTTTAAAAAGAAATCAACAGATCCACTTTCTAAGCTGCACAAAAGCAATGCGCCAGGTTCAGATAAAACATTATCTACCTATTTTTTCGAAGCTAAAAAAGAAGGAAAAGCCCAATTGATTATTAAATATGAATTTAGAGGAACAATTGAAGAAGAATATATTTATGATTTTACAGTGGAATAATATGAGCAATTATCTATGGATTTTCCTAATGTTTTTCATTATTGCTTGCGGTACAAATGCGCATTATGATGAAGATCATTTGGAAGATAAATTAGCCTTTCAAGGTCAATATACTAAGCTACAAATCCATAGAGGGAAAGAGAAAGGGGTTCGGATAAAGATGCAATATTTGGAGGGTAAAAAGAAATTTTTTGGTCGGGTAGAAAACATATCTGATCAAACATTTTGCGAATTTCAAATCATGGCGAGTGTAGATGGGAAAACGCAGCTACAAGCACCAGAAAAATTAAATTTAAGTCCAGGAAGAGCTTCAGAATTCGTTTTTTCTGTAGGAGAAGTTACCTTTAGAAACTGGGCACCCGCTTTTCATTATAAGTCATGCGAATAAACAAACAAAAACGATAAAAGATGAGTGTAGACGTATCTAAAATATTTGGGAAGATAGAGGAAGTTTCTAGCTTCCCTGATTATAAAGTAAAAATAGTAGATAGCTTTGCAGACCTTCATGTAGAAAAGGTTTCTAGCTTTGCTGATGCTCCAGGTAAATGGGAAATGGTGTCTAGCTTTCCTGATTTTAAAATTCAGTTTGTAGATAGTTTTCCAGACTTTACTATTAAGTACGTCTCTAGTTTTCCTGGACCTCAGTAAGTCGTAATTTTAATATAAGATGGAAGATAAATTACATCATGGAGTAGGCGTTTTATTTGAAAACGAAGAGCAAGATCAATATTTTGTTCAGCGAAAAGATAAAGATTATCCTATTGAAAAATATAGAAATGGCTTATCGTTTTTTGGAGGAAAAGTAGAAGAAGGAGAAGTATTAATTGATGCCTTGCGAAGAGAATTGACTGAAGAAATAGTAGCATCAAAAGTGCTTGATCGTTTAAATTATCAACTCATTGGTCATTTTTTGATCGAAGGAGATCGACCTTATTTCTTTGATCTTTTTTGTTGTAAATTAGATAATGAAACGTTTCAATCTTTATCTAATAGCCAAATTCTAGAAGGGGAGGGCACTATTAAATCAAAAGCTGAATTGGTTAATGAAGATTGGATTTGGAATTTAGATCAAGTCATTGGAAGATATTTTGAATTGTAAAATAATGGATAAAAACTATGATATTATCTTCGTAATACTAGGTGAAATAAATTTTTATTACAGATCAATACTTTCTGAAAAAAAAATGATTTTAGAGATCAAATACTAATTTTTTACACTAAAAAGCTTTATTTCGGCCTGAAATAGGGCTTTTTTGTTTCTTATAAAACCTTGATATTGTTAAAGTAGTGACATGGTAATTGATCTAATGACATAAAAATAACAATTGATATTGAGCTTAAGGATAGTGAATCTGTATATTTGCCACGCCCCAGCACATTTTAACCAAACATTTTTTACACTAAATCCTACATTATGCTCAAACATTTTACTTTAGTAATTTGTGCTTTCTTATTTTGTAGCTTCAGCATCTCCGCTCAATCTAATTTTTGGCGAAATGCAAACTCTACTGATTTTAGAGCACCTTTAAAGGATCGCGTTTCGCATCCTAGTATTTTTAGAACGGTAGCTTTTGATACCGAAACTTTTCTAAATTTTGCTGAAAATGCCAGTCATCGACTTTCTAGTGATTCTCCAACTAAACTGATGATGACCATCCCAATGCCTAATGGAGAAAATGAAAACTTTACGATTGAAAAAACGGATTTAATGCACCCAGACTTGGCAGCAAAATTTCCGGAATTAAAAACTTATGTAGGGAAAGGAATTGATGATCCTACCGCTAGTTTACGAATTAGTTATAGCCCGTATTTTGGTTTTAATGGTATGGTTTTATCTGGACAACATAGTACCGTTTATATTGATCCACTAACTTCAGATAATAAACACTATATGGCTTATTATCGTAAAGATGTAAATCAAACAGGAATGGGTTTTTCTTGTCATACGGACGAAACCATTGGAGGTCGGCCGAATACTCTTGATCCTGATGTACGTGTTCCTGCGTTAGGTGATTGTAATCTAAGAAGATACCGTTTAGCTCAATCTTGTACAGGTGAATATGCACAGTACCACATTGGTCAAGCAGGAGGGTCTACTGGAAATAATGCAGGAGACAAAGCGATTGTACAAGCCGCAATGAACGTGACTTTGACTCGGGTTAATGGCGTTTACGAAAGAGATTTAGGAATTACCTTACAGTTTATTCCTAATAATGATTTAATTATTTACTTAGTTGCCAATTCCGATCCTTGGTCTAATGAATGGAATACAACTACCGCTCAAACCATTGATGCTCAAATCGGAGTTAATAATTATGATATTGGCCACAACTTTAATAATACTGGTGGAGGAAGTGCAGGTTGCTTAGATTGTGTATGTTTATCTATTAGTCAAAACGGAACACATAAAGGTAGAGGATACACTGGACAATCTGCACCTATTGGAGATTTATTTGATATTGATTATGTTGCGCATGAAATGGGACACCAATTTGGTGGATATCATACCCAAAGTAATAATACTTGTCGTTCAGGTAGTGGAGCTACTGAAGTAGAACCAGGAAGTGCAAGTACGATTATGGGATATGCTGGAATTTGTGCAGCGAATGTGCAAAACGCAAGTGATGATTATTTCGCATACGTAAATATTAGAGATATTGTTACTTCAATAAATGGAGGTAACGGAAGTGGTTGTGCAGAATTAATTACTTCTGGAAATGGCGGCCCAACAGCAGATGCAGGATCAAATTATTCTATTCCTGTTTCTACTCCTTTCAAATTAGAAGGGATAGGTACTGATCCAGATGATGCGGGTTTAACTTATTGTTGGGAACAGAATGACCCTGAAAATCCAAATTCGAGTTCTACACCACCATCTACAAGAACAGTAGGACCTATGTTCCGATCTTTACGACCTGTGGCAGAGCCTTATCGATATATGCCGAATTTAAATGATATTATCAATAATAATAGTCCTATTTGGGAAGTATTACCTTCGGTATCTAGAAATATGGAATTCTCTTTTATCGTAAGAGATAATAACTCGGTTTCCGGATGTACAGCAAGTGATTTAATGTCAGTGACCACTGTTGCTGCTGCTGGTCCATTTTTAGTAAACTCTCCAAATACTGCGGTAATTTGGGATGCAGGATCAACCGAAACAGTAACTTGGGATGTAGCAGGTACCACTGCGGCTCCAATCAGTTGTGCCAATGTAGATATTTTACTTTCTACTGATGGTGGGCAAACTTATCCAGTCACTTTAGCAACAGGAGTTCCTAATGATGGAAGCCATGATATCACAGTCCCTAATAATCCAGGAACGAATACAAGGGTTATGGTAGTTTGTTCGGACAATATCTTTTTTGATATTTCAAATACGGATTTTACTATTCAGTTAACTACCCCAGATTTTACAATGACTGCTACACCAACTACTGCAGAAGTTTGTGCACCTACAGGAGCTGATTTTACGATTGATCTTGGTTCATTATTGAGTTTTAACTCTCCCGTAACGTTAACAACTTCAGGTGTACCTGCTGGGGCTACAGCTTCTTTTTCAACAAATCCTGTAACTCCAGTTGGAAGCTCTGTCTTAACTATTAATCCTGGTACTGCGGCTTTAGGTACCTATACGATTACTGTAAATGGCGTTGGTGGTGGTCAATCTCATTCAGTAGATTTAACCTATACGATTGCTCCTAGTTCGTTAGGTGCAGTCACTTTAATTTCACCAACAGATTTAGCAACAAATGTAAGTAATGCTGCTCCTTTATCATGGAATGCAGTAACTGGAACTTCTACCTATGAAGTAGAGGTAGCTACAGATGCTGGATTTTCAAATATTGTATATAGTCAAACAGGGATTACAGCGACAAATACTACAGCAACGGGTTTGGCCATTACAACAACTTATTATTGGCGTGTACGAGCTGTAAACTCTTGTAATAATGGTGCTTGGTCATCAGTTTGGAGTTTTACTACTCAAAGTATAGTACCTTGTTTAAATTATGCTGCTGGTCCTTATACTAATTTACAAAATGCTCCATGTGCTTCTGCATGCGGAACACCAATCGTATTGCCTTTTGAAGTATATGCAAACGAATCTTACTTAGTTAATAATGTAGCAGCAGGGGCAGAATATACCTTTGAATTTTGTAATGGATATAATGCAGGAACTTGGGCTGCAAATATTACCGTAGCCTATTATGATGGCACGGCAGCAACAACAGAAATTTATTCTACTTCTGGCTGTACAGCTACTTTTACTACGCCTACTGCTGGTGATATTATAATCATTATTTGGAATGATCCATGTGGTGGAGCGGAATTAGCCGTAGATAACGGAATTCCTTCATTTATGTGTACTGGAAATGGAACAGTGCCTGATTGTCAAACTTGTTTGACTGAAGATTTTGAAGCTGGTCAACCTACTTCTTGGTACTTTGCGAATGCTTGGACTTTTGACAATGGTTGTATTGGTGCTGGAACAACTGGATGTAATTCAGGAACAAATAATTGGGGGTATTTTGATGACGATGTTTTAGGAAGCGGTTCTACTGGAGATATTGGTACAGCAACCACGCCATATTTAAACTTAGCTAATGCTTGTAATGTAACCATGACTTTCAATTATACCTACAGAGAGTATGATGATCCAAATCAAGAATTTGTTCAATTAAGAGTCTACGATGGAACCCAATGGCAATATTGGAATGGAGCTTCTTGGGGAGCCACAGGAAGTAATTGGTTAGATGCTACTAGTGCAACTGGTACGTTTAATGAAACTATTCCGGCAGCTTTTTATAACGGAGCTTTTAAAGTTGAATTTATCTTTAATGATAATGGTGGATGGGAATATGGATTTGGAATTGATGATCTACAAATTTCAAATGATTGTTCATTCTTAGAAAATATTCCTGAAGATGCTACAGCAACCACATATATAGCGGATCGAGAAGTTACCACTGCTGATGGTTGGACACATTATGTAGACGATCTTGGAAATGCTGATCCTTGTGATGATATGTTGTTATTATCTGTTAAGAAAAACGGACAAAATATTGGAACTGTAGGAGATGGTACCTTTGTTTGTACTTTAGGAGTAGATCCTACCGCTTCAAATATTACCAATCCACCAGCACTTTATGTTTCTAATCCTAATGGATGGTGGGTAATGAATAGATATTGGAACATCCTTCCAACTACAGAACCTTCAGCTGATGTAGAAGTAAGATTCTATTATACAGAAGATGACTTTACTGCTGTACAAACGGTTTCTAGTTCAGTAACTACTCATGAAGATTTATACTTCTGGAAAATTAATGATAACTTAAATGCTTGGGATGTGAATCCAATGAATGGTCATAATGGAGTACCATTAGCAGCAGGGCATGCACAAGATGGTTTCCAACAATATGCTGAAGGTGGAGCTTCATCTACTACTTCTTGGATGCGTCAATTAGCTTGGGCAGGTAATACCAATTGGAATTATGCACAATACACCGTGGGTCACTTTGGTGGCGGTGGTGGCGGCGGCGGCGGCGCTTGTCCTGGATGTGAAGGAGCATTACCTGTAGAATTGTTAGAATTTACTGCTAAACCAGTAGGTCAATCTATTCAATTAGATTGGATTACAGCTACTGAATTCAATAATTTAGGATATGAAGTACAACGTAGTTTAGACCCAGTTGAAGGGTTCCGTGAGATTGCTTGGGTAGAAGGCCAAGGTACTTCTACACAACAGCATGCCTATGATCTCAAGGATGTGAATGTAGTAAACGGTGTTTTATATTATTACCGATTGAAACAAGTGGATACCAACGGGAAAATTGTATATTCAAATGTAGTTAATGCAAAAATTACTTCGAATACTTTTGATGTTTCATTAGTTCCAAACCCAGCGAAATCAAAAGTGAATATTATTGTGAGTAGTCCATTTAGCGATTATGCAAAAATTGACATCTTCAATGTACAAGGACAATTGGTAAAGCAATTGACGATTGCGGAAGGAAATACGAATCAAATAGAAGTTAATTTGGATGGATTTTCGGCAGGCATTTACACTATTCGAATTGAAAATAATAATCAAATACACGTAGAGAAATTAGTTGTCTACAAATTTTAAGATGATAAATAGAATAAATCCCCACATTGAATTTCAATGTGGGGATTTTTTATTTTAAAGCGTGTTCAACCGCCCAAACTTGACTTGGATGAAACAATTTTTTTAAAGCCATTTCAATATCCATCCAATAAAAAACATGATAGGGTTCTATTATTGTTATTGGTGCAATAGCTAGTAATTTTACGTGATAAAATAAACCGATTTTTTTGTAGTACAATCCACTAATTTTTTCAAAAAAGTATTCTCCTGCGATCCCAATTTGATTTTGAGCTTCAATTTGGTAGCCTGTTTCTTCCAAGACTTCTCTTTTTAAGGCTTCTATTGGATCTTCTCCAATTTCTATTCCTCCTCCAGGTAACATGAAATAATTGGCATTAGTGGCTTCTACTATTCCAATTTTATGGTCTTCATTTATTAGTATGGCATAACTACCTATTCGTTCTATGTAAGGTTTATTTGATCGTTTTTTTCCAAATAATGGATATTCTTTTGGTAACAATAGGATAGAGTTTAAAAAAAAGGCTGTTTCCCATTGAGGAAACAACCTTTATAAGTTATGAAAACAATATTTTGCTTATTTAATAGTACATTTTACACTAGCGTTTTGCTTTCCTCCATTAGTAATAATTTTGATTGGAGAACTTTGGGCACCAGACTTTGTAGGCATATATTCAATTTTGAAATAAGTACTTTGTCCAGAAGTAAGCACAGTAGCCGCTTCTTCAATTATTTTAACATCCTTCTTAGGCTTAATTTTTTTAATTGTTAAATCTTTAGAACCTATATTTTTTAAGGTATATACTAAAGTAGCTTTCTCGCCAGCAGGCACTTCTCCTATATTAATTTCGCTGGTAGCAACTTGTAGTTTTGGGCCATCCACTAACTCAATAGTGTTTGCCTGATCTTTATCATGTTGATCACCGTGGTCATGGTTATGGTTATGACCTGCTTTATGATTATGACCATGATGATCATCTCCTTGCTCTACAAAACCTTCTACCCAAACTGCGGTTTTTTGTGGGTCGGTGTTTGCTATAATATTTACAGGTTTTCGTTGATTTCCACGTTTGTTTCTTGTGTTAAAAGTAACCATGATTTGACCATATTCTCCTACAGCGATAGGAGCTTTTGGAAAGCTAGGTACCGTGCACCCACAAGTACTTTTCGCACTTTTAATGGTTATAGGAGCTTCTCCTACGTTTTTAAAATTAAACGTATAAGTAACTACATCTCCTGAATTTACGACACCATAATCATATTTTTCATTAAAAAACTTAAACTCACCTAAAGGTCCAGTTGGTTTGATAATTTTATTTGCAGTAGCAGGTTTCCTGGTTACTGGTTTTTTGTTTGATGGATTGGGCTTAGCTAAACCAACTTTAGATAAATCTTTAGAAGGAGTTTTCCCGTCGCCAATAACTTTACCACTGATAAATACCTTAGTTACCTCTGCTGTGTTTGCATAGATATATACTGGCTTTTTTTGAACGCCAGCTTTTCCTTTAGAGTTAAAGATCACTTTTATTTCTCCAGTTTTACCAGGAGCAATTGGGTTTTTAGGCCAATCAGGAACAGTACAACCACAAGTAGATTTTGCTTTGTTAATTTTTAAAGGGGCATTGCCCGTATTTGTAAATTTAAAGGTATGTGATACTGATTCTCCTTCTTTTATTGACCCAAATTCAAAAACTTCTTGGTCAAAAGTCATAGTAGTTAAGCTTTTCGGGGCTGGTTTCGCCATATCCTTAGCAGGATCACTTTGGCCGAAGGAAGTATTTACACACAAAAAGCAAATACAACTAATGGTAAATAACAAATTTTTCATAGTTTGTACAGATATGTTTTTTAATATAATAATGTTTCAACTAAAATTTTAGTGCAAGTTAAGGTAAATTGAAGAATAAAGCCAATTCTTAGTAATAAATTAACTTAGTGTTGAATAATAAATTGTCCAGAAATTACATTTTTTTTATTTGAAAATTGATAAAAGTAGTGGCCATTATCCCAAGACTTTATGGTTAATTCAATGGGTGTTGAAGGACTCCATTCATTAATTTCTGGTTTAAAATAAACCATTTTACCCGCGCTATCAAATATTTGAAGACTATAATTTGGAAGCATTTCTTTAGGATAAAAACGAATTTGATCTGAGGCAGGATTGGGGTAAGAATTCACTATGATATTATTGCTTGAAATATTATTCGTATTTGTATTTACATTAGGTAACCATTCGTATTTATAGCCCCTGTACGAATAGCCCACAGAGATAGAATCTGTAAATCGCATCTCCATAATTTTATTGCCCAAAGGATCTACTTCAAGCATTAAATCTTGAAAGTTCGTTCCATTATTTTCTCTTCGTCCCCAATTTATTAAGGTATTCCCATTGGGAAGGCGTTGTGCATTGCCTGTAACTCCAGTTACTTGATTATTTTCATTGGCATAAGACCAAATCAAATTTGCGGTTAAATTAGTTTCATCTAATTCGTATTCAACTATTCGTGTTACAGGTGGATTATGTAACATCCCATTATCAAAAATACTCAAATTGCCATTGTCTAATCGACGGGCATCATGTTGTTGATTTATACCCATTAGACTATCATTTACAAAAGTAAATTGATTGTTCTTTCCTCCAAGTCGCCAAATGGTATTTCCCGAATTCCGATCTATTTTAGTCACTTCATTCATATGCCGATGAGATATAATGATATGTCCATCTTCATCGTATTCTAATGAGTTGGAGTGGGTATAATTAAAAGAACCTGTGGTAAAATCAATTGGATTATTTCCTTCACTAATGCCATCCAAAATATTAAAATGATCCCAACTTCGCCATTGAAAAACAACATTGTCGTTTTCGTCAATTTCTTGAATTACAGTACCTGTTACAAAAGCATTGGGATTACCTCCTGAAATGATCATACTCATATCTACAATTTGCTTATCGTAGGACATTAAAAGCGCATTTTCATTATCAGGATTGATATGGAAGTCATGAAAATCAAGGCTATATCCATTTTGACAGGTATAGGCACGAATAGGGGAGTAAGTCGTATCTAAAGAAACATAAGCGAAATTAAGTAAATCATTGACGACTAGCGTTTGATCATCAATCTTATCTAAATTGTTGGTTCTAGAAATGGTACTTGTGGTAGAATAATGTAAAGGACTTCCATCTTGATTAAGTATCATTAGATTATATGGCCCGAAAACAGGGGTTAGAAAGTATCTGCCTGAAGCTGGAGTGCCCCAAGTTTCTATTTCTACTGTTGGAAAATTATCTGGGATGGTGTCTGGAGAACGAAAGATGAAATTTGATAAGATTTCTTCTTCTGTCTTAACCTCTGGGTATTTAATGTTTGCTGAAATAGTGAAGGAGTAGCTAAAATTATCTAAAGGTGCTAAGTCATTCTTTTTAATTTCTTTTGGAAAAAAAACATGCACTTTCTCTGTAGGTGCAAAAGATTGTTCTGGTCTTAAAATTAACGTTTTTCTTTGTTCAACTAAAACTACGCTAAAGGATATATTTCCAGAGATTGAACCTATGATTTGAGCCTGTTTAAATAATGCTAAGTCATTCGTGCTAACTGGATAACCTGGTCGAATACAAATTTCTGCAAACTTCGAATGATATTGACTATTCGGGATAGGCGATAAATAGTCAAATTGAGTAAATCCACAAATAGGAAGAATAAAAAAAATGAATTGGATTAAAATTTTTTTCATCGAGTTAAAATTTGTTTTTAAAACGTAGTAAGCTAGAATTTGAATCTGCTTAAAGATAAGCACACTTAGAGGATATTTTGAAAATTATAGGCGATTTTCAAATAAAAATGACGGTTCGGAAAAGAAAATTGACGGTTCGGAAAGAATACCTGAAGTGAAAATGAAAATTGATTAAAATTGCGTGTAGCTATTTAAAGCGTATTGAACTACAAAGAAATTGATATTCTATTTTTATTAAACAAATTCCATTAAAACTATTTATTAAACAAATTAAACTATGAAAAACTTTTTCAATTATTTAGAGATATTAATACTTACTGCTTTTTTATTTTTAACGAATTCTTCTTTTACACAATCCGCAGGAAATGATATCTTGAAGACCTGGAGTGCCTCTACTGAACATCCTGTTTTGAGTATTCATTCTATTCGTAGTTATAGTTTAGAGACAGAGGTTAAATCTAACACTACTAGTTTACCATTTGATGTAGCCTTAACGAGTGTAAATCGGTTGAATGTAGAATACACTCAAGTTCCTTTATCTCAAGAACAGGCTCCTCGCATTTATTCTGGAGACGTAGTAAAAGTTGAAGTATATGAAATGGTTGGTGGTGTACCTTCCACTTTAGTCGGTTCATCAGATAATGCTACTTTACCTATTTCTGGAACAGGGTCAAATCCTGCGATAAAGGTTACGATTCCTTTGTCTACCCCT
>JAHDCJ010000003.1:43472-104163 GCA_020629935.1 Saprospiraceae bacterium | reverse complement strand
ATGAAAGCTTTTGTATTAACTGCTTTCTTATTCTCAGGAATTTCTGCTATTGCTTTTGGAACCAAAAGAGATTTCTCTTGGCTTGGAAAAGTATTAACCATCGGAGGTTTTATCGCTATGGGTCTTATCGTTGCAGGTATCGCCTTTGGTTTTGACCTTGGTTTATTTTTCTCTTTCGCTATGGTTGGCTTAGCTGGCGGATCTATTCTTTATCAAACATCTAATATTGTACACCATTACCGTACTGACCAGTACGTAGCGGCTGCCTTAGGATTATTTGCTTCTTTCATGTTACTTTTATGGTACGTGTTAGATATCCTTATGCGATTGCAAGGTGACTAATATTAAACAAAATAATATTTTTAAAAGCTTCGGTTCTGATGAATCGAAGCTTTTTTATTTGGGGCTTGCACTATCGTGCCGGTCCTTTCCAGGCTTCGCTAATCGCTCGGTGCTGCGCACGCCTCCTTCGTCGCCCCCTCCAAGCACCTAAGCCAAATTAAGAATTTAAGGTAAAAGAATACGGTTTTACATTTACCCTTAAAGATAATGGGATGAAATTTAAAATATGTTTAGTATCTTTTATAACTTAAAGTCCTTTTTAAAAATTTTGAACTAACACCTTGAATGTTATGATAAAGAACCTGTTAAATCAGTTTAAGAATAAAAAAATAAAATCCATTTCGGGAATGGATGCCGCCTTTTTATATGCCGAAACGGCCACAAGCCCTATGCATATTGGTAGCGTAGCAATTATAGAAGAAGCCTTAGATTTTGAAACGTTTCGCTCAGTGATATTATCACGAATTCATACGATTCAAAAATTGCGACAACGATTGGTTTATGTACCTTTTAGTTTCGACTATCCGTATTGGGTAGATGATCCGCATTTTGATATTGATATGCATATTCATCATATTGCATTACCAAAACCTGGTGATTGGAGTACTTTACGAAAAGTTTCTTCACAAATTTTTAGTGAACCTCTTGAACAATCTCGTCCATTATGGTCTATTACTTTTGTCGAAGGTTTAGATAATATGCAACAAGTGCCTAAAGGATCAATTGCTGTTATTACCAAAATTCATCATGTAGCTATCGATGGAGTAGGAGGCGCTGGTTTGCTAGGCTTAATTTTTGATCTTTCCGATAAAGCAAAAGAAATACCCGAACCAAAACCTTATAAACCAGAACCCATTCCAAACGAAGTTTCCATGTTGTTGAGAAGTTCCATCAGCTTTGTGGAAAATCCACTAAAATTTCCAAAATTGATTTCTGAAGTGGCGGCCTCTTCATTTAAAGCTGGAATGTTTTCTCGAGGAAAAAAAGCGCAACTACCCGCTGCTCCATTTACTGCTCCACATACTCCATTGAATGGAATTATTTCTCCACGTAGAAAATGGAATGCTGTTTTACTTTCACTAGATCGTATTAAAGCATTGAAAAACGCAATGGGCACCACATTGAATGATGTAATGCTCGCTATTTGTGCTGCGGCTTTACGTCGATATTTATTGGAAAAAGATAAGCTTCCTTTAAAACCATTAGTCGCTATGGTTCCTATTTCTACTCGTACAGAAGGCGAAGAAGATAGTGAAGGAAATAATATCTCCTCGATGTTGGTACAATTAGCCACCAATATTGAAGATCCAATTGAACGTTTAGAAACAATCCACGAAAATACCGTTCGAGGAAAAACGTATCAAAATGCTATCGGAGCAAAAACTTTAGCAAATATGGCCCAAGCTATTCCTTTTGGAGTAGCCAATCAAGCCGCTCGATTGTACTCGCGTTTTCACGTTTCGGAAATGCACAATCCCGTATTTAATGTAACCATTACCAATGTCCCCGGACCACAATTTCCATTGTATTTACATGGACATAAATTATTTACCGTAATGGGCGCAGCCCCGATTATTGACGGTATGGGATTAATTATTTCGATTTTTAGTTATAATGGAATGGTTACTATGAGTCCAACTTCGGATGCTAAGTCAATGCCTGATATTGATAACTTTACTCGATACTTACGAGAAAGTGCCAATGAGTTAGAGGCAGCTATTCAAAAACATAAGGCCGAAAATAAACCCATCAAAAAAGTAGAAATCAAACCAGAGTCGGATGCGATGTTTGATCATTTGCAAAAACATTTAAAATTAAATGCGGAGCATATTAAACCAGGTAAAGGAATGTTTCAGTTTAAAGTCACTGGAGATCAAAATACCAATTGGTTAATCAATCTAAATGACTCGCCTGCGGTAGTTACTAAAGAAACATTAGCCGATGCAGACGTTACATTCACCGTAGCAGAAAAACATTTGATTCGTATTGGAAAAGGAGATTTGAGTTTACAAGCCGCTTTTATCCAAGGTCGATTAAAAATTTCTGGTGATTCTGCAAAAGCTATGAAATTAGGTTCTATTCTTTCTAAACTTCCAAAGTTTGAACAATAACATTTTTTAAAAGAAGTATAAAAAAATCCCTAGGCTTTCGAGCCTAGGGATTTTTTATTTTTTCAATTTCAATATTTTATCCTGGATCTGCCTCTGATCCTGAAGCTTTTCGAAGCAATCCTCTAAAGGCGTCTTTTACGGTATTTCCTTCATGAATTACATTATATACTTCTGTGGTAATCGGCATTTCTACATTATATTCATTGGCTAACTCCATCACTACTTCTACTGTTTTTACTCCTTCGGCTACCATGTTCATAGCTTCAATAATCTCGGTTAGTGTTTTTCCTTGACCCAATTGAAAACCTACATGTCGATTTCGACTCAATGAACTAATACAGGTGGCTACTAGATCTCCCATTCCTGCAAGACCTGCAAATGTTTGGGGTTGTCCTCCCATCGCTACACCTAAACGAGTCAATTCTGCCAATCCACGTGTAATAATTGCCGAACGTGTGTTATCTCCAGCTTTTGCTCCATCTCCCATGCCTGCGGCAATGGCAATTACATTTTTTAGGGCACCACCCAATTCACAACCTACCACATCATCGTTGGTATATACCCGAAATAATCCAGAGCGAAATACTTTTTGTAGAGCAACTGCAATGGTATTATCAACCATTGCAATCACACTTGCTGCGGCTTGTCCGGCTAAAATTTCTCTTGCCAAATTGGGTCCACTCAATACGCCTGCAGGATGACCAGGCATAATGGTTTCTATAATTTGCGTCATTCGCATTTTCGTTCCGCGCTCCAATCCTTTAGACAAACTCACAATAGGAACCCAAGGTCGAATATAAGGTTTTGCATCTTCTAATACATGACGAAAACTTTGTGCAGGAACGCCCATCACAATCACATCTGCATCACTAATTGCTTCTTGAATTGAAGTAGTGGCTTTAAGCGATTCGGTTAGTTTTGCGCCAGGAAGATATTTTTCATTTCGATGAAATTTATTAATTTCTGCTACTGTTTCTGCATTTCGAGCCCACATCTTTGTAGGCGAGTTTTTTGCAGTGAGGGAGGCGACTGTGGTACCCCATGATCCACCCCCTAAGAGTCCGACTTTTAATTTCATGATTTATTTTTTTGGTGTTCCATTAAGTAAAAGAGGTGCGGAAGGATCATCATCTTGTCCTAATTCTTTTACATACAAATTCCGGATTTTTTCAATTTTAGCGGTCATGTTTTCTTTTGTCCAATCTGTAGTAGGCACAGGTTCTTGTACCATAACTTCAATCGCTGCGGCTTTAATTAATCCAGAACCTTTCGCCATTACATCATGTGCATTTCGAATAATAATTGGTACCACTGGAACGCCAGCTTGCATCGCTAAATGAAAAGCACCTTTTTTAAATTTCCCTAATTTATAATCTTTACTTCTTGTTCCTTCTGGAAAAATAATAATTGAAGTTCCATTTTTTAAAGCATCAATGGCAGGTTTCATGGCTTCAATGGCTTTATCTCTATTTTTTCGATCAATAAAAATAACACCAGATGCTTTCATTAACTGACCAATGACAGGATAAAGTTTAAGTTCTTTTTTGGCAATACCAGTTACATCTTTCCGTAAAAGTTTGGCCGCAATGAACGGATCAATATTACTTTGGTGATTAAAAATAAAAACAGCAGGTCTACTTTTCCAAAGATTTTTTTCGCCTTTGACGACCAACTTTATACCTGCGGCTTTGGTAACCATATCACCGACAGAAGCCATAAATGTATTAACGCCGTCTGACCATGAAGTATTGAAAGCTCCTTTTAATACGCCAGACATAACTGCGGGAACTACGCTTCCCATCGCCATTCCCGTGCGGAGCATTCCTGTAGTTAGTGGTGTTTTTTCTTCTTCATCAAAACGATAGACTGGCCAATTATTTTGGAAAGCCAACGCTCTAAGTTTCGTATCTGGATTTACAGGTCTTGGATTACCAACGATCTCTAGTAAAGGCACATCTGAATTACTGTCTGTATAGAAAAAACTCTTAGCAAGATCAAGGTCAAATTTTTCGGATAAGACTTTTCCTGCATGGGCTTTTCCTTCTCCCCAACAAGCAGGTTCCACTATATTTCCAGTAAACTTTCCATTGACGACTTCCATTCGAGTACACATGACATGTTCGATGTTGAGATCGCGGGCTACAGGATTTACTTGGTATGGTGTTGCAGCGGAAACAATAGCTACGGTATGACCTTTTGCAATATGCGCATTGACCAAAGCTCTAGACTCTGGAAAGATTTCGTTGGCTAAATGTTTATGATAAACGTCTTCGCCCATTTTAATAAAAATAGATTCATCAATACCTTTTACTCCTTGTGCACCAACAGCAGCCAAACTTGCAAAATCACCTTTTCCTATGGCAAAAGCCATTACGCCATTAAGTTGTGCATAAACTTCTTTTGCGGTCATTTTTCCGCTATACAAGCGATTTTGGAAAAATTCTTTCGCAGAAAAATTTCGTATAAGTGTACGATCTAAATCGAAAAAGGCTCCAATATGTGGCCCTTCTTCTCCAGCCATAATATCTCGTGTGAGTGCTTCTGTTTTTGAGCCAGGCACAATTTCTCTTTCAATAGGAATTAACGACATTTCTGAAGAAGGCTGTTTTAAAGTAATGCCTTGCAGATCACTAATTCTTTGTGAAATGGTATTTAAATTTTTAATAAAAGATTCAATTTTTGATTTCTTATCTTCTTTTTTATTGGGAACTAGATCTAGATTTTGAATCAAGCGAATACCATTTACTAAGAAGGGTTTGCTTACGGATTCCATTCGTTGGATTCGACCTTGCCAGTGCAATTCTTGGCCTTTAAATTTACAATTTTCAATAAATTCTTTTTGGTTAAATGCTTTCTCTGGGTTCCAAGATTGAATGGTATAAGCTACTACTCGATAAGCTTCCATATAATTTGCCAAAACTACAGGAGCAACGAGCACCGTTTGTTTTTCAAAAAATTGCAGTTTCTTTGTTTTTGGTTCTTTAACCAAAGCATTCCAATTTGGGCTGAGTATTTCTAGATTGGTTTCAATCTCATCTGCAAACTCTAATTTTTGAGAATAGAAAAATTCAAATTTGAATAATTTTCTTAATTCCATAATTTCTGACCAAAAGGCTTCTTCTCTTTGATCAGGTTTTACTTCAGCTGATTTTAGCAAAGCGAGTTCAATAAATGCCCGATGATATAAATGATGTACCGACATATTTGCATAATAATTGGCTTGCAAATAATTTTCGGAGTTTAAAATATATTTAGCATCTACAGACTCTCCATGTTGGATAACCAAGTTGGCTTGTTGCAAAAGATTGAGCGAAGTTTGTACACATTCTCCAATGGGTTTACCTCGATCCACAAGTGCATCGGGTTTATATTTTTCAATCAATTGCATGAGATGTACTACATCATTTTCAATGGCTCTTTTGTTTAAAGAGAATTTACTTAACAAAGAAATATTAATTAGTGATGCGGTAGTTACTGGTGTAATTTGGTTGATTCGATGAACGAGTTCTAATGCAAAACGAGAGAGTTTTCCAGAATAATTTTCTACTCGATTTCCTTCAGTAATGATCTCTACCGAATTTTCAGCATTAATTTCTACAGGATCTCCAAATCGGATAGAAATCTTTCCGAAGTTATTATCCATTTTTCTAACATAGTTTAAAAACCACTTTAGACTTTCTGGGCTTTTACTTTTTCCTTTGGCTTCCGCCGCCATTTCTTTTACATCGGGAATTAAATCATATACAATAGAAACAGGAATATATTTAACTTCGTTTTTCGAATATTCTTCTGCTTCTAAAATATATTTTAGAATACCCATTTTTGGCCAAACGAGTTTTCCTGTGCGTGATCTTGTTCCTTCAATGGCCCACATAAAATGTTCGCCTTGATCAACTAAAGAAGCGATAAAATGACGAAGACAAACTTTATAAATTTGATCATCTTTAAACGATCGGCGAATAAAGATTACCCCGTTTTGTCTAGCCAAATGTCCAAAACCCATAAAATCCATATTGATTCCTGCAAAGGTGCAGGGTAGGGGAATTCCATGTCTTTCGAGCACAACGGCTAGCACAAACATATCTAAATATGTTTTATGCGTCATGACAAAAGCGATTGGATGTTTATTCGCTAATTTGGTCAATTGCTTAATTTCGTTGGTATCGAAATCTATCGTTTTTTTGTATCCTCTAAAAAGGACATATTGAGCAACTTGCAAACCAAACACATTGGCAAGTGATTGATGTTGAGTTTTTAATTCTTTAAGACTTTCGACGGCTTTATCATATACCTTATTATAAGGTTCATTAATTTCTACAGCAATATCGATCAGCTCCTTTAGAAATTTAGCATTGTTTAAAATGGCTTTCATTCAATATAAGATTGATGATGACTAAAATGTTTAATTTTGCATTAAATTAAACATTTTTCTAGATAAAGAAGTGATTTAAAAAGGTTTCAGCTATAATTTTCGAGAACGGCATCTTTTTCGCCACTAATCCAAGGCAAAAGATTTTCGTTGATGACTTTTAAAATGAGGTCAGAATTTTTATCCGTACACATTAAAGAACCCGCTCCACTTTGACAACCTGTTCCTTTTTCACAGGATTTATTTTTCACTAATTCATTTACACTATAACAACCTTCACCTAATCCAAATGGATATGAGTTGGTTGCATCTCTAAAATATTGATCCGCATTTTTCACACTTGGAAAAAGGACAAATTCAGAAGCGGAGTTGATCGTTTTTTTTATGTTTAAAAATTGTTCATCATCGAGTTTTCCCTCATCTAATAATAAATATCCAACAGCGATTATTGCTCGAGTGATTATTTGTTGTGGGAGTCCATTAAACGATTTATCCTCATGATAAATTTCATCCATCCATTGAACCAAATTCGATAGATTTTGATTTTTATCTAATAGTTTATTTTGTAGTGTAACAAGTAGGGGATTCAAAACTTGAATGATTTAAAACGTTTTAATTTACAATAGAAGAAATATCCAGTGTCTTAATTTCTTTTTTAATTCCTTCAATAGCTTTATTGACATGATGCAAATGTGTACGAAAAACTAAGACTACACAGCGAATAACATAATGGCTTTTTCCATTTGCTTTGTACCATGTACCTGATAAAAACGCAGGGCCATTGGCTACAATTCTTTTATTGAGTTCTTGGTTGATCTGATTGATTTTTTCTATTTTATTTTCTAAAGATTGGGGTACAAAACGCCAAGCAAAAACGGATAATTCGGGTTCGTTTACACATTCAATTTCTGGAATAGATTGTAGTTGTTTATACCAATAATTAGCCAATAATAATTTTTCTTCTAATGCTGCTTTGAACGGATGAACACTCAAAATTTTTAATGGCAGCCACAAACGCATTCCTCTAAAATGTTTAGTTAATTCTGGAGACAGATTACAAGAAGAAATTTGTGCATACGGATCATCGATATAATCTGGAGAGTAGTAAAATGAATTTAAAAGATGCTTTCGATTTTTTACAATTACCGTACCTAAGCCATATGGCATAAACAAACCTTTATGCGGATCGAGCACAAGAGAATCTGATTTTTCGATCCCTTTTAGTTTTTCTTTTCCATAAGAAGTAAGCTGGAAAAATCCACCATAAGCGGCGTCTACATGAAACCAAATGTTATATTTTTCACATAAATTACCAATAGAAGAAAGTGGATCTACAGAACCAAAATTGGTGGTTCCTGCACTAGCTACTACCATAAATGGTTTTCTCCCATCTTCTAAATCTTCTTGAATAGCCTCTTCTAATTTATTAGGGATCATTCGAAATTGTTCATCAATTTCAATGTATCGAATATTTCCTTTTTCGCTTGGATGATTCGCTATTAAGCCTGCAATACGCAAAGCTTTTTGTACACAATGATGAGTTTGTGTCGTGGTATAAACCACTGCATTTCTAAAATCTTCAATTTCCAAACGCGCATCACGTGCAGCGACAATAGCCGTTAAATTCGCAATACTTCCTCCAGATACTAAACATCCTCCTGCATTTTCAGAATCATATCCCATGATGTTGGCCATCCAAGATACGAGATCATTTTCCATCTTTACGGCACCTGGGCCTGCATAATGTACACTTGCATATTTATTACAAATGGCTGCAATAAAATCTCCGACTCCACCATATAATTGTCCACCACCAGGAATGTAAGCCATGTGATATGGTGAGGCTGCATTTAATCCTTTTTGATAAATTTCAGTTTCTACTTCTTGGAGGACTTCTTCTAAGTTATTTGTCTCGGTGTAGGTTGGTGCTGTTGTTTCTTTACTTTCGAAAAGTAAATATGGTTTTTCTGAATCATTATTATTTAGTCGTCCATGTAGATGTTCAATTACTTTTTGAAAGATCGTTTCTCTTTCTGATTTGGAAAACTCTAGAACTTTAGATTGTTGTTCAAATTTTTGGATTTCATCAATCATAATATAATATGGTGTAAGGTCTTATTTTTTCAATGATGAATAATTAATAGATCCAACTTTTAACTTCTATAACGATATAGTCCCAATTACGATAGGCGGTAATTGCTAAGACAATAATTGCAGCGATAGAAATAATTTTGGCATTTCTAGAATGCGTGTTTAATCGTTCTCTTCTGCTTTTATAAGGTTTACTTTTTAATGTTGGCATTTTATTTTTTTTAATCGAATAAAGTAGGTGATTCAGAAATAGGGTTATATAATTCTGGGAAGTTGGCTTTGTAAGAATTAACCATTGGAGAAACAGGATATGTTTTAAGCAATCCGTTTCGTAAAGGTTTTATCATACTGATCGCTTGTTCATAATTTTCTTCTTGTAGCCATTTTGATCGTTGTTGTTCATTAATTAAAACGGCAGGCATTCGGTTATGAATATATTGCATATCCTTATTTGGTGCTGTAGTGATAATAGAAAAAGTTTGAATTTTTTCATTTTGCGGATTGATCCATTCATCCCAAATTCCAGCGAATGTGAGGATGGATTGATCTTTTAAAATAATCCGATAAGGTTTTTTTTGATTTGCAATTTTTTTCCATTCATAAAATCCATCGGCCAAAATCAAACATCTTCTTTTACGTACGGGAATTCGGAAAGAAGGTTTAGATGCGATGCCTTCAATTCTTGCATTAATAAGATTGGTACTTTTTATATCTGATTTTGACCAGTAGGGGATGAGTCCCCAAGTAAAGAAAGATAATGTAGTTGGATTGGTATTGGTAATAACTGCAGCTTGTTGTCCTGGAGCAATATTATAATTTGGAGTAACGGGTGATGGCACCACAACTTTCAGTTGATTATTTATTTTTTCTTTGGATGTAGAAAAAGAAAATCGGCCACACATAATATATAGGATTTACGTATAAAAAATAATAGTCTTTGTGATGAACGAAACAAAGTTAATAAATATAAGGTTTTCGGTAGGATGGTTGAGATTTAAATCTAAATTAAAACAGATTATTTCTAATTAAGTTTTCGTTGATGAATTTGTTTTTATATTCGAAAAAAGAATACTATTTAAAAACAAAAAATTGAACATTAAAACAAATGGGTTTTCCACAAATAATAATTACTATTTTTTTATAATATATAATATACTAATTAAAAACAATTTAAGTCTACACAAATTGTTAGTTTAATGTGGATAAGCATGTTCACAAGTAGTAGAGTTATCCACACTTACTAAGAAATTAATTATGTCATATATTAATTATATAAATACCAGTGGTTTTTTGTTGACATATGGCCTAGTTATCTACATTCAGTAGGTAGTTATTATTTTATAAACAGCAAAAAGTTTTCCTGTGGAGAAGCTTTCCACGATATGTGAATAAATTATGTAAGTAACTCAAAAAGTTTAGATTAGCTATGTGGAAAGGATGTGGAAGAAGCACCTCACTTTCTTAACAATGAAAAAACAAAATTTAAATCTTACTTTTTGCTCACAAACTAACACCCTTGATGATGAGGGCCTTTTTTTCAATTTAAATTAATTATTAATAATAATAGTATGTGAGTTGGGGATAACAAAATTCAGAAAAACAAATTATTTTTGTTTCGAAAAAAGATTTAGGCCTTTTATTCATTTTACGCAAGGCAGAAGTAAAAGTTTCAAAAGAATATGGAAAACAGTATGGAAAGTAGTCGGTTAAATCGAATAGTGATTATTTGGTTATACATTGGAGTCTTCATGGTTTTTATGCAAGTGATTATTGGAGGAGTTACTCGATTGACAGGATCTGGATTATCTATTACGAAGTGGGAAATTATCACAGGAACATTTCCGCCAATGAATACTGCGGCTTGGGAGGAGGAATTTGATTTGTATAAAGCCACACCCCAATATCAAAAGATCAATCAGGGAATGACCATGTCTCAATTTAAGTTCATTTACTTTTGGGAATACTTTCATCGCCTTTGGGCTCGGAGTATAGGATTTGTCTTTCTGTTTCCATTTTTATTTTTTGTTTGGAAAAAGTGGATAGACCCGAAAGTGATTCGGCAACTTGGTGGCGTGGTTTTATTGGCGATGGTTGTGGCTGCTTTTGGGTGGATCATGGTGAAGAGTGGATTATCGGATCGACCTTGGGTTAGTGCCTACAAATTGACGATGCATTTGAGTTTAGCATTGATCCTTTATGCCTATTTGTTTTGGACGGCTATTTCTGCGCATAAAGTTTGGTTGAAAAAAGGGAATAATGTGGATTTAACTAACAAAAAATCGTTTTTCCACAATGAGCTGTTGAGAAGTGGAATAAAATGGATATTATTCGTTCTGGCCTTGCAAATAGTTTTAGGCGGATTGATGTCTGGGATGAAGGCTGCGGTCTTTTATCCTAGTTTCCCTAAGATTGGTGAGGAATGGATTCCATCGGTTATATTTGAGGCTAAAAGTTGGACCACTCAAAACTTTATTATGTACGATACGAATTTATTCCTTCCAGCCTTAGTTCATTTATTACATCGTTCTACAGCTTATATACTGACAATCATGGTGTTATGGTTTGTTTATAAGGCATCAAAAGTACCATTACCGAGGGCTTTAGGCAAAGGTGTGGTGGTCTTAGGTTTGTTATTATTAGCACAGGTATTTTTGGGTATATTTACGGTAATAAATTCGGCTCGTGTTATTCCTGTAGCCTTGGGTGTTTTCCACCAAGCTGGAGCTGTATTGTTATTATCTTCTGCTTTGTTTGTGTTTCATGAATTTAAATATCCAAGGGCTGTTTAGTTTTGTGGATAACCTGTGGATAACTGTTCATTTTTTGCTTAATATCCTGATTTTGTGCATATTGATTTAGAGATTATAATTTAACATGACGTTAGTAAAATATGAAGATATATTGCACAACTTGTTGTAAGGAGAAAAAGGCAATAACTGGTAAAATTGCAGCTATCGATCTTTATTTAGATCAACGTATACATTCGATCTATTTACAAAGTATTAAAGACGGCTTTGACTTTCGCATTTTATCTGGGAAATATGGTTTATTGCGAGCAACGGATTTGATACCTTGGTATGATAAAAAAATGGAGAAAGAGGATATTGCTCATTTGTTACCCATTATTATGAAAAGCATAGAAAGGGATAAGATTGACTCAATTATTTTATTTGCAAAAGATCCAGATTTATTTGCGGATTGGTTTCCTTATGTAGAAGTAATTCGATTGGCTTGTAAAGGGCAGGGGATAGATTTTGAGTTTCGTGAAATTTGAGGATGTTCCACGTGGGGTGAAGAATGATTGTGTGTGATCAACTCAGCTTATTCGAAATCGTGGGTTGATATTTTATTTCGTTTATTAAGTAGGCTACTCTTTTTTTGATTGTTGATATTATAGTGAATAATGTTGGTTTGTTTTTCATATACTTCAATCAACAAAGAATTAATAACTTCTATAGATTTTACTTCTTTGATATTTTTTACTTCGATATAACACCAAGTGGCATCCGCTTCATATTCCATTCCTAGAAAATCAAATTCGACTTCTTGGCCATTGACGCTCATTTCCATTTTTGAGGTTAAGTAATTTCCTACAAATTTTTTAGCCTCTTTAATTTCTTTACGCGTATCTAAGTAACATTTGGTGTTTGATGTTTCTCGAATGGCTTCCTCTAAATTATCAGTAAAAATTTTGAATGTAATTTCTAAAGATTCATTTTGTGGGTTATGATCAATTTGACAAATACTGACATAAAATTCATGATTAAAGCTGCTCAATGTTAAGAAACCAATTAGTAAAACAAACCATCTCATTTGTTAATATTTTTGTATTGAAAATAAACTTCCTAAATTTATAAGCTTTTTTGATGAAAGAAAAACTTATAACGAATAGTTCTGTTCAATAATTAGACCATTTACAAAAAATAAACAAACCTAAAACATTTACAATGAAACTAAACATCCAACGTATTCTTCCTTTTTTTGTGATGCTATTTTTTTTAGGATCATGGAATCTTTTGGCTCAGCCAAATACCAACCAAAATAAGTTCCGCCAATTGGGGCAAGAACTTCCAACACCCAATGTGTATCGAACAGCTTCTGGAGCACCAGGGCATGAATATTGGCAACAGAAGGCAGATTATGAAATCAACTTAGAATTAGATGATGAAAATCAAAAAATCTTTGGAGAGGAAACCATCACCTATTATAATAATTCTCCAGATCCATTAACTTATTTATGGTTGCAATTGGATCAAAATATGCGAGCAAAAGATTCAGATACCTACAAAGTTAGAGAAACGAGTTTTAGTGATAAGCCTAGTTTGAGAGAAATCAAAAGATTATTTAATGATTTTGATGGAGGGTTCAAATTAGATTTTGTAAAAGATAAAGCGGGAAAAGATTTGAAGTATAAAGTCGTGAAGACGATGATGCGCATTGATTTGCCTACGACATTGAAACCAGGAGGTTCGTATTCATTTAAAATCAAATGGTGGTATAACATCAATGATCGAATGAAAATTGGTGGACGATCTGGATATGAATACTTCGAAGAGGATGGAAATTATCTTTATACCATTGCTCAGTTTTTTCCAAGAATGGCTGTTTACAGTGAAGTAGATGGATGGCAGAATAAACAATTTTTAGGAAGGGGAGAGTTTGCTTTAACCTTTGGTGATTATAAAGTAAATATTACGGTACCTTCAGATCATGTCGTTGCTTCTACTGGAGTGCTTCAAAATCCTAAAGAAGTGATGACTGGCGAACAAATCAAGCGATTTGAAAAATCGAAGTCTGCAGATAAACCGATGATGATTATTACCGAAGATGAAGCCAAGGAAAATGAAAAATCTAAAGCTAAAGGTAAAAAGACCTGGACCTTCCATGCAGAGAATGTGAGAGATTTTGGTTTTGCTTCTTCACGAAAATTTATTTGGGATGCGCAAGGAGTAAAGTTTGGAGGACGGACTGTAATGGCGATGTCCTTTTATCCTAAAGAAGGAAATCCTTTATGGGAGCAATATTCTACTAAAGCAGTTGTGCACACATTGGATGTGTATTCTCGACATACTTTTGATTATCCATATCCTGTAGCCATTTCTGTTCATGCTGGGCGAATTGGTATGGAGTATCCGATGATCTGTTTTAATTTTGGACGACCAGAAAAGGATGGGACTTATTCTGCACGAACGAAATATGGAATGATTGGAGTGATCATTCATGAAGTGGGACATAATTATTTTCCTATGATTGTCAACTCCGATGAGCGTCAATGGACTTGGATGGATGAAGGTTTAAATAGCTTTTTGGAGTATATAACAGAGCAAGAGTGGGAGCGTGATTATCCTTCTCGACGAGGACCTGCGAAAAACATTACTTGGTATATGAAAGGAGATAAGAGTAAAATTTCTCCTATAATGACCAATTCAGAGTCTATCTTCCAATTTGGTAATAATGCTTATGGGAAACCTGCCACAGCATTAAATATATTAAGAGAGACGATTTTAGGCCGTGAGCTGTTTGATTATGCATTTAAGGAGTATGCACAGCGCTGGAAATTTAAACATCCTACACCAGCAGATTTATTCCGTACGATGGAAGATGCATCTGGAGTAGATCTAGATTGGTTTTGGAGAGGATGGTTTTATACCACAGATCATGTAGATATTGCAATGGATGAAGTAAAGTGGTTTAAGTTAGATTCACAAGATCCTAGTTATACACAACCTATAGCACAAAAGCGAAAGGATGAAGGACCACAACGTATTGGTAGTATTAAGAATGCAAAAGAAATTAGTAAGACGATTACAGAGCAAGATCCTAGTACTGTAGATTTTTATACGACTTATAATCCATTAGATGTTTCTTATTTGGATAAGCAAGCCTATAAAAAATATGAGTCCAATCTAAGCGAAGAGGATAAAGCATTGATCAATGCAGGGTATAATTTTTATGAAGTCAATTTTACAAATGTTGGAGGTTTAGTAATGCCATTGATTGTTGAATTGAATTATATGGATGGCACAAAAGAAGTCCGACGAATTCCTGCGGAGATATGGAAAATGAGTCGCGGTAAAGTATCTAAGATTTTTATTACTAAAAAAGAAGTTAAAGAAATCGTATTGGATCCATTTTTGGAAACCGCCGATACAGATACCAACAATAACTATTGGCCACCGAAACAATTACCGACGCGTTTTCAGTTGTTTAAAAGCGAGATGGGAAGAGAGAATCCTATGCAACGTGATCAGCGTTCGAAGGAAGCAGAGAAGAGCGGAGGGCGTTAGTATTGATTTTTATTGAAAGAAAAAAAAGTGGCTTAGTTTTTAATTTAAACTAAGCCACTTTTTTTATTTGAATTTTATGAGCCAATCTTTAAATTGACTATAGTCGTTTTCAATAAATAGCGCAACTTTTTCTTTATGTTTTAGTTCTGCTAATCTTGTAGGAATAGTGACTTTTGTATTTATTTCATTTTCTACAGTATCAATAAATTTAGAAGGGTGAGCAGTTTCTAAAATGATTCCTTGAGTATTAGGATTATCTTTTTGATATTCTTTGTAGGCTAAATAACCAACTGCTCCATGTGGATCAATTGTATAGTTATATTTTTCAAAGACTTCTTTTATTCCTTGTCGGGTTTGAGTATCATCATAGCCTTTTCCTATAATGTCTTTTTTTATATTGTTCCACGTGGAACAATATAGATCATCCATTCGATCAAAGTTTGATGGATTACCAACATCCATTGCATTAGATAATGTGCGTACCGAAGGGCGGGGGATATATGAACCAGTCTTTAAATATTGTGGAACTACATCATTGGAATTTGTAGCAGCAATAAATTGATGTACAGGTAAGCCCATTCTTTTGGCCATTAGGCCAGCAGTAAGATTGCCAAAGTTACCACTAGGCACAGAGAAAACTATTGGCGTAGATTTATCTTTTAGTTGTTTATATGCTTCGAAATAATAAAAGGTTTGAGGAATTAAACGTGCAATATTAATAGAATTGGCCGAACTCAATCGATGTACCTCTTTTAAATCTTGATCTAAAAACGCACGTTTAACCATAGCCTGACAATCATCAAAAGTCCCGTTGACTTCAATCGCTTGAATATTGTTTCCTAAAGTGGTCAATTGTTTTTCTTGTAAATCACTAACTTTTCCAGAAGGGTAGAGGATGATCACTTTTATACCTGGTGTATTTAAAAAGCCAGCACCAACAGCACCACCAGTATCACCTGAAGTAGCGACTAATATAACTAAATCCTTTTCTTCTTTCTGATTAAAATAGCTCATAGTTTGTGCCATAAAACGTGCACCAAAATCTTTAAAGGCTAGGGAAGGGCCGTGAAATAACTCAAGTATATGTAGGTCGTTTTCAAGACTAACTATAGGCGCAGGAAAGTTTACGGCCTTATTGATAATAGGTTTTAAATCTGAAGAAGGAATAGCCTCTTCGGAAATTAAAGTCCTTGCCACATGATACGCAATTTCTTCAATAGAATAATGCGCTATAGATTGAATAAAATCGATAGGTAGGGTAGGGATAGACTCAGGCATAAACAAACCATTATCATCTGGTAAACCTTTCATCACTGCATGCTTTAGACTATGCAATTGTTTCGGACTTTTGGTACTATAAAGTTTCATTGTTTTTTATTTAATATACTTTTGCTCCTTCCATATTAATCGTAGAAACATAAGCATTGCTATTTATTCCTTTTTTCTCAAATGCTTGTTGCATAGCTTGTGCACAAGCTTCTGCTATTATCGAACTTTGACATAAGGCAAAAACAGAAGGGCCAGCACCAGAAATACTGCAGCCCAATGCCCCTTGTGCTAAAGCAGCAGATTGTACTTCATCAAAACCAGTGATTAACTTCGAACGCTGAGGTTCAATAATTACATCTTTTAATGATCTACTTATGAGATCTAAATCTCCTCGATATAGACCTACAATTAATCCGCCTAAGTTGGCTGATTGTTCTACATGTTTTTTTAATGGAACATTTGGGCTTAATATTGACCTTGCTTCAGCGGTAAGAATGGTTAGGTGTGGGAATACTAAAGCACAATGTAAACCTTTAGGTGCCAGTAATCGAACCACATCAAACGTGTCATTATTGCAATTGAAAACAAAACCTCCCATTAAACAAGGGGCCACATTATCTAAATGGATACTTCCTCCACTTGCTATTTGTTCTCCTGCTGAAGCAAAAGGAAGTAATTCTCGCTTTGTCAATGGATTGCCCAATAATGCATTTATTGCAACTGCACCAGCAACTGCACTTGCCGCGCTTGATCCCATACCACTACCAATAGGCATTTTTTTTCTAATCTCAAATGTAGCTCCAAAGTCTTCTCTACCTAAGTGTTTTAGTACAGCCATTGCTGCAACACCTGCAGTATTCTTTTCTGTTTCTAATGGAAGTTTTCCTTTGGCCCCAGTGATTGAAATAATTTGTACACCTGGAGTATCTGACCTATTAGCGATAATTTCATCTCCTGGACCATGTATTGGGAAGCCAATGAGGTCAAATCCACAAGCTAAATTTGATACTGTGGCAGGAGCAAATACTTTATATCCGTTCATATCATTTTTTTATTTCATCAAATTAGACACCAAAACTAATTTCATTTTTTGAAATGCAAAAAAAAAGGTGATGTTTTTATGATGAAAATTCAATTACCCACCAAACTCTGTGGCTATACTAATGATCTCTGCAAATACTCCTGCAGCAGTTACTTCTGCTCCTGCTCCTGGTCCTCGAACAACTAATGGTCTTTCCTTATAGCGTTCTGTAGTAAATACAATCATATTATCACTTCCTGATAAAGTATAAAATGGATGAGATTCATCTACTTCTTGTAAACTAATTTCTGCTTTTGTTCCTTCTAAAGCCGCAATAAACCGTAAAGCTTTTCCATTGGACTCTGCTTTTTCTATAAGTTGAGTGAAATGATGGTCTGCATTTTTTAATGCATCAAAAAATAAATCGACAGTAGATGCATCAATACAAGCTTGAGGTAAAATGCCTTTGATTTCAATATCCTTAGCTTCCATAGCTAAACCAGATTCTCTTGAAAGAATTAATAATTTACGCCGTACATCTGATCCTGATAAATCTTCTCTCGGATCGGGTTCAGTAAAACCCAATTCTTTTGCTTCTTCTACAATAGAACTAAAAGAAATTCCTGGTTTGAATTTGTTGAAAATATATGATAATGACCCTGAAAGCACTCCTTCAATCTTAATAATTTGATCACCACTGTTTATTAAATCTCGTAAAGTACTTAATACAGGTAGTCCAGCACCTACATTGGTTTCGTACTTAAAACCTACTCCTCGCTTTTTAGCTAGGTTTTTTAATTTTTTATAGGTTTCAAAATCAGAAGAAGTAGCAATTTTATTTGGAGTAGAAACAGAAATACTTGAATTTAAAATAGATTCATAATGTAAAGGAATCTGTTTGTTTGCAGTATTATCTATAAAAATACTATTGCGAAGGTTTAATAAATGCATTTTTTGGATGTAATTATCAATAGACATAGTATCCCCTTTTTCTTCAAGAATGGATGTCCAATCATTTAAATCTATTCCATTCTCATCAAAATACATCTTTCTACTATTGGATAAACCTACTACACGGATTTCTAAGGATCGATTTTCTTTTAAAAACGAAGCTTGATTCTCTAATTGTTTGATTAATGTTCCTCCAATCAAACCAACACCTACCAAAAATAAATGGACAACCCGAGTATCAGAAAGGAAAAATGCTTCATGAATAGCATTAATTGCTTTTCCCTCATCCTTTTTGTGAATAACTGTAGATATATTTAATTCCGATGATCCTTGGGCAATGGCACTTATATTAATACCATTTTTTCCCATAGCTTGGAAAAGACGACCAGAAATACCGGGTTGATAACGCATATTTTCCCCAATGGCAGCCACTACACATAAATCTTTTTCAATTTTAGGTTCCTTAATAAATCCAGCACTAATTTCTAATTGAAATTCTTCATTTATTGCTTTTAATGCAGTTGGAGTTTCTTTTTCATCAATAGCAAAATTGATTGCGTACTCAGATGAACCTTGAGTAATGAGAATAATATTTACATTATTACTGGCCAATGTGCTAAATAATCGTGCAGCTGTTCCTTTTTTTCCTACTAATCCACTTCCTTCTAATGTTAATAAATGAATGTTTCCAATAGAAGTAATTCCTTTTATGGGCTGATTTGATGGTGTAATTTCAGAACTAATGTATGTCCCAGGAAAATCAGGTGTAAAGGTATTCTTAATTATTATAGGAATTTCTTTGATTAAAGCTGGTTGTATAGTCGGTGGATAAATAACCTTTGCTCCAAAATGCGACATTTCCATTGCTTCTGCATAAGTCATTCGATCAATAGAAAATGCTTTTTTTACTTTTCTTGGATCAGCAGTCATTACTCCATTTACATCTGTCCATATTTCAATGCATTGAGCATTGAGAGCTGAAGCAAAAATTGAAGCCGTATAATCGGAACCTCCTCTTCCCAATGTGGTAGTTAATTCTTCATCATTAGAACCAATAAAACCTGTAATAATTTGAATTTCATCATGATCTTCAAATTGTTTTTTGATTAAATTATTCGTTTTTTCAAAGTTGACTTTTGCACTTCCAAAATTGTTATCAGTGTTTATTACTTTTCTAGCATCCAAATAGTTTGCACTCAATCCTTGTTGAACCATAGTTTGCGCAATGATATATGCTGAATTTCGCTCTCCAAAACTCAACAAATAGTCAAGCGTTCTTGTTGTTAAATCTTTTACAAGAAAAACTCCTTGCAATAAATTTCCCATTTCGAGGAAACTTCCGTTCAATGCATTTCTAACTTTATCTAAACTACTACCCTTTAAGAGCGTTTCAATCGTAGTTATATGACGTTGTTTAAATAGTTCAAGATGTGTTAGGTATTGGGCGTTTCCTTTTGCTGCTTCTGTTGCCATGTTGATAATCTCGTCTGTAACTCCACCAAAAGCAGAAAAAACAGCAGCGTATTTTTCTCCTTTTTTATGATATGCTTCTAGAATAGAAACGACATGTTGAATGCGTTCAGCAGACTTCACAGAAGATCCTCCAAATTTTAATATTTTCATTTTGCTTATTTGTTTTTCCAAAGATAAAAAATCAACTATTTTTTTGAAATTAATTGAACTCTAAGGTTTACGCTAAATATTTAAATTTGTTCCAAGTGAATGAAAGTAGAATACTGAAAAAGTAAATTTGTAGGATGTTTTTTCCTTAACAAAAAAACGAAACTAAAATTTATAGCAACCACAGATACTAAATACAAAAAATGGGTATTTTGAATGGCCTATATTTTTTATGTACTGTGCGATTATACAGGATACACTTTTTTATTCAATTCTCAGCGTTTAGAATTTGTGTGGTATTGTTTATAAATAATTGATTATTAGTATTTTATATGTATTTTTGAGTAAATTTTTCGAATAGATTTAGGTCGCCTATTTGGCCGTTTTTTTATAAAATATGTCTCAAAACATTAAAATTTGAACATATTAAAATTTTTAGTAATTAAACTGATAATAAGTTAATATATTATTTAATTTTGACTTTCGTTATATTTAATAAATTTTCTAAATCATCTCTAAAATATATTTACTATTCTTTTGGTACTAAATAAAGCACTTTTATTTTTTGCAAAATGTCTGAATAAAAGAAACGTGATTCCTAATTTTTTAAAAATTTGAATGGTAATGGATAATTTATGGAATCTTCTTTTACTTCTTCTTCTGAAATGAAAATTGTACTATTTGGTTGCGATTGCAATCAACAAAAGATGGAATAGTAAATTGATAAGTAAGGTAAACACACCAACAGATACATAAATCAATTTTTAAATGTTGAATGGATTTCCCTCAACATTTAAAAATTATTAAGTAGTGCGTAGGGGAGAGCAGCGGACGCTAGTATTATAGAAGATATAGAATTAAGTGCTTTTCAAATTAGAGAAAAGTAAGTGAAGATGAAAATCTTCTTTTTCTCGCATTAGTTTCTGATCTTCCTCTGTTTTGTCTTTATGTCCAAACAAATGTAGATAACCATGAATAATTACTCGATTTAATTCACGATCAAAAGTAGTGTTGAATTTTTGGGCATTATCTCGAATCCGATCAATACTTATAAAAATATCTGAATGTAAAGTATCTTCAGAATAAGGAAAGGTGATGACATCCGTATAATAATCATGATCTAAATATTCGATATTGATTTTCCGCAAATATTCATCACTACAGAAAATAACATTAATTTCTTCTACCTCAAAAGTAGTAGAATTTAACTCATTTTCTTTTTCTGCGGTTTTATACATCCAATGCGTAATGACTTTTCCATTATCAAATGAAAAATCAATATCTTCTGCAAAGAAATGGATGTCTCGATCTTCAAATAGTAAAGCCATTAGATCTTAAACTGAATTTCAACAGTACGGCCATTATCTGAGAAAATGACCAAGTCAGAAAGTTGTTTCATAAGGAAAACACCACGGCCACCAAGTTCTAATAAATTTTCTGGAGCAGTAGGATCTGGTAAAGTTTCTGGTTCAAAACCGTCACCTTCATCCGTTACTTTGAATACAATGTTCTTGGGGTGTTTTTCCATTTCTACAGTTACTTTCTTAGAAGCATCAGAGTGATTACCATGCACGATTGCATTTGTAACAGCCTCTGTTACAGAAATTAGAATGTTGCCGTAAAGTTCGCTGTTAATATCAAACTCACGAACTACACGTTCTACATAAGGCTCGATGTGTGCAATATTCTTAGGTATTGAACTAAGAACTAGGGGATTAGAAGCAATTTCAGCCATCATATAATAAATAGGTTAAAGAAAATGGGTTGATTTTATTATTGTTTTTTTAAGGAGTTGAAATAATCCTCAACTAAGGATTTGTAAAAAGGTTTCAACGAAGGAGACACGGTTTTGTACATTTCAATTTCCGCTTCACGTTTTTTAATGTACTCTTCTAGTGAAGGTGGCATTTTACGTTCTTGTTCTCTTGCTGTTTCCGATTTACGTTTATTATCATATTGTCGTTCGCGTTGAGCTTTCTCTGCTTCCAACAATTTAGTCATTATTTCTTGTTGACGCTTCATCATTTGATTCGTCAATTTTTTATTTACTAATTCTGTTTCCGTCTTATCCATTTCTTTCATCAAATCTTCCATCTGCTTAGAACCTTGTCCTTGCTCTTGTGCTTCCTTAGCCATTTCTCTCATCGCTTTTCGAATCGCTGCTTGTTTGGCTGCCATCTCTGCAAATCGTTGACTTTCTCCTTTTCCTTTTTCTCCAGCTTTTCCACTTTTTCCTCCTTTACCATTTTTTTGATCTTCTTGCATCTTGGTAATTTGATCGTTGAGTTGTTTTTGCATATCGCTCATACTCATTTTCTTCCCTTTACCTTGCCCTTTTCCTTGTCCAGGGTTTTGACACATTTGATCACCAGGCATGGAGTTTGCCATTTGTTGCTGCATTTGTTCCATCACTTCACTCAACATCAAGGCTAAATCATTAACGCCTGTCATTACATATTGTTGTTTTACAGTGGCGACTCCTTTTTTACGCTCTTCTAAATCTTCCAATCCTCCTTTCAAATTTCGTTTTACATCCGTTACTTTTTCAGTAACAAAAGATTCAATTTGGAATACGCGCTTACTCAATGCTTGTAAACTATCTTCAATTAATTTGAAGTCATCTTTTAATTTATATTGATCTTGTACGAGTTCTACAAATCGAGGTGTTGTGGTACTCGTTTTGGTAAACTCATCCATAAGTTCCTCTTGATCGAAAGACATATCTACAAGGTTTTCAAGTAATTGACGTAAAGATTCAATATCCTCTTTCATCTGATCTTGCTGTGCTTGTGCCATTTGACCTCTCATTTTAGAAGCCATATCTTTCATTTTTTCCGATGCACTTTTTTGAGATTTAGAAGCACTTTTCTTTTGATCTTTTTTCAAGTCATCCGAACTTTTTTCCATATCTTGATCAATGCTTTCCTGCTCTTCTTCCATATTGTCCAGTTCCTTTGGCGTTTCTAACTCTTCATTCATTTCCTCCAATTTATCCATTTCTTCCTGAACCTTATCAAACTCTTCGTTTAACTTTTCTTGTTCTTTTTCTATTTGATCGGTATTGCTATTTTCTTTTTCAGATTCTTTACTAAGCTCTTCTTGTTTTTCAGCAAGCTCTTCCAATTTCTCCGCAGTTTGTTCTAACTGATGTTCCATTTCCATTTCTTTGAACAACTCTAGCATTCGATCCAATTCTTTCTCTAATTCCTCATCACTCATTTCCATTTCGTCTAATTCCATTAAGGCATCATCACGAGACATATCATCTAAGAGTTCTTCTAATTTTTTCATGAGTTCTTTCATCTCATCACTCATCAATTCTTCGAACAACTCTTGAATTTTTTCTTGCTTTTCTAGAATTTCTTCTTTGGTTTCTTCAAACTCACTTTGGTTTTCCATGTTTTGTTCGAAGTTTTCTTGAGCGTTTTTCAAGTTTTCTTCGAGTTCTTTTTGGCGTTCTAAAAGGTTTTCAATTTCCTTTTTATCTTGCCAATCGAGTTCTTTTTTCTGAACTAAATTTTCTTTAAGTTCTTTTAAATCTTTTCGAAGGTCTTTAGATTCTTGAATAGATTTTTGAAGATCTTCTTTGATCTCTTCATTGTTTTCTTCTTCTAATTTTTGAAATTCTTCTACGCTTGGCATTGCATAACTCATCAACGAAGTCCGTGCAGATTTGCTACCATTCACCGCATCATTATCAAATACTTCAAAGAAATAAGTGATTTTATCTCCTGGTTTTAAACCGAGTTCTCGAATGTCCCAAGTATGATCATATGAAGCTGAAGTTCCTGGACTAAAGCTCATTGGTACGCTGTTTAGTTTTGCAGCCGATTCATTTTCAGCACCAATTTTATAATTAAAAGTTAAAGACTTTATACCATAATCATCCGATGCATCTCCAACAAAAAACAATAATTTATTATCGGTACTATCTTCAAAAGTTTCTACAGAAATATTAGGATATAAATCAGGAACTACTGAAATCGAATAGAACACAGAATCTGCATTTGGCAATAATTTATTGGAAACATAAACCATATAGGTTTGATCTTTCATCGCTCGTCGTTTTACTTGAAAAAGCGACTCTCCCACACGTTCTGTTTTCTTAGCTTCTTTTTGATTAGAAAACTTAATGTCAATATCATCTGTATTTTGAGAATTGAAATTCCAAGTAATATTTGTTCCATATGGAACAACCATATCCCCAATATTATTGACCATTTCATTTTTTCTCCCTGTATAAGAAGGGTAGTTCATCTTCACATCAAAACCAACTAAGTTTGGTTTTTTCAATACATCAATTCCATAAGATTTAGATTCAAATCCGCTGGAGTGAAGGAAAAATTTCGTGTCTTTAGCAATTTTGCTAAATTTATAACTGAAAGTAGATGGACTATTTTTTACTAATTTATATTCGTAATTATCAATGTTGATAAACACCTCATTGGGTAAGGCTCCACTCTCGCCATTTGGATTTACTTTAACATCCAATTGGAAATCTTCAAACTGAACCACGGTCATATCTTCATTTTCTACATCGAATAAGAAAGGAGCGGGTCGTTCAAACTCTTTATTATTTTGTATTAATCGACTTGTACTATTGGAAATTAATTTTGGTGCGGCAAAAAGAATAGTAAGTAAAAGCATTAATGGAGGTAATGCATACTTTAAGTATTTTTTGTTCTGATTTAAATTAATAGCCGATTTAAATGGAACAGGTTTCAATGCCGATATTTTCTGATCAATACTTGCATTGACTAATGACGTATTTTCTGCACTTTCTGCCTGACTTTTTAATTGAAGAATATTAAGTAATTTATCCTTCACATTGGTGAAATGATCTCCAATAATCGTAGCCGCTTGTTCGTGAGAAATTAATTTTCCTAAATTAAAATAATTTAAAAGCGGTTTAAAAACCCAACCTACTAAAGCCAATCCACTAATTCCTATAAAAGAAAAGAATAATCCTTTTCGAACTCCAGAGGAAAAGTAAAAGTAATGTTCCAATAAGGTAATGGCTAAAAATAAAAGCACAATAAGACCAATGGCGTATAAAGAACCACGAATAAATTTATTCATATAAAATTTACGAATAAACTGGTCTAGTTTTTCTATAAGTAGGTGATAATTATTTTGAGAGTCTGTCTGCATCATTTCTATTCAATTTTACAAATCTTTAGAGGGAGAATTTCCCACTATAAAAGAACTAATTTTTTCTCAAAAAGATTGTAAAAATTTAAGTTTTAACAAAAAGCTAACGATTCTTATACGGTAAAAAATAAAAAATGTTTCAAAATTTAACAGAAACCGCACATTTTCAGCGAATTAAATAATTTTTTTCACTTCAATTTAACACATTTTTTTTAGCATTGTCAAGCATAGAAATGAGTTTTTTTTAATAAAAAAAAAGTCTGAGCAATTTTTATATTAACTTTCCTCCAAAATCGTCCTAATTTCTACTGTTATAATTATCTATTTATGAATAATCAACGTTTGTTTTTTCCCTTATTAATTGGCTTTATTTTATTTACATTTTCTTGCAATCCCCAAAATCAAAAAGCCGTAAAAAAAATTACTTTTCCCGATAGCTTCTCCATTGAAAGCATTGGAAAATCAAGCCAAATGATTTTTCGACCACTCGATGAACGAGGAAAGGCTCAAGGGTTTTCAGGAAATCCAGGATATATTGATCTCAATTTCGCATACAAAGGATTGTTCAGTGGTTTATTTCCTACATTAAAACAAGATGATTTGGTGAAGGTTTATACTGAAATTTATATTCCCAATGCAGAATCAACCAAGGAATTAGGAATTGTCATTGCCCAACTAAAATCGAAAGAAATTGCGGATACCTTAACCAAACTAGGTGGCTCAGAATCGGGTTTATGGATCGCTAAAACACAGCAATATTTACTTTTTGCTTTTCATGATGCCAATGGATATCCAGAGGAAATGAAAAAGATTGAAGCGTTTTATACCAAGCAGTTTAAAGATTTATTCGTATTTGATATACCTGAAGATTAAATAGTTTCTATCTCTTTTACTGAATAGGAATTTCAAAATTATTATACAAAATCGTAGCACCATTTGGGTTCTTCTGAATCACATCGACATCTAATGGTCGCAATAAGAAATTGTCGAAAATATAATGATGTTCCCTATTATTTTCGTGTTCAAAGAAGAAATATAATCGATTAGTTGGATCATATCTAAACTGAAAAGTAGCTTTTACCCAGTTTTTATACACATCTGTATAAAATTTAGGATTGAAATTTTTATGAATGTATTTTGTGCCATCCTTACCATATTGTTCATAATAAAAAGAAGGAAAAGAAGGAGATTCATGATCGCTATAAATCCAAATGGAAGCCTCCATCATGGTAATGGTATCTAAAGAAAGTGTTTCATCAAAAATGACTAATTTTTCATCTTCCGTATTTTTCTCATAAGCACCAGAACCCATAAAAGAAACCGTACTTTCTTTGTCATCAAAAGTCAATAAACGAACCAAATTGCTTGAATCAGAAGTAGCAAAATCAGGATATTGAATCAGTTGCTCTTTTTGTTGGCTATACCAATCTTGTACCACAGCAATTGAATCTTGAAACGCAGAAATCGGCGTTTTATATAATTTCAAAAATTTGTTTTTAAATATAAGCTCTGATTGCTCCAACACTCGATTTTCATCGGGTTTGAGCTTTTCATTCGTCACTATAGTTAATAGAGGCAACTCATTTAAATCGGGTAAAATTTCTTTTTTTATTAAAGGGTCACTCATTAGTTGAACCAAATTGTAAGTATGTGGCAAAGAGGTTCTTGGAGATAATAAAGAAATAATAGGAATCCCTGTATCGTAGGTACATTTTAATGCTTCATAAACGGCTTCTTCCGAACGATAAATGTAAAATTTTTCAGAGCCATTATTAAAATAAGGAAAAGCCAATAAAGCTTGAAAATCTTTAGCTTCATATCCTGCCTTAGCTAAAAATTGAGAATAATCCTTATTCGATTCTTTAAATAAGGTATTCTTGGTTGCTGTTTTTACTAATCGACCGCTGATATTATAGAAATTAATATAAGACTCAACGCCCCACAGAAATAAAACAGTCAATACTAATGATAACCCAATCGCACGATTTCCTTTGATGGACATAGAACGATAAACCAAAAAGAGATAATAGGCCGAATAAACCGTAAATACATAAAAGAAAACCCAAGCAAATCGACCCAAAGAACGGAATTGCTTAAAAGGAGGAACAAGGTCTAAAATAAATTCAAAATATAGAAAAGGTAAAGCAAAGGCGAGTACCAATAAAATCAAACTTCCCCATAATAAACCGTTTATTTGTTTAGATCGTGTAAACAGAAAAACCCGCTTAAAATCACGCTTCCAAAGGCGAATTAGTATTCTTATTACGGTATAAATTAAAATCAAAAATCCTAAAACACCTACATAGGCCATTCCTTCATGGCTTGAAGGCCGAACAATGGTGAAATAATTCCAAAAATCGTAAACAGGTCCAAATTGTGGAAGGAAAATGCTTTCAAAAGATGCGGTGTAAACAAACATTCCAAAAGGAGAGGTATGGCGGTCACCAAAAGGATCAGTAAACGAAACGATGCCTTGAATAAGAATCACTACACCTAAACCCACACCAAAAATCCAAGCCAATGTTTTCCAATGATTTTTTAAGGAACGGATATGTTGCAAAAAATATACGCCTCCATAAGCAAGCAAAAAGAATGCGCCTAAAGGCAAATAATAAGGATGCAAAAAAGTAAGTATGGAAATACCAACGACCATCGCTAATGCCCAAACCCATTGGCGTTTACTTTCTTCTAGGCGAATAATAAAATACCAAAGCATGGGAATATAAAAAGCAAAAGACAAACTATAATGCGCAGAAAATCGTTGTAATTGTGGGGAAAGAAAACAAATAATTAGTGCCACAAGGATAGCATACCAATTGGGTAATCGATATTTCTTTAAGATCAAAAACAAAAATAACGAACAAAATCCAATAGAAAATAATATGCTGAAATTGATCATCCCCACGCCATAGTCAACCGTTGGAAAAACGGCATTTAGCTTATTTCCCAGCCAAGCAAATAGATAAAAACCATCGGTATATAATGCATATTCGCCATATGGATAATGCGTGCCAGAAGTCATCCAACCTCCATCGTATTTCATATAATATGCTGCTGCCGAATAATTTTTTATTCCATCAGCAACTTGTACAAAAATATGTTCATTGGGTTGGGTAAACAACTTTCCAAAACCCCAATATACAATCAAATAGGTAATGCCTAAAAGGATGAAAATGGGCCATGTCTTTTTTACAAAATTCATAAAGGGTTAATCTTTGAAGGCACAAAATAGTTATTAAAAATAAAACTTCCATCCTTCTTTAACCCATAAAAAATATCTCTATTCTTTGGTCGAATAAGAAAATGATCAAACTCGATTTGGTCACCCATTAAAACTAGAGAAACCCGATCGCCAAAACGAACAATGTTTGTCGCATTTACACGCATCCATTCTCCATCCGTTTCTACCATTTGACCAGCTGCGGAAACTTTCTTTTTTACCAATTTACCTTCAGGGTTATAATGGTAAAAATAAAGCGTCGGATAATTAAAATGATCGGGATTTGCTCTTACCCAAACAGAAGCCTCTATGTCTGATTTTTCAATGGTTCCGCCCCAAAGACCATCGTATAAAACAATCGAATCTTGGGTATAAAGTCCAGCCTCATCATGCCAACCAGGAATTGGTTTTGAAACAGAAGTTTCTGGATAATTTTTATGAACAAAAAAAGTCGTACTGTCTTTGGTATAATATCCTTCACGATTCACAAATTTCCCTATATCCTTATCAAAATATTTTTTAAGCCAACCGAGTTGAGTTGAAAAAGCATCTAAGGAAAGTTCATAGAGTTTTACTCCATTTCCTTCCACTAAAAAAGAAGCTTTCTTTAATAATAATCGCTCTTCTCTCCCCAAATCTTCACCACTCCACAAGATTAAAATGGGACGTTTATCTTCTCCAAAATCTTCAAGAATGCGCTTTGACAAATAAGGACTACTCAAAATTTGCAAGGTATTCAATGTTTGAGAAATAGAAGTTCTCGATAAATTGGCGCCAATCATTGGCAAACCCGTTTTCGAAATTAATTTAATGGCGTCTGGAAATGCTTCTCTTCCTCCTTCTAGAAAGTTTTTCTCCGAACCAATTAATGGCATCGATAAAGGTAAAATGGCCTGAAACTTACGTGCATCTAACTTAAAGTAATCTGGGAAGTCAAAAGAGCTATCTTCATTGAAAATCGTATTATTAACTAAATATTTATTAGGATTCATTTTATGATAAACCCAAACTTCCGCAAACCAAACAAAGAGTGCGACTGTAGCTATTCCTAATGCCGTTTTTTTGTACGACTTTAATTTCATTTTTTGAAATTGTAAATAGAGAAAGCAAACAGAATATACCGATAATATATAATAAAAAACCCAAGCAAATCGACCCACCGATCTAAACTGCTTAAGTAATGGAATCCAATCTAATAAAAATGCGAGTCCCCAACGAAAGGGTAGAGCCATAGAAAATAATAATACCAAAATGCCCGCCCAAAAGGAATAGGTCAATAAAGAATCTGAACTTGGAATGTCAAAAAATGAAAGTCTTTGAGTAAATGATTTTTTTATTTGTCGAACAAAAAGAAAAACTAAAGTTAGACTCGGAATTAATCCCAAATAAACTTGTGCTTCAAATTGATACGTTAATTTATAAAAGATCATTTCCCAGAATGATCGGAGTGGGCCATGTCCAGGAATAAAAATGCTGCCTAAAAAAGCATGGTATGATAAAAAACCATATGGAGCCGTAGGCCGATCTAATATAGGATCTGTATAAAATAAAAATAAACGGATAATCAAAAATGGCAAGATAGCCATAGCAAACAATTGGGTATAAGCAAGCAAATTTGATCGCAACTTTTCCCTGTTGGCAAGGAAATGAACGAAGGCAAAAGAAAGCAAAAAACTAATTCCAATAAGCAAATAATACAAATGGATAAAGCCAAAAAACGTAAGTAGAAAAATAATCCCGATCATCCGACTCCACCTCCACGTGGAACGCATATATTGGATCAAATAATACCAAAGCATCGGGAAAAAACAAGCATAACCTAAACTATAATGCCCCGAAAATCGAGCAATTTGAGGGGAAAGAAAAGTAATAAGTAATGCGCCAAATACCGCAAATGCATAAGAAACTTTAAATCGGATCAATAAAAGATAGGTGTATAATGCACAAAGTACTAAACCCAGAAAAAGAAGGATATGAATAATCCCAGGAATTTCATTTTCTATATCGTATAAAAACTGGTGAATACCCTTTAAAATCCAAGCTATCGCCGGTTGATTATCTGTATAAATGATATGCTCACCATAAGGATATAACATCCCAGAAAAATGATGACCCGTATCGTATTTTACATAATGCACTAAAGTGAAATAATTCTTTAATCCATCTCCCTTATCATTAAATAAATAATCATTGGGAGCAATTACTACTTTTCCCCAAAAAATAAATAGGAAAAACATAGACAATCCTACAAGAATAGAAACAGGAATCAGTGGATGATATGTTGATTTTTCACGCATTAACTAATGGCGAATTTACTTCTTTTCATTAGGAATTTAAAAATGAAACGAACTTCTATCTGTTGAAGAAAAACTATTCTCTATTTTTATGTAAATTTAGGCTTTAATTATAAACAAGAATGACGGAGGAAAATAAAACGAAAAGCAGTGAAGAGCATTGGATAAAAACGATTGCTTTAGAAAGTTTCCAACCAGAATTAGTAATTTCTGGTTTTGCTATTTTTACTACATTTTCTTTGATTTATTATATTACAAATGCATCAAACTATTGGTATCTCAATGGAAATTACTCCATTGTAAGCACTATTTCATTAATTGAAATTTATATGCAACTTGCCATGGTTTCACTCTTTTTAAATTTCGTTATTCATTTCATGCTGCGTACACTGTGGGTAGGAATGATTGGTTTAATCTCCGTTTTCCCCAATGGGATTAATCGAGAAAAATTGAGAAATTCTGATCATTTTAATGATCAACTCCTCAATGAATTTCCAGATATAAAAAACTTCACGCTCCAACTAGACAAAATTTGTAGCGTGATCTTTGCCTTTTCTTGCTCTATTGCTGGAATATTTATAAGTATTTCTTTTTTATTATGTGTCATCATTCTTTGTACAGTACTTTTAGTTAGCCTTTTTCCAGACACATTTTTAGAAGCGAGTAGATACATCCCTTTGGCTATTATCTCTTTAGTTTTTGTACCAACGATTTTGATTGGAATATTAAACATCAAAAAAATTAGGGATAAATCTTGGGTCAAAAAGGTACACTATCCTTTACATAAAGGAATCATGAAAGTGCTCTATTTGTTTTTTTATAAACCAGCCATTTATATCCAGTATACGTTCAATACCAATGTAGAGTTTAAGAAAATGCAAATGGTGTTTTTAACGTATTTTATTTTTGTGGCAGTTGCCATCTTTGCTTTTAAAGGTATTCAAGATAATCATTCACTAGAAAGCGCATTAAATAAGGGAAACAAATCGGAAAGTATTTTAAATGCAAAACATTATTTAGATCAAAATAAACCCAATCAATACATTGGTTATCCTATCATTCAATCCACACAAATTACAAGTGATCAATTGGTGTTGTTTATTCCTTATTATGGCCGACAAAAAACTACCTTGGATCAATTATATGGTAGCTTTTCAAAAACAGATGAAGCGGATAGAAAAAAGAGAAACATAAACTATAAAACACATACCAAGGATCAATTAAGCCAATATTATCAACTTTTTTTAGATTCAATTCCTGTCTCAAACCCCGATTTTTTATGGTATACACACGAAAATAAAAACGAAAAAGGCATCATTAGTTATTTACCTATTGATCACCTTTCCAAAGGAAAACATATCCTTAGAATTGAAAAGGAACGAACGGAAAAAGAAAAAGAAGAAGAAAAGACAACAGTTCATGCAATTATTCCGTTTTGGATAGGGGAAGATTGATCTTTTAGGGACTAATTAAATGAAAATACAACATAATCTTCGCTGTCCACACCCCGGAACAGATGAAGGAGAAGCAGGTCAATTACGGCCTGCTTTTTTTATGCAAAAAAGGAAAAATGCACTTTTCTTCAAAAAATGGGGTTATGGTAAAAGTGGCTTTTCCATTAAGAAATTCATTTTTTGAAAAAGCTCCATAAAATATTTGTATTTTTGCAGCCTTAATGATGAAGTTGTTTAAACAAAATAACATGTTTGACGAATATGATGTAATAATAGTGGGAGCGGGTCACGCTGGATGTGAAGCGGCTACAGCCGCCGCTAACTTAGGTTCTAAAGTGCTTTTAGCAACAATGAACATGCAAACAATTGCCCAAATGTCTTGTAACCCTGCAATGGGCGGCGTGGCAAAAGGACAAATTGTAAGAGAAATTGATGCGCTTTGTGGAAATTCTGGTATTGTTACCGATCATTCCATGCTTCAATTTAGAATGTTGAATTTATCCAAAGGTCCTGCAATGTGGAGTCCACGTGCTCAAAATGACCGGATGATGTTTGCCCAAAAATGGCGAAAACTTTTGGAAGAAAATTCCAATGTAGACTTTTGGCAAGAAATGGTCACTGGAATTATAGTGAAAGATGGAAGAGTTTGTGGTGTCCGTACAGGAATGGGAATCGAAATTCCTGCAAAATCCGTGATCTTAACAAGCGGAACCTTCTTGAATGGATTAATTCATATTGGAGAAAAAACGTTTGGTGGTGGCCGTTCTGGAGAAAAAGCATCCGTCGGAATCACTGAACAATTGGTAGAACTTGGTTTCGAGGCAGGTAGAATGAAAACAGGAACACCTCCACGCGTAGATGGCCGAACCCTGAACTGGGATGCCATGGACGAACAAGCAGGAGATGTAAAACCTCGCCGTTTTTCATATACTCAAACAAAAATTACTGACAAGCAAATGCCTTGTCATATTGCTTATACAAGCAAAGAAGTACACGATATTTTAAAAACGGGCTTTGATCGTTCGCCCATGTTTAATGGGAGAATTCGCGGACAAGGCCCTAGATATTGTCCATCAATTGAAGATAAAATTGATCGGTTTGCAGATCGTGATCGACACCAACTTTTTGTAGAACCTGAAGGTTGGGATACCTGCGAAATTTATGTCAATGGCTTTTCTTCTTCATTACCTGAAGATGTACAACTTAAAGCCATGCGAAAAATTGTGGGGTTTGAAAAAGCAAAAATGTTTCGACCTGGTTATGCAATCGAATACGATTACTTTCCGCCCACACAACTTAAACTAACACTTGAAACAAGGTTAGTTAAAAACCTGTTTTTTGCGGGACAAATCAATGGAACAACGGGATATGAGGAAGCCGCATGTCAAGGTCTTATGGCTGGAATAAATGCACATCAAAATATCAACGAAAAAGATCCATTTATTCTAAAAAGATCAGATGCATACATTGGAGTATTGATTGATGATTTGATCAATAAAGGAACAGAAGAACCTTACCGAATGTTTACTTCTCGTGCAGAACATCGAATTTTATTACGACAAGATAATGCAGATCTTCGATTGACTAAATTTGCGGAAAGCCTTGGAATGGAAGCCGCAAAACCTAGAATGGAACGTGTAAAAGAAAAAGAAGAAGCATTGTCTAAGATTCGTTCTTTTTTCAAAAAAATAAGTGTTGAACCCGATCATGTAAATGCTTATTTAGAAGGAAAAGGTTCTGCGAAATTGAAACAAAAAATCAAATTGCAAAAAGTATTGATTCGCCCACATATTGCCTTGAATGACTTGATGAATCTACTACCAGATGTTAAGCAAGAATTGGATCAATATGATGAGGAAATACTTGAATTAGCAGAAGTTAATTTAAAGTATGAAGGCTATCTTGTAAAAGAAAAAGAGTGGGTAGAAAAAAAGAATAGATTGGAAGATGTGCGTCTTCATGATACGATTGATTATTTGAAAATAAATTCATTGTCTTCTGAAGCAAGAGAAAAATTGGCAGAAGTTCGCCCCATGACGATTGGACAAGCAAGTCGAATTAGTGGCGTTTCTCCTTCAGATATTTCTGTGTTATTAGTTTATATGGGGCGCTAGATGAAGGCTTAATCTTTTTCTTTTTCACATAAAAAATAAGGAATATGCGTATTTACTTCATGATAATTTTAATAGGATTTGCTTTTTCTTCTTGTCAAAATACAAGCACTTCTGAAGAAGAAACAGATAAAAAAACAAAAGTAGAAAAAACGGTCCTCGAAAAACTAGATTGGAAACTAGAATCTGTAGGAAACTTAGAAGACGGGACATTAGGAACTAAAGTTTCTATTATGGTAAATAATCAAACCATTGAACTAGGGAAGGTTAGTGGACAAGCCGAAAAATTGGATAAAGCAAGTTACTCAAATAGCGATGTACCTGAGGAAGCAAAGACCGCAGTAAAAATATGGATGGGAGACTTGGAAACCGTATTTTATGCAATGGCAGCAGATACAGAAATTGTCGTTTTCGAAGGAGGAATTGATGAAGGATCTGCGCCCGATTTCAATTATATGTACAAAGAAGTAAAACGAATTACGATTAAGTAAAAATTGTAAATGGTATTTTTTACTTTTATATAAATAACCCAATTCACCCCCAACGGTTATTCTTTTTTTATAAATAAAACCTTTGGTGATGGTTCATTTTTTAAAACTTTTTCAAACACATAAACCACAAACTGGATTTTTAAAATCTACCTATGGTGCAGATGCCACGTGTTTGTTCCATTATAATGAAGAAGGGCATTTAATCTTAGAAGAAATAAACGATAAGTTTGGCTATTCGTGTGCTCATAAACTAATCTATGACGACCAACATCGAATGATAGAAGAAAAATTTGTGGGGTCAGATGGTTCGTTGAACAAATCCTTGTATCGTTATAACAGCGAAGGACAACTAGAAGAAAAGCGAAATGAAGATTTAGATGGTTGGGTATCGACTTCTATTTTTCATTATGATAAAACAGGAAAATTAATAAAAGAGGTAGAAGAATATCCAGAATCTTATATTTATGAGTATCGTTTTTCTTTTGATGAAAATGGATGTTGTATCGGAAAAGAAGGAACAAGTGAAAAAGGACAAGATCGCGCAGAGATGTATCAATATGATGAGAAAGGTCGCTTAGTTTCCCGTGTGATACAAAAAGCCCCAGGAATTATGGAAGAACACTTTTATGAATATCAATAACTATGATTGAAAAAGTATTGTTATTCCTCTTAAAAGTTATGAATAAACTTTTTCTAAATCCACTTAAAGGAAAGAAAGGTTTCCAATCTTTTTTTTCCTATTTACACAAAGTGGGATTAGAAGGTATGAATTATGGTCAGGCGGGTAATATTTTAGTTGCAGGAGAAATAAAAGCATTAGGATATATTCATTCAAAAATCCAAAAAGAGTCGCCTATTATTTTAGATGTAGGAGCCAATAAAGGAAAATATATTTTAGCCATAAAGCAGATTTGGAAAGAGGCAATAATCCATGCTTTTGAACCATCTCAAGCCATGTTTAATATTTTAAAATCCAATTTTTCAACAGACGATAAGGTGCATTTATATGCTAAAGGACTTGGTGAAAAAGAGGAAAGTTTACCGCTTTATGGAAACAAAGACAAACCTGGATTATCCTCTTTATATCCTCGTGAATTATCTCGATTTAATATTGAAATTGAAAAATTAGAAACCATTGAATTAGATAGTTTGGATCATTGGATGAGGCATCAAAAAGTAGCAGAAATTGATTTGCTAAAGATCGATGTTGAAGGGCATGAAATGAGTGTGCTACGTGGAGCAAAACAAACCTTAACACAGGCAAAAATTCGATTTATTCAATTTGAATTTGGAGGATGTGCGATTGACTCGAAGATATTTTTTAAGTCATTTTGGGATTTATTACACCAAGATTTTCGAATATATCGGATATTAAAAAATGGACTCGAAGAGATTGTAGAATACAAAGAAGAATTAGAAATCTTTTCTATGGCCAATTTTCTTGCGGAAAGAAAAAACAATGCACATTAATTTATTTTCCTATAAAGGAAAGGAATTCTTAAAGTTGATCTAAACCTGTTAATTTTTTGTTTATGCTACCTGATTTATAAGGTACTCTATCTAAAATTATGTAATTTCCCGTCCAATTGGACATATGAATCATACGCTTAAAATATCACTTTTCAAACTACTGGTTTGGTTTCGTCTAGGCTCAATTTGTTTTTGTGCTTTTATGATTCTAATCTTAACGCAATGTGCAAATCCCGTTTCTCCAACAGGAGGCCCGAGAGATAAGGTTGCACCGGGAATTGACAGTACCAAATCAACTCCCAACTATTCCACCAATTTTTCGTCAAAGCAAATTATACTCACCTTTGATGAATGGGTTCGTTTAAACGACGCCTTTAATCAGGTGGTTATTTCTCCGCCATTAGAAGAAGAATTAGACATTCGGCTCAATCGTAAAAAAGGGGTAGTGGTAGGCTTCAATGAGGAGCTTCGTCCCAATACGACTTATACCCTTAACTTTGGTGAAGCCGTAAAAGATATAACAGAAGGTAATGCAGCAAAAAACCTACGATATGTTTTTTCTACAGGAGCTTTTATCGACTCTTTATCTTTTGAAGGGCAAGTTGTAAATATTTACTCTGGAGCATCAGAAGCGGGGATGTTGGTTATGATGTATGATAATTTGGAGGATTCAGTGGTGTACAAAGAGAAGCCATTATACTTTTCCAAAACAGATCAAAATGGGAAGTTTAGAATTGAAAATATGAAAGCAGGAACATTTAAAGTTTTTGCTTTAAGAGATAATAATTACAATTACCTTTTTGATTTAGAAAATGAAGTTATTGGCTTTAATTCGAAAACGATAACTATTACAGATAGTACCGATAGCCGATTACTTATTAAAACATTTGAGGAAGAGATTCCTTTTCGAATCCTGAGTACGAACACAAGAACGTATGGACAAATAAAACTGACTTTAACCCAAGAAGACCAAGGATTGAATATTTCTGTAAAGCCCAGTTATACCAATTATTTTGTGGAGAGAAAAGAGAAAGAAATTAGGATTTGGTACGATACAGAGTCAGAAGAAGAAATTCAATTTTTTGCCGAAATAAATAATTACAAAGACACGATAAACGTTTCTCCAACAAAACGAGCCGATTACCTTAAAGCAAATCCTAAGTTGAAATTTATTCCTAAACCATCAAAAGAAGGTGAACCCAATAGAAGAGGAGGAAACCGAAATAATGCAATTACAAGTAGTACTACAAGAGGAAATAGTGGCCGACCTGGATCTACGACAGGAAAAAGAGGAGGAACAAACACCAGCACCACTCAATCAACGAGTTCCAGTCCTGTAGATAATGCAAAGGCAAAATTTAATGAAGCTGTAGCTAGTCTAGGCGTACAAAAAATCAATCCCGATCGACCCGTGTTATTATATCTTAATCATCCAGTGATCAATTTGGAAAAAGAGGATTTTGAATTTTTAAATGATAGTACAAAACAAATTATAAACCCAAGCTACACCTTGCTTGAAGATAACCGTACGCTCTCTATTAAACATACTTGGAAAGAAGGAGCAGCCTATCGTTTAAAAATAAAAGAAGGAGCGATGAAAGATCTCTTTGGACTTGAAAATGATAGTTTAGAAATTCCTTTTGTTTGTCTTCAACGAAAAGATATGGGCACGATTTTATGCGAAATTAGTGGGATGGATAGTACGAAGCAATACTTAGTTACTTTGTTAGACTCAAAGCAAGAACCAATCGAAAAATTTAACATAAATAATCTAGGATTTTTTAAAAAGAATTTGACATCAATAGAGCCTGGCGAATACACTATACGCGTTGTCGAAGACGATAATAAAAATGGAAAATGGGACAGTGGAAATTATCTAGGAAAACGACAACCTGAGCGCGTAACAACTAAAAAACTTCAGACATTAAGAGCAAATTGGGAATTAGAAGCTTTTGTACAAATTGGGGTTAACAGTCTATCTGCTGTGGGAAATTCAGGGAAATAGATTGAATTATTTACAAACGAAAACGAAGGCTGGGGGAATATTCCTCACTTCAAATCGAATATCTACCTCATCAAAGGTTTGTAGATAAAGCTTTTTAGGAATTAGGGAATAATGGAATTGAATAAAATAACCATTGGGTTTAAGCAATGATTTTGCTTTAGACAAAATATCTAAGGTGATTTTTTTAGGCATATTTACTAAAGGAAGACCCGAAATTACATAATCTACTTTAGAAAGATTGTAGGCACTTAAGGCTTCCACCATTTTTTCAGCAGAAGTATTTAATACTTTAAGTCGAGGATCTCCAAGATCATTTAACTCTTTACAAAAATCATCATTTAGTTCGATAGAAAATAAGGTGGCATGAGGTTCCATGCGGCGTAAGATATGTTTGGTAATACTTCCATCTCCAGCGCCAAGTTCAAGAATATGATCGGTTTGTTCAAAGTTAATTGGTTTAAGCATTTGTTTACTCGTAAACCGAGATGTAGGAGCAACCGTTCCCCTTGTTTTCATGTGTTTTATACCATCAATAAAATACTTAAATCGATTCATGTTCCTAAATAAAATTAAGCATCTTCTTTGAAATTAGCGCCAAATTGGTTGACTAAAATGTCATCATAATGATCTGCTTTTTCGAACAAATATTTAAATAAATTTCTACCTGTTTCAATACTTAAATATCGATCATAAATAATTAGAGAAAGCACAATATTGTTACCAAAAACACTAAAGTTTAATGATTCAAGATCATTATTTTGCCGAAGTAAATATTCGTAAATGTCTTTAATATTTTGTTTGGGTAAAGTACAAAGGAAAGCATCACCAATAATAAAACCCGATTTATCATGATAAGAAACTCGAATATTGGCGCTTCCTTGTTCAATTTGCCAATGGTTTGGCCCACGTCTAGAAAGCTTGATATCTTGATCTGATTCTGATAAAATTTCTTCTACCATTTTGGGAATTCCTGTGGGGCTATAATCTTCTAAGTCAGAAGGTAAAGAAATTTTTGCACCACAATGCGGACAATAACCATCGTCTACATTTTTTTGAAAAACTAAATTCAAACAAGAAGTACAACGAGACCCAATTTGGCCATACTGTTCTTTATATTCATTAATGGTATCTCTTAAATAACTAACTTGGAGTGCAAAACCAATATTATTAGAGTCTTTATATATAGAGGTATTAATTCCAATAACTTCTCCTGCGCTGTTTACTAATGGGCCTCCACTATTTCCAGGATTAATTGCGGCATCTGTTTGAATATAATTCAAATCATTTTGCATCTTTCGATTGGAGTTAGAAACAATACCTTGTGTAGATGTGTATTTTAATCCCATCGGGTGTCCTATAGCGAGCACTTGGTCTCCATCCGTTACATTCGTTGGAGAAAGAGGAACAGATTGGAGATCGATATTTTCAGGCGGTTTCAAAAAAGCTAAATCGTGAAAAGGATCAGCAAAAATCACATGAGATAAAGCCTTGTCAATGGAATTACCATCGATAACCACTTCTTTACTTCCTCTAATTACATGTTCATTGGTTACAATAAGCCCATGTTCTTTAAGGTAAAATCCAGTCCCTGTACTAAAAGGGGTGGCAATTTGAATAACAACGTCTTTATAAGTATCAATTACTTCTTTCATTGGTTACTGTATATTTTTTTGAGCTTATTTTTTTTCTGAACTTAAATCTAAATTTCTGATCATTAGCATATAAGATTTTGCAAAAGCGGGTAAGGTGCTAAAATCTAAACTAGAAGTGTTCGGATCAAGTTTTGGATATTTTCTAGTATTACTTTTTACTACGCTAGAAATCTCTTGTTTGATTGCAGAACGATTTAATTTTTTGGTTCCTCCATCATAAAAATCATTTGTGAAACCTAACTCTTTAAAGAAGTCCGCTTCGAGGATTTCAATAAGTAAGTGGAAGAGTTCTCGATCGGGTTGTGGAATGGCATAATTAAACATACAGTACCCTGCAATATATCCAGGCACACTTACTGCGATTTCTGGATAATTATTGTCTTTATACCAATCCATATTATTTAACTCCCCATCAATAAAACTAACCACTCGATCATGATTAACCGGATTTGTAATTCCAAAAGTGGAAGTTACTCGATACATTTCTTTAAACAATTCTTCCTTTGGTCGGTCAGCAATGGTTCGTAATTCTTTTTTCAGGATATCGCTTTTTTGATGCACGGTATTATTGTCACGAGCAAAATAAATTCGATGACACCGTTCTAAGGCTTCCATCATAAAGCCTTCTGGTTTGATCAAATAATCAAGTTTGTAAAGTGAGTAAAGAAGAAGGTATGCAATTCCCCCAGAAAATTTATTTGAATCCAATCCATCGATTTTGTTTAAGGTATGATCAATGGTTTTTTTGATATAATTATATTTGATTTCTTTTTCTTGATCGTCAATATGTTGGATATGACTATTATTGATCGGTTCCAACATATCGAATTCATCCAATAATAAATCGTCTTGTTTGTCTGCGTTGTTGGCGACTTCTTTTAGGGCATAATACAATTTCCAAGGACTAGCATCCACGACATAAGTATCAAACCGCATGATAATATTGTCTGCTTCATCTAAAGCAAATCGACCATATTTGAGATTGTAATTTTTCTCCATCAATCGCCGCATGAACCCTACGTTTAATCGATTACATTTGACTACTTTGGCAGAAGCTTGTACTTTTTTATCTGTACAAAGGCCCGTTACTTTTTTAGAACCTTGCAAAATTTCAAATGCAATATTATCTCCATTATCTACAATAGATACATTGTTGATCGATTGGTCACCGAGATAGTTGAAAAAATGACGATAAGAATCTAAAAAGGAATTGCTTTCAAATTTATTTACAGAGGCATCCCATTCATCGTATTGTGTATTCGATTTGTAGGAATCACTATATCGACCAAATGGAATTTTAGGTTGATCATCTTTTTTCGATCCGCCACCAAATAATCTATCAAATAAACCCATAATTTTATTGTTTTATTTAGGAGGATAAAAATACTTATTTTTTTTGTTTAACCTATGGTATTATCATAATAAGTTAATTTTAACGTTTATATGTTACCTATGTCATTCTATTCGTTTACTAATTGAAATACCATCCTCATACGTCATCCGTAGGTCTATACTCAATATATATAGCAAAGTATAAAAAATCTTTTCATATTACAGATGTGGAGAGATTCATTTAGCACAAGAATTTTTTTATCTCATTATGCTTTACCATAAAGTGTTTGTAATTGTACATGTCTTTCATGTATTTAATTGGTTTGTGTTTTAGCCTAATCACATTGTTTTTATTAGATAGAAAAACGCTTAAAAACTTAGGTGAAGCAATCAATTTGTTAAGGTTGCCCTATCAAAAGTCAAATTTTGATGGGGTTTTTTAATTTCAAAAAAACTTGGTTGTTTGATTTCAGTCGAAATAAAATGCCATTTAATTTACTGATAAACAAAGAGTTAATTACTATTGGATTCTATAATAAGTCCTTTTGTCAATAGATAAAGGATTAACTAAAGGTTTGTCCATTGACCAAAAAACCTTGATCATTGTAATGCAATTACGCACAAGACCTAAAAAGTTAGGTACTCTGGAAAATAAAGGAACATTGCGTTCAATTTGTTAATAAAGGATAAGAAGTATATTTTTATAAAAAAAATTCAAATTGAAAAACTTCATCGAATGGCTTAGAACAATTTTAGGCTTGAAAAAAAAGGTGGTTATGCAAAAATTCCCAATAGCAGGCTTAAGCTTGCATTTTGATAAAAATTATTCTCAATTAATTATTCAATCCAGAGGTGACAATCCGGTTAAACTTTCATTAAAAGGAAACGGAGTTACAATTAAGGTTCAAAAAGGCTCATTTGAAGTGAGTCAAAACAATCCAGTAAAGAAGAAAAGAATGTTTGCTTCTTTTGAAATTGGAAGAAAAACAAGATTTGAACTAAAATTTGCAGCTCAACCGGAAAGCAATTCGTTGGTTATTACAGATTTTAACGAATCTATTATTGCATCTTTTAGTGCAAGTTATAACCTTGATGTAATTGAGGTTCAAATGGAGCGAAATACTGGAAGCTTAGACATTACGACTGGGCACAGCGCAACGATTGGACCGATTAGTTAATAACGAAGCAAGTAGATGTTTTATTAATTTCTACTTGATACACTTCATAAAGTTTAATTGGGTTAGGTTTAAACAAGGAGTGATGGCCTTGCAGAGAAAGTTCTGCGAGGCCTCATCTTTTTAGGTACATTGGGAATGAAAATTATTATTTAGTTTTTAATCGATCTAAAAATAAATCACCTGGTGATTTTCGTAGTATTTTACTAGAAACCCAAAGTTCAAAAATTTGAAAACTAAAACTGGCTTTATACTTTTTAGCTAATTCATTTAAAATGGATTGAAATTCTAAATAAAATGGATTGACTTCAGACAAAGGAAGTTTAAAAAGCTTTTTTAAGTTTTTGAAAAGAGTAATCTCTAAGAAGAGTTCTTCTTCTTGTAATTTTAAAATTCGTTCGGTAGAACGTGTTTTTTTCTCTAAATCGTCAATTTTATCCATCTCATAATATAAAACCAATTGTAATAAACGGGCAAAGTGTTGAATATCTTGACGAGTATTCGATTTTTTTACATCAAGAATTTTATTGACCCAAAGTAAAGCAGCTTCGAAATCATTGGCATAAAAATATAGAATACTGATATTTCCATAAAAACTAATGATTCTAGATTCGCCCAATATTTTACGATATTTTCGAATTCCAGCATCAATTTCAGGAATTAGATCAATACCATGTTCAAACTTTCCAGTAAGGATACTATAATGTAATTCTGCTACATATACTTGTTTAAATTGTACTGCTTGATCGTATTGGTTTTTGGCAGGAATTTCTTTGATTTCTTGTAGTACCGCAGGCATCGATTCTAATTGATTAGAATGTACACAGGATTGTAGTAAATTAGATAATAGGTTTCGGTATTTGTAAATATTTTCTTTCTGAATCTTAGGATGTGCTTTCCATAAAGTAATAATATTTTGATTAGAATGGAAGCCATTTTCAGGCTTAGAGGAAAGTATGGCTAGCATGGCTTCAATCGAATAAAAACGATGCTTGGCTTGAAAGGACTTTGCTTCTTTAATATCTTGAATAAGATCGTGCTTTTTTAAACGTTCTAGTTGTTTTAGTAGGGTAGGCGTTGGCTTGCTTTGTTGTTTTATGGTTTTGGAAAAAAGGTCATCATAAATATCTAAGTATTGATAATATTGATTCATTAAGCCAAGGACTTCATTGGTTTCTATAACTAAAGATCGCAGTTGTTTTTCATGATGAATGGAGTGTTTGTTTTTTAACAATTCTCGTTGCATCACCAAGATGTTCATTAAGGCAGGAAAATTTTCAAAATCATATGCCATTTTTTTAGCTTTTTTCAAAAGGAGCTGCGCTTGGTCAAATAGATTACGTTCTTTTAAAAACGTAGCATCAGTGAGAAGATCTCTAATTTTGGAAGCACTCGATTTATCCTTATGATAAGCTCGCATACTGGTAAGAATGGTTTGATATAAATACTCTTTTTCCTTTGGGAAGTTTTTGATTAATTTTTCACCTTTAAAAAGTGATTTTAATTTTGCTTCATCATAATTTTCCATTTTATTGATCGCGTCAAATAGCCGAATATAATTGGCTGTTTGATCACCAGATTTACCAGTATTTAATTTAAAATACCGTTTTTCTGTTTTTGATAAAGAATGAATTAAATGAAAAAGATCGTCTCTTCCCGTCATATATAAAGGCCCTTTATTACAAATCGTCTATTCCAAATGTCTTGAAAAAATATTTTTTGTTTAGTTGTATCCATACAATATACAAATTATATAAATGCTGACTTAAATTTCATGCCAATCTAAGTGATTATTAAGGTTTATATCCTTTAAAATTGAGGATTGGTTTTTAGATGATCATAAAAACACAAGTAGTGTTAAATGCCTGATAAGTAAATCGTTATAAGTAATATGTACTATTTTTTTGCTTTGTAAACAGCCTAGTCTTTAGATTTTTAACAAAAAATGGTTTGTATTTGGAAGCTTAAAAGAGAACCTTGCAGTGTCGTTCAATGATAGTTATTAAGTAAAATAGTACTTTAAGAAGGAAAAATTGCTTTTTATGGTTTCGTTAGAAATCCCGTTTAGGGCTGTTTTTTCCCATGTAATAAAAGACATTAATAAACTCACCGTTTAGCAAGTTTTGGTTTGTAAATCTTTGTTTAATAGTCTTTTATGTCATTTGTTTCAATTTAGTTGTTTAGTCGTTTTACAGCATATTAGCAATTTTACCCTTCTTAGAAGTACCGTTTTAGAAAAAAAGTGGTTTTCAATATCATACGATCGGATATAAATTTGAATCATATTCAAAAAACAACTATACCCGATAAAATTATGGTTCCATCTAACGACTTGTTTCATTTAATACAAAGCATGAGTAAAGCAGAGAAAAGACACTTCAATCTCTTCGCTTCTCAGAATACAAAAAATGGTAGTAATAACTACATAAAATTGTTTAATGCAATTGAACAACAAAAAGAATACAACGAAGAGAAGATTAGAAAAAAATTCTCTAATGAAGTTTTTGCAAAAAAACTCGCCGCCACAAAATACCTCTTATTCGAATTAATATTGAAAAGCTTAAGAAATTTTCAATCAGGTAAAACGATTAATTCCCAGTTAAATGCACATTTGGAAGAAGCCGAAATCCTTTTCTCTAAAGCCCTTTACAAACCCTGCAAAAAAGTTTTACTAAAAGCACGAAAATTAGCCACATCTAATCATCGTAGCTTTTATTTACAACAAATTATTTTTTGGGAAAAAGAACTTACTCCCTACTTGTTTGGTGGAAAAGGTAAATTAGCTGTTCAACAACAGCTAGAAGAAATTCATACCTTAACCCAACAAGCGCAAAATGAAGCAACGTTCGAAAAACTTTATTTATGTATGCGTACGTATTATGAAGTTTGCCTTACAAAAGGTGGCTTTTGTAATCGTAAAGCAGCACTTAAAATCATGCAACATCCGCTATTAGAAAAGGAAGAATTTGCGCTCACATTCCAAGCTAAACGATGTTATTTTGAAATTCATGGCTTATATGCTAAAATGAATAATCAATTTGAAGATGCGGTTAGTGAGTTTGAAAAATTAAAAAACTTATGGGATGCAAATCCAAAAATGAAACAAACCGATTATCGAAATTTTCATAGAAATCTTTCGGAGTATTTATTATGTAGTTTAAGCATTCAAAAACCAATTGATTTTAATGCTTGTATTGAAGAACTCGAATGCGGCCTCCTCGAAAATAATATTGAATCTCAAAAATATAAAGCACAAATTGAAGTCATCCGTTTCTGTTTCGCCATAGGAAAAGGTTCTACTACAAACTTAGAATCTGTAAAGCAAAACTTAGTGGAAACACTCAAACAAAACGAATCGAAATTGTCTTTAGTTTGGAAAATTCAAGCTTGGTATTATTTAGGTGTCTATTGCTTTTTGACTGGAGCTAACGATGAGGCTATTGATTGGATACACCAAGTACAAGATTATGAAAAAACAGGAGTCCTACCTGGTATCCAACGGTTTATTCAATTATTACAAATCCCAGTTCATTACGAACTAAAAAATTACCATTTTCTAGAATATCAACTTCGTTCCACACTTCGATATTTGAAGAAACGAGGAATCGCAAATAAAGAAGAAGAAATCTTTTTAGGCTTAGTTAGAAAATGCCTTCATGTAGCGACCAAAAAAGAAAAACAAACTCAATTTTATAAAATAAACAATTTGTTAAACGAAAGTACTTCGAGTAGCTTGACTTTACCAATAGGATCTAAAGTTTTGAAAAATTGGGCAAACCAATATTTACCCCAACAAAAACAAAGTACCATATTAGCTTAAAGACCATATCAAAAAATTTAGGGCAAAGCCAATTCCACAACCTATTTTATGCTTTGTCCCAAAGGAAGGATTGGCCTGTAAGGTGTTCCCCAGTAAATGCTAAGTTGTTAGTATTTCTGGGGCACCATTATTTATTAGTGCATTAATTTGGAGTTATATAATAGAAAATATATTAAATGCTTGATTGTTAGGTTTTTATAATCATAAAATCTCGGATGTGATTGATAAACAGTAGGTTATATATTTGTTGTTTTTGTGAACAAAAATCATTGAAAATCAATTTTATCAAAATCCAATCTACACGCTGAAATCACCAATCCACACATTGAAAAGGGGTATATACTAATTAGCCCTTGTTAGGAATCTAAAAATAAGTATTTTTGGACTGTGTAAAGTTTTGGTTTTTTATTTTAGAAGTGGATTCCTATCTATTATTCAAACCACTTTAAGCTAAAGCCTTGTTGCAAGCAAAGGCAAGCAAATTGAAATATTCTATGTTTTTTGGGTTCATAGGATATTTTAGGAGCCCTCTAAAATGTGCACAGGATGCTATTGAATTTACTTCAACAGCATCCTTTTTTTTTTGAAAAAATCTAACTAATTCTTTCAAATATATTCCCAAAAGGTTAGTTAAACTTTTCATTTATTTAATCAAAAGTACACTTCATACAGTTTAATCCTCAATCCACACATTTCGTTTTTTTGTCGCATTTATTTAATCTAATTTTGAATCGTATCGAGATTAGAAATGTTCATAATTTAATGGAAAAAGTTCCGTCGAAAGTTTCACAGGGTTTATTGGGCTCGATACAATATATTTGGATTAAACTATAGGAAATTATTTCTCAAGGAAATAAAATCAAATAGTGAAGTTGTTTAAAAACGAGGGTAAAAATTAGTAGGTGTTTGCCAATGATTAATCCATGCTTTTTAAACAACTTCAATTAATCCATTGCTAAAAAGCATATCCAGCAACCATTTCTAAAAATTCAGCCTCTCCTAAATAAGACCGAATATAAACTCCAACATAAGGAAGATGACGATTAAACTTTATTGGATTTCGTGCATATAAATGAAATCCAAATTTAGTGGAAATACGACTCCGTTGCTCATAATGCTTGTTTAAGTAATAACCTATTTCAGTAATAAAACCTAAATGACCTAAATGGAGTTCATAGCCTAAAAATAAGGAAAAACGAGAGGCTTGTAAAAAATTACTTTCTGACTCAAAACCAATATGCTGCATAAATTGATAAGGGGCATGATTGAACAAATACTCTCCTCCAACACTCAACTTGTGTAGTTGGCCGAAATGACGATATACGCCTGGAGAAAAAGCATAAGCAATATATTTGGGACCATCATAACCTTTTTCCGTAATACCAAAGGAGCTTCGAAGAAAGAAATGAACTTTAGAAGATAAACTATCTAATGGTGCTGGTACAAACCGCTCTTTATCCTTAGGATAATCTATAGCTTCAAAACACCATTTAATACCAAGCCCACCTTGAGGGGTATTATTTCCAATATTAGGATTGGCAAAAGCACTGTTCGAATAATGATGGATACCCAAAACGGCAAAAAGCTTGAGATGATCAGAAATATTCCATTCATTGATTAAACGCAATGCAGCGAAAAAATTCACATGACTCCCTATAATTTGATTGCTTGGATTAGTGATTTTGTTAAAAGGGCGGTCTAGGTAAGCCAAACCTACACCCGTTTGTAATTGAAGGTTTGACCTTTTTTTGCGAAGCATAAAAAAACCTAATGAAGGTAAAATGCCATAAGCTCGACCCATAACTTCTTTATTACCAAAATGCTCTACCGAAAATTGAATATTCGTAGTAGGGAAATTTAAATGTCGAACCCATTTGTTTTTTTTGCCTTGAGTGTAGAAAGTATAATCTAGACTTAAAGACCAAGAATTGGAGAGAATAGAAGGAAAGGTCTTGTTGATCGGTAAAATTTTACCCATTTGGAATGCCCCACCAATAGCTGATTGACCATATCCTTGTAAGGGAATAAAGATCAAGCATCCTAAAAGTAAAATCCATACATCAACCTTTTTTATCATGTACGAAGATAAAAAAAGCCATCGGATTTTATTTCCAATGGCTTTTTTTCTTTTGTGTGTTTAACCAGCGTTTATTCTTTACTTCCTGGTTTAAACGTATATCTTGCTCCAACTCGGAAATTCAATGTATTAAATGCCGCATCTTCGGTTAATTCTTTTGCAGGAAAATCTTTCGTTCCATAATAGGTAAACCAATCTGGATCAGCCGCCGCCGCTGCTGCCGCTTCATCTTGATATGCATCAAACTCATCTGCTACAATTTCGTCTACATATTCAGTATATGGAAATACACCGCCTAATGAAAGTAAATTTAATGCTCCTTCTTTTGTCCCATCTGCATTCACAATATCCGCACGACTTACTTCATAAGTCTTTCTTTTTATTCGTAAAGCAGTATATCCTACAGAACCAAAAACAGCTATATTTTCTGTGATATTAAAGTTTAAACCGATATCACCATTGAACCCAATGGCGAATTGTCCTTTGGCAATAGATTCTGCTTCAAATCCTACGGCATCAGGGAAAAGAGCCAATAGTAAATTACTAACGGTATTCGGATCATTTGAAGATCGGAATCCATCGGTTTGACCTAACACAGGAATAACGACTCCAAATTTAGCAAATGGACTCAACTTCTCTGAACCCGCATCTACAATAAACATGGGAGAAAGCGTTAATCGCTTATTTTTTGCATTCGAAATATCAGCGACTCCTGTTCCTGCATTTGAAAATTCTTCAATAACAACTTCTGATCCCAAAACATAATCTACCCCAATACCAAAACCAAAGTTTTGACTGAACATATATCCTAATTCTCCTCCTACAGCAACTCCCTTTCCAAAAGTGCCCCAAATGTTACCATTCGTTTCATTTTCTTCTCCAAGATTTGTGATAATTGGCCCAAGTACTTCATTCGAAGCAGGGCTATAATAACCTAAACCCCCTTGAATATAAAAGCCTTGAGCAAAAACTTGAAAAGAAGCAAAACTCATCAAAAGAATTGCTGTTAGGGTTAATACATTTTTTTTCATGATTGAATTTTTTAAAATTAATAATGATTATTTAAACAATGTCTTTATTTAAAAACCAAATCCTATGGAAAGCTGAAAAGATAAATTAGAATCTCGATCTTCTCTAGATACTCTAACAGGGGCTCCATTCTCTGTTTCATAGGTTGTTTTTGAAAAGTCGTACCGATTATTCGTCACGTCTAGCAAACTATGATGTACACGTAATCCAAAATGAAGTCCAGTATCAAATACATAAGAAACACCCATAATCGCACCCAAATCAAAAGCCTTAAAATACCGACCGTCTTTTTCGGTTTCTTCATAATAAGCGCCAATTGCCGCAGGAATACCTTGAGCTCCAGGAATTTCAAACCCTCCACTTGTAATGGCATTCGTTTCTTCTGAAGCAACACCTCCTGCTTCATCCTTATTATAATTATAGTCTAAGTTAATATTAATTTCATCAAGATCAACCACCGCTCCTGCAACTACATAGGAACCATCAAAGGTTAAATCTCCTCTTGCTGAAGATGCCGTTAAAATACTTGGACTTACTCCTAAAGTAAACTCTATATTCGGCGTGATCTTAAAATATGCATTTAAAGGAAATTGAAGATAACTGTTAGTTACATTTAAGGCAATTTTTTTATCGCCTTCAACGACCACAGGTATTGGACCACCACCAAAATCCAGATTAACTATTTGAAAGGAAGAACCCCCATACCGATATTTGCCATTCATTTGTGAAAATAGCAATTCGCCTATAAAACCAAAATTATCTGTAGCAGCGTACTTAAACGACGGGCCTACATGAAAGCCTGGCATAAACCGAACGCTTTCTACTTTATTGCCAGCGCCATCTTGTTCCGAGCTGCCATATATGGTTCCAATGTTAAGACCTGCTTTAATCCCAATTTTATATTCTCCTGCGTATTGTGCGTGTAAAAAACAAGGAATTAATAGTCCAATAAAAATTAGTATCTTTTTCATTATATTTCTTTAAATAAAAAAATGAGTGTAAATCTGAAAGGTAAAGATAATCACAACTTGAAAATATAAACTATTTTTTCATATACTTTGTGTTAAAAGATCAAATTTGAACTCTATTTTTTACCATTTAACCTTTGATCTTACTTTAATTCCTTTGGTTCTGACTTTCTCATAAAATGTAACTTTATATGAAAAAAATAATCTTTCTTTTAGTACTTATCCTTATTTCTGTTGGCATTTGGTGGAGTTGTAAGTCAATTACGATCAATAGAAAACCTAATGTATTAAGGCCTGCCTCTGCCTTACCTCTAGATAAAATCAATTTGCCTCCAGGGTTTAAAATAGAGGTGTTTGCAGAAAAAATAGAAAATGCACGTTCCTTAACGTATTCGCCCAACCATATCCTTTATGTAGGTTCTCGTGATGGAGATTTCATTAGAGCTTTGCCTGATAAAAATCAAGATCATTGGGCCGATACCTCTTTTGTGGTAATCGATGGTTTAAATATGCCGAATGGGGTGGTCTACCATGAAGGAGATTTATATATCGCTGAAGTCAATCGTATTTTACGTATTAAAGACATCGATAATCAATATGATAAAAAGCCACAACCAGAAGTGGTTTACGATCAACTGCCTACCGAACGATCACATGGATGGAAATATATCGCCTTTGGTCCTGATGGCAAATTGTACATTCCTATTGGTGCGCCGTGTAATATTTGTAAGTCTGAGGAAGCGCACTTCGCTTCAATTTCACGCATAGATAAAGACGGGACTAACTTCGAAATTTATGCACATGGAGTCAGAAATTCAGTAGGCTTTACATGGCATCCTGAAACTAAAGAACTTTGGTTTACAGAAAATGGTAGAGATTGGATGGGCGATGATATGCCTGCATGTGAACTCAATCACGCACCTAAAAAAGACATGCATTTTGGTTATCCATATTGTCACCAAGGCGATACGCCCGATCCTAAGTTTGGTGCTGGAAAATCATGTGAAGATTATACACCGCCTGCTATGAAATTAGGCCCTCACGTAGCTCCTTTAGGTATGGAGTTTTACCAAGGCAATCAATTTCCTTCAGCATATAAAAATCAAGCGTTTATTGCAGAACATGGTTCTTGGAATCGTCAAAAACGCATTGGCTACCAAATATCACTTGTCCGAATTGAAAATAACAATAAAGCGACTTCCTACGAAACCTTCGCTGATGGTTGGTTAGAAGATGGTGTACCTTGGGGACGTCCCGTAGATTTAGAACATTTGCCTGATGGCTCTATGCTTGTTTCCGATGATTTTGCAGGGGCTATTTATCGAATTTATTATGAAGCGAATTAATATTTAAGAGAAAAAATTGACATAGAGATTAAACGATTTTTTGATATTGATTTGGAATATAAAATACCTTTTTCAAAAAACATTCTACCGCAAATTCACTCGCATCAAAATGGGGGAGGGGTAAATTTTTAGGATCATACCAAGCCCATGATTCACATCGGTCTTTTTCTAAAACTTTAGGCATTCCTTCAAATTGATTGGTGTACAAAGTAATGGAAACGAAATGAACTTTTTCTTCTTCATAGGTGCGTAAATTATTGGTTACACAAATGACTTTAGGATTATGGATGATTAATCCTGTTTCTTCCAAAATTTCTTTTTTAGCGGCAAACTCAAAAGTCTCACCTAGTTCTAAATGACCACCAGGAATAGAATAAAATGGAGCATGACTTCCCTTGCGTTTTCCTATCAAAATTTGATGGTGGGCATTTTCAATAATTACACCAATGCCTACTTTGGGTCTCGTTACCATTTGTTCTTTTTAAAGCAAATTATTTAATTCAACGCCATAATCATATTGCAAATCTTCAGGTAGTTTTTCAATCTTCTTTTCTATAGCATCCAATTGACGTTGGTACAAATTATAAAGGGTTGTATTGCTTTTTATCGAAGGTCTAAATTCCTTGAGTTTTTCACAAAAGTAAAGTAATAAATCAACTTCCGTTTCTTTGCGATTACTGTACCGTGCATATTTTTTGATGTTTCTTAAAATCTTCCGAACACTTTTTTTTATAAAGAAAAAACTACGAGTATTGATCGCCTCAAATGATTCATCGATCTCTTGTTTAATACTCAGTACATAACCATCTTCATTCGCAGATTCAAAAAGTAAATAAGTTAATAATTCTTTGTTCTCTTTTTTAAAACGTGCTAGTCGAGAGCAAAGTTCTAAGAGCTCTTTATGGCTACGCGCACCCAAGGCAGTTTTTAATTCTTTTACACTAGCTGGTTTCATCAGATCGAAAATTAAGTATTTATATTTAATAACAAAGAAGGTATAATATCGTTTATTTTTTATCAATTAAAAATGAACAAGGAGATAACGGAGTCCAATTATTTCTTCCTTATCTGTAGATTTATTCCAAGAGCGTTCCTCATATACACTAAGGGCAAAAGATTGATCATCCACCCAAACTAAATCTAAAATTCGCCATTCATCAGTTAAAAAAGATTCATAATTGATTAAATCAAAGGCCTTCGTTTTTTTGTCTTTTTTATAAAATGAAATAAAAGCTTCCTTATGAAAAACATTACTTGCAAAAGCAATAAACAGATCACCTGATTTAGAAATTCGTGGAGCCTCACATCCATTATCAAAAGGAGTGGCTAATGGATAAAGTTGATTGTTTTTTTTATTTATTAAATAGACCATTTCTACACCCGAACCTACCATACTAATTACGTGCGAATGCAGTGCTTCAACATACCCTTTATAATAATGACAATAAGTAAAATCTGCACCACAAGAAAATTTAAATTGATGGGTTTGGGTTGGAATAATGAAATATGATCCCGGTCTAGTTTCTTTTGTAGAATCAAGCAATACACCTGTCTTATAATTAGATTGATAATTTTTAAATTCCTTGAAAGTGATTTCAGAAAATTGAAGATCTGTTCGTTCTTTTTTTTCAATTGGCCATTTCATTTTTTCATAAGAAATGTCTTCATAAAAAATAGGGATTTGGGTAAAATCAACATTAGAAGAATCTGCTACAAAACCACTGAAGACAAAACCAGAAAAGTAAAATTGATCTCTATAAAAATTGTTGTTCTCTTGCCGAGCACTTCGTGATTTTACTTTTAACCACTGTCCAGAAATAGTCTGCTCTTTTTCTTTAATCACCAAAGGAATATTGGTCTCTTGTACCACATGAAGTTTGGTCCCAAAATCAAAAACGCCAAGTTTTGACGAATCAGGATGTGGAGCAGAGCGAAAGACTAATCCACTTTTTGCTTGAACAAAAACAGTTTTTAAGGTAGGGGTTGCGTTGTTTGTTTTGAGGCTTGGTGTAGTTCGCTTTTTTTCAGTAGAAATAGTTAATTGTTTTTGATCTTTAACACCTTGCTTTACCTTAACTTGTTCTTGGCAAGAAAAAATAGAAAGTAAGAAAATGAAGAAGAATAAACTACGCATAATAATTAGCTTAGCGGATTAAATTTAATGCTCCACTGGTTACGAACAGAAAGATAGCGAATGATGATTACCGTTGAAATGGAAGCAAGGATATTAATCATAGCTCCAGGAAAAAAATATTCCGCAGCAAGAAAAACTAAGCCTCCTGCAAAGCAAGCACTTGCATAAATTTCTTTTCTAAAAATTAAAGGAATTTCATTGGATAAGACGTCTCTTATAACGCCGCCAAATACGGCAGAAACAACGCCCATTAATACCGCAATAATAGGGGAGAGTCCAAGCGCCAATGTTTTTTGCAAACCTAAAATAGTAAACAAGCCAATACCAATGGTATCAAAAAGAAACCAACTTTTTTTAAGGCGTAAGATTATTTTTTTCCAAAAGAAACAAACAGGTAATGCAGCCACTATGACTAGACCATAATTTAAATCTTTCATCCAACCCACAGGCGTTTCTCCTATCATCATATCTCTTAATGTCCCACCGCCAACAGCCGTAACAAATCCTAGAATTAAAGCACCAACCAAATCCAATTTTTTATCTACCGCAGCAAGAATTCCACTAATCGCAAAAACAAAGGTGCCAAATAAATCGAGATAATATATGTAGGTCATGCGCTAAAAAATTAACTCATCAACAAACTAAATAATTCATCAATTTTACCTACTGGAATTACTTCAATATCATACTTCTCTGGATGCAATCCTTTCAAATTATATTTAGAAATAAAGATCTGCTTGAAACCTAATCGACTAGCTTCTTGTATCCGTTGATCTACCCGATTGACCGAACGAATTTCTCCTGATAAACCGACTTCACCAGCAAAACAAATTTTAGCATCAATAGGAATAGTTTGCAATGAAGAAACCAAAGCACTCACAATGGCCAAGTCAATGGCAGGGTCATCAATTCGAATGCCACCCGCAATATTTAAAAAGACATCGTTGGCTCCAAAATGAAAACCACATCGCTTTTCTAAGACCGCCAATAACATATTTAATCGACGAAGATCAAAACCTGTAGCAGAGCGTTGGGGCGTTCCATAAACAGCGGTACTGACTAAAGCTTGTGTTTCAATGAGCATTGGACGTAATCCTTCCAAGGTTGCACAAATCGCACTTCCACTCAGGTCATCATCCTTTTGAGAAATTAAAAGTTCAGAAGGATTTTCTACTTCTCTTAATCCGCCAGATTGCATTTCATAAATGCCTAATTCTGCAGTGGAGCCAAAACGATTTTTTATGGTTCGCAAAATCCGATAAGTATAATGATGGTCGCCTTCAAATTGTAATACAGTATCTACAATATGCTCTAAAAGTTTAGGTCCCGCTATAGTACCTTCTTTAGTAATATGCCCAATTAAGAAAACAGGAATATTGGTTTCTTTAGCAAAACGCTGAAGCTCTCCTGCACATTCTCGAATTTGAGATACAGATCCAGGAGTAGAATCGAGTAGGGGAGACGTTAATGTTTGGATAGAATCTACAATGACTAAATCTGGACTAAGCGTCTTGAAATGTTTAAACATTTCTTGTGTATCTGTTTCGGCCAATAAATAACAAGTGGCATTTTGTAAACCAATTCGAGTAGCCCGCATTTTGATTTGTTCTTCACTCTCTTCACCAGAAACGTACACAATTTTTGCAGGTAAGCGAAGTGCTAATTGAAGCAGTAAGGTAGACTTACCAATTCCTGGTTCTCCACCCAATAAAATGAGCGATCCAGAAACAAGTCCACCACCCAATACCCGATTCAATTCGGAGTCTGGTAGTTTGGTTCTTTTGGTATTTCCTGTTTGTACATCTTGTATTAAAATGGGTTCGGTCTTTGGTTTGCCATCTGCTCTCCATGTACGTGTAATTTCTTTTTTGTCTTCTTTTTGAACGACTTCTTCTACCAACGTATTCCATTCATTACAAGCGCTACATTTGCCGTTCCATTTGGTATGTGCAGTACCACAATTTTTACAGAAAAACTGTTTTTTTATTTTTGCCATGTCTTCTTATCTTGAAAGGTGAAGATACTATTTTTTTTGATCTTCTGCATTTAAATGATAGCTGTCCCAACGTCGTTGTTCTCGATCAAGCCGAGTAATAAATTTGCTTGGAATAGGATGCGAGATTGTCATTTTTTTATTTTCAATAGGATGAATAAAAGACAATTCAGTAGCGCATAAAAACAAACCTTTCTTTTTCAAAATCAAACCTTCTTGTCCATAAAGTTGATCGCCTAATATGGGAAACCCAGCCTTGGAAAGATGGATACGCAATTGATGGGTTCGACCCGTTTTAGGAAAGAGACGAACCAAAGAAAGATAATCGCTTTTTAAGGAACGAGATTGACGAATACATTCATAAGAAGTATAGGCTAATTTTCCATCAATGGTTTGGTCAAAAAAACCAGAGGAAGGAATAGCACCTATTCCAATAGCAACATATGTTTTCCGAATGGTATGTTGTTCAAATTGTTGTCCAATGCCAATAGCAGCGGCATTGGTTTTAGCAATGAGCACTAAACCCATTGTAGCGGCATCTAATCGATGCATGGCTCTAGGATAAAATATTTTTTGTGAAGTTTTGAGATTGTGTAAAAGTGCGTTTTCCAAGGTCCGAAACTGATTTCCACGAATGACCAAACCACCAGGTTTAAAAATTAAGGCGATATGTTCATCTTCATAAACCACAGGAAGATCTAATGCAAATATTGGACTGTTTTTCGAAGGAATGTTTAAAAGATCAATTTGCATCCCAATTTGTACAAACAAGCCGGTCGTACTAACTTCTCCGTTGACCAAAATAGCTCCACGTTTTATGGCTTTTTTAATACCTTTTCTTGAAGGAATTTCATCAAATATGCCCACCGCATAATCGCTTAATCGAATTGGTGTGTTTACTTTAGTAACGGTATGACTTTGGATTATTATCAAAAATAAAAGGATAAAAAGTTAAAAAATGATTAATGAATTTTTTAATATGAAAACCATAACTAACTTCGTATTGTTATCTCTATACCCCTTAAAGCCAATTATTTTAAAATACGGTGATCACTATGGACAAACCACAATATACGGACTACGAAAGGAATGAAGAATTTATAGCACAAGAAGAAGGAAAACCTTCCATTCGAAAAATTATCATTTCACTTTTTTTGACCCTAATCATTTTTGGAATTGGAGCCTTTTTTTATAACTATTTATCAAGTCAAAAAAAATCTTCTGTTTCCGAAGAACCGATAAAAGAAGTGTTGCGAAACGTTCAGGTTATGAGCGCAGGAAGTAGTAATGTAGATAATAAAATTGAAATAGATGGACGCTTGGTTGCTTATGAGCGGATGAACCTATTTTCTAAAGTTACTGGGCTTTTGCTCAAAACATCTAAGCCTTTTCGAAAGGGGGTCATATTTAATGAAGGGGATTTATTATTTGAACTCGATACTCGAGAAATACATTATGCATTACTTGCTCAAAAAAGTACATTGCTTAATAGTATTACTCAAATTATGCCTGACTTAAAAATAGATTATCCCTCTGCGTTTGAAAAATGGAAACGATATTTAGATCAGTTTGATGTAGAAAAACCAGTCAGGGATTTGCCTGTAGTTAGTTCAGATCAAGAGAAATATTTTGTGGCGTCAAAAAATATTTATAATACCTATTACAATATTAAATCACAAGAAGCTCGCTTAGCGGATTATCAAATCTATGCGCCCTTTACAGGAGTTATTACTGAGGCGAATACATATCCTGGAACATTGGTTAGTCCAGGTCAACGGTTAGGAACCATTGCCAATACCTCCCGTTTCGAATTGGAAGCGCCGATTAATCTCACGGATATGAAATATGTAAAATCAGGCCAACGGGTTAAATTATATTCTAGCGAATTGGAAAAAGAGTGGACGGGTACTGTAAAACGAATTAGCAATGTGATTGATCCAGCCACACAATACCTTCCCGTTTTTATTGAGTTAAGAGGAAGCGGTCTTCGAGAAGGCATGTATCTAAAAGGAGAACTGAAAGGAAATAAATTGAAAGACGTGACGGCTTTACCGAAAACTGCAGTGGTTAATCAAACGAAAGTATATTTAGTTAAAAATGGCAAAGTTGAAATAAAAGATATTGAAGTGATTAAACGCGATGCGATCAATGTATATGTTCGAGGAGTAAATGCAGAAGATCAAATTATTACAAATTCACAAAGTGGTCTTTACACGGGCCAAAAAGTAAGCGTGATTAAAGATTAATTGAAAGAAAAGAAAACAACATGCGCGCAACGATCCAATACTTTTTGAAAAATCCTATAGCGGGAAATCTACTGATGGTTTTCCTTTTCCTTGCTGGAATTTATGGTATGCTTCAAATGAAGACTACTTTCTTTCCTGAGACTCCTAGCCGAACTATTTTTGTTCAAGTCGTTTTTCCTGGTTCTTCTCCAGAAGAAGTGGAAGAGGGCATTGTATCTAGGATAGAAGAAAACTTAAAAGGCGTGACTGGAGTAGACCGAGTAAGTTCAGTATCAAATGAAAACGCAGGAAATATTACCATTGAGGTGTTGAAAGGATACGATGCGGATGTGGTACTTCAAGACGTACGAAATGCCGTCGATCGAATTCCTTCTTTTCCTGCTAATATGGAACCACTCATCGTGTTTAAACGAGAATCATTAGGTCAGGCCATTTCATTGTCTTTAAATGGAGATGTAGATTTACGTACGCTTAAAGCTTTTGCTCGAAAAGTCGAAAAAGATCTTTTAAAACTAGATGGACTTTCAAAGGTAGAATTAAGTGGTTTCCCAGAAGAAGAAATCGAAATTAGTTTTCGAGAGGTGGATCTTCGTGCCTTTAATTTAACTTTTGATCAGGCAGTAGCCGCTGTTCGAGGAACGAATATTGAAATCACAGGAGGTTCTGTAAAATCAGATAAAGAAGAGCTATTGATTCGGGCTAAAAACCGATCTTATGTGGCACAAAACTTTAATGATATCGTAATACAAAGTAATCCGAATGGAGGTGTGGTCCGTTTAAGTCAGGTAGCAGATATTACCGATCAATGGGAAGACTCGCCCGAAAGAACGTATTTAAATGGCGTTCCTTCTGTCATCTTAAAAGTCCAAAATACTTTGCAAGAAGATATGGTGGGCATTACTGAAATGGTCAAAGATTATGTACACACATTTAATAGAAAAAATGATATTGTAAAAGCCACAGTTATTTCAGATAGCTCAATCTCTTTAAATCAACGGATTGAATTACTTCGAAATAATGGATTGATTGGCTTTGGAATTGTTTTGGTATTATTGGCCATGTTTCTTCACTGGCGATTGGCTTTTTGGGTAGCTTTGGCTATTCCGATTTCTTTCGCAGGAATGTTTTTAGTATGTTCAGCAATAGGCGTGACCATCAATGTAATTTCCTTGTTTGGAATGATCTTAGTTATTGGTATTCTGGTAGATGATGGAATTGTGATAGCAGAAAATATTTATCAAAAATACGAAAGTGGTATGCCTGCGATGGAAGCTGCGACTGAAGGAACTATGCAGGTTTTGCCCGCGGTGTTTTCAGCTATCATAACTACGGTTATTGCTTTCTGTGCTTTCTTTTTTATAGATGGTCGACTCGGAGATATATTTTTAGAAATGGCGATTGTAGTTATCTTTTCTCTGGTCTTTTCTTTGGTGGAAGGCGCTTTGATTTTACCTGCTCACGTAGCGCATTCTAAAGCATTAAAACAAAAAGGAAAACAGAATATTCTAGCACGTTATCTAGATCGTTTTATGGGATGGATGCGAGATTATATCTATGAACCTGCTTTACAGTTTGCCATTAACTTCAGTTTTCCAATGCTTGCAATCTGTATTGCCATGATGTTTATTGTGATGGGGTCAATTAGTGGCGGATTTATCAAAACGACTTTTTTCCCTGTAATACCAAGAGATAATTTTTCCATCAATCTTAAACTTCCTTCTGGTGCAAGAGAAAACTTAACAGAAGAAATTTTGGATAGCATCCAAACGGTAATTTATGCAGTTAATGAAGACATTAAAGAAAATACGTTTAATGGAAAAATGGACCCTATTGTAGAAGTACAAAAAAATATTGGTCCTGCTTCTAATGTAGGAAATATACAAGTAGAAATGGCCGACGGAGAATCAAGAGGAGACATTTCTGCTCGGATGCTTATTGCAGAAGTAAGAGAAAAACTCGGTACAATCTATGAAGCAGAATCCTTAACCTTCTCTTCGGGTAGTCCTTTTGGAATGCCCGTTTCTATCTCGCTTTTAGGCAATGATTATAAAGAGTTAGATGCGGCGGTAGATGCCGTAAAAGCAGAACTAGGCCGATTAAGTGACCTTAAAGATGTTTATGATAATAATCAAGAAGGATTAAAGGAAATTAATATCAGTTTGAAACCACAAGCGTATAATTTAGGCTATACCTTACAGTCTGTTTTAGGGCAAGTTCGACAAGGATTCTTTGGTGCAGAGATTCAACGACTACAACGAGGTGTGGACGAAGTGCGTGTGTGGGTTCGTTACAAATTAGAAGATCGAAATGATATTACCAAATTAGAAAGTATGCGGATTCGATCGGCAACTGGCCAGTCTGTTCCTTTAGGGGAGTTAGCTACTTTTACTGTGGAGAGAGGCGTGGTTGGAATTAATCACCTTGATGGACAAAGAGAAATAAAAATTGAAGCAGATGTAGCCAATGATAAAGTATCTATTTCAGATGTAACGAATGATATAAAAACACTTATCGTTCCTTCCGTATTGAAAAACTATCCTTCGGTTAGTGCTTCTTATGAAGGGCAAAACAGAGAACAAGAAAAGACTCAAAAATCTATGCAATTGATCATGCCTGCAATTGCTATAAGTATGTTATTCGTGGTTATACTTACGTTTAAATC
>JAHDCJ010000003.1:0-43372 GCA_020629935.1 Saprospiraceae bacterium | reverse complement strand
AGTTTTCAAGCTCAATTTTTAATTCCAATGGCGGTATCTGTAGCCTTTGGATTGTTGATTGTTACAGTTGTTATTTTATTATTGGTTCCTGCTTTACTCGTTATTTCTAATCGAATAAAATTATTTTCTTTAAACCTTTGGGAAGGAAAAAGATTAGCGCCAGAAATGGTGGAACCTGCATATGAAGGTAGACAAACCATGTATCCTTTAGTTATTCTTTCTGCCATAGCCGTTTTAATCATGCTTGTTATTCTTATTATGTTAACCATGAAAATCACGGCTGGATTTATTTAATTATACACTATGAAATATATAATCGCGATTAACATTTTTTTGTTGTCATTTAACTTTGTTCAAGCGCAAGAATCTCTAAACTTAGAATCGGCCATTTTATTAGGTCTAGAAAATAACTTTGGGATTAAAATCGCCGATCGTCAAATTGAAATTGCAAAAAATAGTGATAATTGGACCAATGCTGGTAGAACACCAACCATTGATCTCAATCTTATAGTTCCAAATGTGGTAGGTATTGCGAACAACTTCAATGGTATCATTGGAAGTAATTTAAGCCAAGAAACCTATTCGGGTTCAATTAGTCCAAGTGTGGATGCAAATTGGCAAATCTACAATGGAAACCGTAATAAAATCAATAAGACACAGCTCGAACAACAAGTCAACCAACAAGAACAGTTTCGTCAAGTTGAAGTCCAAAATAGCATTCGAGACATCGTCAAAAACTTTTATTTAGCCTTATTTCAAAAAGAACGAATAGAAGTACTCAAAACAGTTCTACAACTTTCAGAAGATCGAATTGCCTACGAAAACATCCGCAAAGAATTCGGCGGAAGCTCTACCTTTAATTTACTCCAATTAGAAGATGCTTTCTTAAGCGATTCTACGAATCTAATCAACCAAGAAAACGACTATAATACGGCCGTTCATAATCTACTTTTAAGCATGAATGTCGATGCTCAGCCTTCGGATTATCAACTTGTAGGAAAACTTGAACATAGCCCTGTATTATTATCTGAAGACGAGCTATTTAACCAGTTAGTAAGCCAAAATGTCAATCTACAAAACTTATTGCTAGCAGAACGCCTAACCATGCTTAATACAGACTTAACTAAAACAAGTCAAAAACCTACAGTCAATTTAGGATCAAGTTTTAACCCTTCAGGAAATGGTTTTTTATTGTTTGGCAAAAATCCAAACACGAATGAAAAGTATGGCTTTAATTTAGGTTATAACATTAATTGGTCCGTCAACCTCAGTGCGAATATGCGAATTTATGACGGCGGATTGCGAAAACAAAATATTCAAAACGCACAAATTCAAGAAGAGATTGCTCGTCTAAATACACAAGAAACAGAACGCGCCTTAACCCAACAACTCCGTATTTTTATTGATAGTTACAACAACCAACTTCGAGTACTTGACATCGTAAATGCTCGTCTAAAAAATGCACAACGAAATATAGAAATTGCCGAAGAACGTTTTAAGTCAGGACAAATTAGCTCCTTTGATTATCGTCAAATTCAAGTAGCTTACATCAATGCGAACTTCCTAAGATCAAGTACATTGTTCAATATCATTTCCGCAAAAACAGATATTGAATGGATCACAGGGGTATATCAACAATAATTTATTCCTAGTACTTATATATAGTTGCAGTTTACCGTAAAAGCGACAAGAATTATTTTTCTTTTTTACCATTAATAAAATCAAAACGAAGATTGCTATAACTTTCTCCACGTCCATTGGTTTTCTTTCTTCCTTGCCAGACTACTGTCTTACCATTATACCATCTTGTACGTTGCCAGTTCAAGGAAATGATAGCTCCAGATCGTGGGACTTCTTCCTCAAATAAATAAAATGGTTTTACCGTTTGACTATCCATTCCCTCTTTTAAAATCGAGGTTCTAGGTCGAATTCTACGGGTAGGGAAATTGGATAATACACGAGGCATGGCCGCTCGTTGTAATTGAATTTGTCTTGTTTTATTCAAACTTAAATTCAAGTTTGGATCTTTTAATTTTACGGGAATAAAAGGAATCCAGTTTTCTGGAACCGTACTCGCTAAATTATATTTCCATTCGCTTTTGTTTTCAAAGAGGACAATATCTTCTTCACCAGCTAAATTTTTATAAAAGGCTTGAAGATGCATGGCTGCTTCATGTCCATCCATGCCTTCTCCCAACTCATTAGGTACTATAGTTTCCACTGCCCAAACCATGTTGGCCATTTCATCACGGGCCAATTTTATTTGCTCTAATGGTGGGCCTTCTAATGTATGATGAACAACGGGAGGAAGTAAAAGACTTCGTTCATTTTGTTTATTATCATCGTTGTCACGATCATAAACTTGGAAGAAAGACCAGAATTCATCAGGCGTATTCTCGTTTACATGTTTGACTATTGTTCGTTGTCCAAAAACATCAGTGACTTCTATATGGTCTACTTGTGATAAACTACCTGATTCCACAGATAAGGGAACCATCATCCAATCATTTCCATAGATTAAACCGAACTCAGAAACGATCAACTTAGAAATATCTGTGGTATCGGGTTTTAAATTTCCAAAGTTTACAGTGCCATCTTCGATTTGCCACCAACGCGCATTGGGCATCCCTGGGAAATTTACTTCGGTAGGTAACATCGTCAATTCATCTCGACTAAAGTCCGATTTTTTGATGCCTTGGCCTAAGGTGTTATGTGGTTTATCTTTTTGCCCCGCAAAATCAAAATTATACCAATCTAAGCGACCATGATAATATTCTTCTGTATGCAACACTTTCCCATTCAAGTTTTCGTCACTTACTGAAACATCAAATTGATATTCCATATGTGAAGGATGCCATGCCGTGTCTTTAGGGCCGTCAGGCTGTGCATAAACCGAATTAAACCATTCAATAAATGTTTTTCCTAAATCGTTGACTTGCGCATTGCTACTAGAAATGAGATCAGAAGCTTTTTTATTACTTCCTGTTGTCAGATATTCATAAAGATGACCACCATCAATTAAACGTCCATTAGCTACGGTAGACAACAGGTTTAATTGTTTGGAATTACTTAATATCTGTGCGGCATTATATTGAGCATCATCATCGTCTTCTGGAGGCAAAACAAAATGTAAGTCTTTATTCGCCTTAAACTCTTTAATGATATTTTTGGCTAATGTACTTGATAAGGTACCACGGAGAAGCCGAAACCAATATCTTCCCATTTCAATCCGAAGCGATAAATCTAAATCAACGACTTGTTTTTCAATGGTAGCTTCCAACGGGAAGTCCGCATCAAAATTTGCCGCTTTTTGTCCTCGTAAAGAATATTTATGAATGGGAGCACTTTGATACTTCACTTTAGTTAATATTGGACTTCCATTGTCTTCGGCTTGGAATTCACCAAACTGCCATTGTCGTGTAAGCATCCAAAGCGGATCTCTTACTTCGCATCGAAGTGCCCGATCTAAATTTGATGATCTTGGTCTAGATTCTAATCGATTCCATATAGTTGCAGTAGTTTCTGGCATAATATTAATTATTTAGCGTTACGGCATCAAGCAATACCAATCCCATAAATCCTGCGCGTACAGGAACAATATTTCTTCCAAAGTCAAGAGAAGGCGCATTTCCACTTTCATCAATGGCGGCAATAACCGCAGGCAATAATTGCGCAAGCCCTGTTTTTTGTATATGTTCGGGTTCAACAGCACGTTTCTTTGCCATTTCAACCGTATCAATAATGGTTTGACATAAATCATCCCAATTCCATGTTCCTGTTTCGTCTGGAGTAACAGCTAATAAAATGGCTTGTGGGGGCTCTGCATTGGGTTGATTAAAATGCAATGCAATATTCGAATCATGCGTTTTTTCTGGAATAACCTCAGTCCATTCGTCTACAATAAAACCTCCATGGAGTTGATTAATCTCATAGTCTTCTGGATATTCCAAAACTAAGGATAATACATCCCCATCCCAATCATAATCTTTGGGGTAATCCATGCCAACCCAATGCGTTTCTTGACTAGCATCAAATGGCAATTGAACTACTTTCGGTATTTGGAATGCGGCATCCGCATCAACGGCCTCTCTTAACATAGAAAGATGATGATAACGATTAATTGCAGGCCGAACTTTAGAAAGTCCTTGAATCCAATGGTCAATAGCAAAAGGACCACTATGTTTTAATAAATCAGGATAATTAAATGCGGTGGTAAATTCAGCAGGATGTGTCAAATTAAATTGAGCGAACAATTTATACTCTTTACCAAAAAGAAGTGTGGTAATTTCCTGTAAAGAACGGAATTCTACATCCTTTCCTTCACTACTACTTAAAGCAGAGTATAGGTTAACTAAAGATGTTTTTCTTTTAGTTAGTTCACTAATGATTTGTTCGGTACGTGTACTAATTTCAGCTCGAGTACTAATTGTAAATGCTCGACTAAAATGGGGGACAGCTCTAAACAAACCAAAGCGTCCTGCAGAAATAAGCAGGTCATAAAGTTGGTTGTATTTGTTTTGTTGCGAGGCCGTCACCAGATCTCCTTCGTTTAAGGAAGGAAGGGCTAATAATTTTGCTTCAAGATTGCTAATAAGTTTTCCAATTGCCAGCGTTCCAGAGCCATTAATTATTGTATTTAATTTATTTTTAAAATGCGTATTATTATAGAAAGTACCTAAATCTAATTCATTCGCATTCGTCGGACTAAGGAAATCTTCTGGATTTAAATGTCTTCGACTAGATAACATTTCCAATAACCGTTTAGCTAAAGGATAAATTTCATATAAGCAAAATTCAGTAGCACCAAAATTTCTATCCTTATAATCAATGGTTAACTTATCCGTTTCTTTTAAGGCATTATTATTGGCAAATACATATGATCGAATAACAGCGGAGAGCGCGTGTTCTTCAAAGTTTTCTAAAGATTGATTAAAGTAATGAATGAAGTCAATCGGCTCGATATTTAATTCACTGATTTTTACTTTAATAAACGAGTTGTCAGGTAAACCAATACGCACGCACATTTTACTTGGTGCAGGAAGTTGAGCTTCTACCCAACTATTTACTTTAGGTTGTAGGAGGGAACGTGGAGAAGCACTTGTACTCCATATTTTATCTTTTCCTACGGTAGGAAGCAAAATTCCTTTTCGATGGGTAATGGAACGGCCATGTCGCGCAATTTCAATGATTTCTGGCATATGAACTTCCCCTTTGCCACTAAGTACATTCATGGCAGAGTTTGCTCTTTCTGGATTTCCTTTCACAATTTGATAAACGGATTCTGCCAATAATAAATCAGTGATGGAATCTAAGGCCTCGTCTAACTTTCTTATTTCTTTTTCAATCGCCTTTCTCGCGTTTCGGGTAGAAGTCGCATTGCCTTTCAAGGAATCTATTTTCGAATACCAAGAAGGAGATGATTGACGGAATGCTTCTAATAGTTCAATTCCGTCCACCACATTAAACGCTTCTACGGTATCAATTGGGCCATCATGATTAGTTTCCGTTAATTTATCACTGCGTAACGGGTAGGCGATTCGTATATCAAGGATAAATTGATCTAAGTTCATGTTCAAGGTAAAGTTATCATGTAGACCTCGTTCGAATTGATAACCCAATAAAGCACTAAGCTCTTGCCCATTGCTAATTCCTTGAAGATAGTAAATCGCAGTACGCACCCGTTTTGAGGTAAGGCTAACAGCTAAAGTATCATTTGGTGAATTGATGGTTTTATGTGTTTGATATCCACTTCTCAAAACAGCAGCAGTAGCTGCATGGGCAGCCGAAGGTGTATGAATATAACCGAGATTATCTTTTGATGTTTTGGGAGGCGTGGTAATCTTTTTGGTAATAGGATCCTTTATTAAAGGAATCGAATAATCATTTCCTAAATAAATGAAAGCATGTCGTGTATAACGCTTAATATCGACACCTGTTCCAGTAAATAGAGTACTATCAAAAACAGGAATAATGACCTCGTCAGTAGAAACATCATCCTTTAAAGGAATCATTTCAGGTTTTGTAATTTCTCTAGTAGCAATTCCCCAATCTCCAGAAGGTTTCACTTTTTCTAAATAACCAAAAGCACCAAGATGAATTCCTTTTTTACTTTCTGGTTTTTTTCTATTAAGAAGTAATCTTCGGTTAGCTAATCCTTGCATCCAACTATCCATTCGATAAGAACAAAGATCTATATGTTCGGCAAACAAACGTTCTAACCGAGCGGTTGGTAAAGAGGAAAGTGTTTTTAATGAATCTTTTAATTGTCGAACATTCAACGAGTCAGGGGTCTTTTTACGAATTCGATCTTTGATATAATCAAACATGGTCAAATTTCCTGTAGCGAGGGAGTATTTATTTTCTAAATAAGCCCACTTGCTTTTTTCCACCGTATGACCTAAGGTAATACGGCTAACTTCCGTCGCCACTTCCCGACGAATAATAGGGTCAATGCGTCGACGAAATCGTCCAAATAATTCTTCTCGAATAGCTGGTTCGGCAGTGGGTTGAATTCGATCTACTCTTCGATGTATTTCCATCTCAAACTCAGGTAAAAGATCAGAACGAACCATTTCATTGAGAAATAATTCATGTTCTTTCGATAACTGATTATCGGCTCTTAAAGAATCAAACTCAAAATCTCGATTGACAATATCTGCAACTAAGTTTTTATCTTTTAAAATATGAAAAGAAGTATCTAAATATTCTCTTAGTAAGGCATGTCGAAGCATTAAATATAAAAGGGCATTAGGGGTTTGTGCATTAGCAAGCGGCAATTTGCCTTCAAAAGCTTCTTTTTTGATTTGATCAATATCGCTATTGATTAATAAATTAATATAATTGGCATTATATCCCTTTACGTTTTGAAGACCACGAGTTTCTGATAAGGATAAATTATCAATGACTGCACCGTTTAATAAACGCGTTTCATTGAGAAACATGGTTTCAAATAAGAAGGGTACTTTGTTGAAGTTAAAGCCCACTTTTTCTAATTCTTCAATTACTTTTCCAGATAGATTAAAAGAACTGAGTAGATCACTCGTTACCCCAGTATTAGAAATTTGCATCATTTGGATTAAATTCCAAACTAAGTATGGACCTAAAAGTGAGCGTTGATAATATTCTACAGAACTCGCATGTAATCCTAAAGCAGCTAAAAATTGTTCAGAAAATTGATTTGTTGGAATCGATGGGTCTTGGATATGTTTGATGTCACGAAGACTTCTAGACCAAACCAAATCCATAGGTTGGATCACGTTTTTATGCAGATTATGCACAAATTTAGATTCACGATCTTGGCCTTCTTTTTCCTTCCATTTTGACCATGCGGAGCTGACTAAAACACCATAAGGCTGTTCGTCAATTCGAAGAGAAGGAAGTAAGCCTCTTCCAGTTACGTAATTTTTGAAAAATGTACGCGTATTTTTAATGTCTACATTGGTGATGGCTGGTTTGATAAATTGATTGAGATAGTATTCTCCAGTAGCAGGCCAAAGGGCTAAATTCATCGCAATGGCCTCGCTAATATCCGAATGATTACCTAGCTCAATATGTTGAAATAAACCAACATCAAGCCCCAATGCTTCTGCTAGTCGTTGTCCATCTCGTTTTTTATAATGATCATTAATTGGTGAAAAAAGAGGATCACCAAGTTCAATCTGTTGAGAGCGTGTGGGGTCATCTTCCGTTTTATTTGATTTTGCATCATTTGAGCCCGTGTTGTTCGTAGGCGTTCCTTGCGGAAGTATACCCATTCCTCCTGGTTTATAATGATGATTATCAAAGAGTTTTTCAACAAGTTCTGTAGTTTGTTCTACATTCGAAGATGCTTTGATTCCTAAGACAACAACTTTATCAAAACCAATTCGATCTTCTGCTCGTTCTAAAGGAATCTTAATGGCCATTCCCACGCGTTCTGCTGCATCGAAATCGGTCATCCAACTCATATAATCAGGAATTTGAAGGGTTCCATTTTTATTCTCAAAAGCACCGTCATTAGTTTGATTGGGATCAAGACTTAGAATTAGGTTTTCTGGAATACGATTTCCTACGACTTCACGCGTAATTTTCCCTTGTTGTAAACGAACAACAAAACGATCTGGTAGCACATAAGTTTTGGGCGCTTCAGACCAAGAGTCCGCTTTCATAGTAAGTGTAGATGTATCAATTGATGGTTTCGCTTTTAACTGGACATTAAACGCATTCTCAGAAAGCAAATTATCAGGCTTTACTGTTTTCAAAACCCAAGAAGCTCGATAAGCACCAAAGGAATTTACTAAGACCGTCCAAGCACCAAGTTTGCTGTTTTCCCAATCTGCTTTCGCCTGATCTTCATTATCGGAAGTACGATTTTCGTAGGCTATATCAGCGTTAAACACTTCTTCCCAATAACTGACCGCTGCTTTTAATTCATCTTCAGTAATTCCTTCCTCATGGCTATGAATAAAAATATCATCAGGAAAAATACGTATCCAAATTTCTTTACTGTCAGGTACTCGTTTGAAAACTTTTTTTTCTGTTTCTGTAGTTCTTCTTCCTGGTGTTGTAATCGGCTGGTCAAGAAATCTACGACCAATACCTGGAATAGTTCCAATAGTTAATGGTGTTGTTGTGGTGGTCGTTGTATCAATAGTTGAAATAGATAAATCTCGAATTAGGTCTTTGGTTTCATCCATCATTAAATCCGAGATTAATGGATTCATACTTGGTTTTAATGTAGATAAATTGGAAAGATCAAAGGATTTGATATCTCTTACAAACTCGGTTTTTAACTTAGTGGTATAATGTTTAATCTGCATAAAACGGGTTTGCACCCGAACAGGCAATAATAAAAAGGGAAGGGCATCATCTAAATGAGTAATAGCTTTTTGTGGAGAGAAAAAAGATTCAAATTTTCCTTGTAGATCCATTAAATCATCTTTCCAACTAACTAGTTTTTCTTCATTTGCTTTTACCAGCGTAATGAGTTTTTTATTTTCATTAACGAATGAATGGTTAGAAGGTAGATTAGTTAACCCTTCGTTTCTTCTCGTGCGTTCCATTTTGCTTTTGAGCAAAATGCTTTTCTGTTTATCGTTTTGGACTTTCTTTTCCAGATCGACAATTTTTTTCTTAAGCGCACTTATCTTTTTCTGATTTTTTAAAAAATCGCTCATAATTTTGGAGTTTCATTTATCTTACTCACGAATCATTTCCTTAGCATGAATAGCCATCATAAACGGGTTTTGGTATAAAATCCAAGCCATATCGGCTGCATTGGTTCCCCAAGTAATTCCGTTTCTAGTTTGTGGGTTTGGTTTATTTAGATTGATATCCACATATTGATCAAGGTTATTTAAATTATCCCATGAAAGATCATTCCAAGAAGTATTCCCATCGCTGCTAATATCCATACCAAAACGTACTTCACCTGCACGTTCTTTTAATACAAAGAACCACCCTGGTTTACTAGTAATCGAATCATCTCCTAATGCTTCATCTGAAGTAATATCAAAGCCAAGGAAATAAATATCAGGATCAATCTTCGCTTCAAAAACGGGTGTCTTTATTTCTTTGTCAAGCAATCGAGGTTTTTTAGTATCGAAATTCCCATTGGTTTTATCCCACTTTGCGGCTTGCATATAAACGGTAGTATTGGGGAATTTTTTCAAAAGTTCTCCACGAATAACGAAGACCAACTTCCCATCCATATTAATAGCACCCGCAGGTGGATGTTGCCCAAGGTCTGATACTCTTTTCCATTTATGAATTTCTTCAATATCATAGTTAGGTTTACTTTTATCAATATATCCAACCGAATCCCAAAACTTTCTAAAGTAACTTCCTCTTTGATCTGTTATGTATTCTCGCCACAATAATTCTCTACCCATCTCATGATTTAAGCCCACCATAAAAGACTCAATAAATTCTTGATTGGTTTCTAAAACAGTGAAGGTATCTTGTGGTATTAAATCTAAATTGGGAATTAAATAATCTTCAGATAAATCTGCCAAAGCTTTATACATAGGATCATTGAATTTAGGATATGCCATGGCTGGAACGATCTTCTCTGGCTTTGGTTTATATTGTAGATCGCCTAAATTTAATCGGTTGAGCAATCGTGTACCAATCGTTAATTTAGGATTGATTCCTTGATGAATGACATGGGCACTTTGACTCATACTTAAGGCAGGACTACTTTCTATATTATCCCAATTGTTTTGATGAAAGTAAACATTAAATGTTTGCGCAATTTGACTGAAAACTTGAATTTGATTTCCACTTTCACTAATGGGCAATCCAGAATTTGGAACACTTAACATGAAGAGGCTTGTGGAAGCGAAATTGGCTGGAATAATACTCGAAAGTCCTGTTTGTAACGTATCTAAATCGAGATTAGCGCTAAAAGATGAAGTGCCATATTCTGAAATAACTTCTACTTTGTTATTTACAATTTCACTAACGGTATCTCCATGAAGCGCTTTGATTCTAGAATTTGAAACTTCATTAAAAATAGGACTAGAAGGTCTCGTCATTTTAGTATATCCAGGATCAAGGACAGAGGAAGTAAGGTTACTATTTTCTATTGTTTTTTTAAGGGTTACTTCTCCGTTTCTTAATCGAGTATGTAGCTTATGCGTCATACCCACGAGTTTATCATTAGCTAATCGTTCAATATTTCTTTCGTAAAGCTTTTTGTTTAGTTGTTGAGCTAATTGAGCAGCACGCATTTTTTTATTCGCTTCTAATACCTCTCCAAATTGTTCCCAAGCTCTGTCCATGTATGTTTCTTGATTGGCTTGTATTACTTTGGTTCCAAAGCCAGAAGCTGTTCGATAACCAGGCTCTAGATTAAGCTGATTAATCCAACGTCTTTTTGAAATGGGGCTGGTTCTTTTGACCATATTATGCCACCGGCCATAGATTGGAGGAGTAATTATTGGGTCATCCTCGATTTTTGCATCCGGATCTCCATTTTCATCAAGAAAAAATGGATTAGATAGGTATTGACTGTCTGCAGGAAGTGTATCTTCTTTTAAATCTTCATTTAAGTTTAAAAGATTCGATAGTCCTTTTACAAAATTTCTTGCTTCTGTAGTGGTTTCTCGGAGCAAAAGATCGGTCTCGGTATCAGGTACTTTTAATGCGCCTTCTAAATATACCGTTCCTTGCGTATCGCCATCGCCACCTTGATAACTTAATAAATAACCGACATCTTGTGTGTCTATAGGCAAACGACCGACTCTAGGATCGGGAAATCGAGGTTTAATTTGTTTGACTAAATATTCAAAATCTCCAACATCGCCTGTTCGAAAAGACCATTCAAAATAGATTGGCCAATAATTTTTTAACTCATTATCTGTTTGGGTATTTCCATAGGCATATTGTTGAGCCGAAACAGATTCGATGATCGATTTTTCAGCGTTAAGACCTGCTAAACGGCCTTGTTCATAAGCGGGTAAAAGAAATGCGGTATAAGAGGTATTCTCTTTTAGTTTTCTAGGACAGAACAATCTGGAATGCGCAATATTAGGATTACTATCTAACTTAGATTGTAAGGTGTTTTCTGCATTATTGTCATTAACATCTCCATTGGCCGTCAATGTTTCATTGATATGTACATGAGCCCAAGCCCAAGCTTCCGTGTGATCAGGAAATGGAGTAGATTCTGGAATCTGAATTACATTTGCTTGTCCGTTAATAATACTTGGACGACTAAATTCGCTTTCCTCCAAGACTAACAAAACTAACCAAGGGCGTAATTTATTTTGATTATTCGCTTTTGCAGGACTATATCTCCACGGAAAGTCTTCTTCATAAAATTCGATATATGGAATATAGTTGGGTTCGAAATTCGTGATTCCGTCATAGGGCTCCATCTTTATGACAACATCTTTATTTATACCTGTGATATCACCCGGACCGACTAAATGTATTTTTTTAGTAAGTGCGGATATTTCATTAGCACCATCCGATACTTTAAGTTTTACATCAAATGAAGCTCGTGTATAATTACTTGTACCTCCAAGCTTATCCACTTCGTTTATTTGACGAGATACACCTTGTCTAAACCAAGGTAAAAACGTATATTTTGCTATTTCTTCAGGCATATTTTTTACATTAATTCATAAGATGGAATAACTTGAATTGTATTTTCTAAAGCAGGATTCTCTGCGATAAGGCTGTTAAGCATTTGTTCTGCTTCATATGCATTGGAAGCAGTAAAACCATTTCCATAAAGACTTAAATCATCTGTTTTTGCCAAAACAAAATGTTCATCAAGCACCGCTACTTTCGTATCTGCAATCTCTGATTTAAGACGAGCAGTAATACCTAATTTTGATTTATATACTGCATTATTTGCTGCCCAATGGTTGAACATAGATAAGCTTTCGGCTACACGTACAAATTTGGAAGGGTCAAACCGTGAGTCGAGTACTTTGAGTTCGTATTCTACTGTTTTTTCACGGAAGTAAGCCGTTTCAATACCTTCGGTTCCTTTTATTTGAATGCCCGAATTATATTTAACAAAAGAAGCTTTACTTAACTTTTCTGTTTCACTTAAATTTAAATATTCTGCTGGCGCGAAATAATCTTTAATATCTGTTTTATCTAATACTACATCCTCGTCATCGGTAGCAGATAATGAAAATTTATTATGATCTGTTGGTTGCTGATTGCCTAATTTATCAATTGTTAAATCCAAAGGAACTACATTCTGATTAACAGATAATGTGCCTGATGGATGAACAACGACGGTGCTTGTATCTTCCTCACTAGAAATTTCATTCATCGTCACCAATAAATTCACATTGCTTGCCAACGTTGCTTGCCAATTTCGACTATCTACCAAAGCAGCTTCTAGTTTAGGAAGTACCGTTGTTCCTGGTAAAGAAGTATCTTGACGATCTCCAAATGTCTTATCAATTCTAATTTTTACAGAAACAAATAAAATTTTGAATTTGCCAGTTCCTTTAATTCTCCATGGGGTAGGGCCTTCAAGTGTTCCTTTAACCGAAACCGTCAAAATACTTGCAGAACCAAGCTTCACGTCTAGTCCCGCACCAATACTAATAATAAAGTAGAATGGGTCAAATTGGAATAGCGCATGGAAATAAAGGAACCCAATTACTTTAAATCCAGATATTTTGAAAAGAAAATCAATACTTGCTCCAAACTGAACCGTATTGGATGTTACCGCAAAATAGCAACTTAGAATCAGTCGTGGATTCCCAGCAAGTAACGTAATAGAAAGTCGACGTAAATCAGGTAAATCTAGTGGAGGAGGTGTGAAGTCAGGATGGAAACCTCCTACCGATAAAAGGAAGGTAGGTTCATCTCCCCATTTTAAACGGAAGGCCATGTCTCCCGATAAAGTAAAGGTCAATATGAATGAATCATAAAGACTTGCATCAAAAGTGATTAGTTTTTTCTCGAAGTCAACTGTACCTAAAAAGTTGACTTGAATTTTCAGTAAGGCATGATCTTTATCTGGCAAAGCTGCCGTAATAACACCTAAAATGGCAATTCGAATAGGGTCTGGTACTTGAATCATAAGTCCCAGCTCTATTTCAATTAATGTAGGAGTTCCCCAGCCTATTTTTCCCATAAACCCAAACGAATATTGGCCTTCTTCGATAGGGAAAATATTATTGAGACTTGCTATTATTTGCGGAGCATCTTCTACTGGATTTTCTGGAAAGAGGATGTTATTGATAGAACCATCACGAACTCCTTGACGTAAAGCATCAAGATTCATCGCACGATTTACAGCAAAAAGTCCTCCCACACCATTTAAAGTAAAACCAAAACCTAATTGAATGGGTTGAAATTCAGCAGTAATGATAAGCAGTAAAGCAAAGCCTTTGCTCCCATCAGGCATTTTAGTATTGATTATACCAATGGCTTTCAGAGAAACGATTTCTTGGATAGTTAATTCCGCTGCACCTGCATATTCACCTTTTTCATAATCAAGATATAAATAACCACCTCCTTTAACCATACCAGCATCGACAACGAGTCCTACACCTTTGGGAGGTTCAAAGCCCCAATCTAAGTCTAAGTCACCAAAAGTCCCACTGGTGTTTCCCGTCGTCTTTTTAATTTTTAGAGAAGCACCAATGTCTTCAATAGTTAGTTTGACAGGACCAAGGTTTCCGTTTATTCCAATAGTTGCGCTTAATTTAGCTTCATTTCCAGAACCTGCACTAGCGCCAATTTTAAACGTTCTAAAACCGATAGGACCAAAATCTTGATGGATTGGGATGGTAATTTCAAATCCTATGTTTCCATTAAGCGCAAATCCATGTTTAGAAGACCAGGACATATACCCATTGATGTCTAAACTGACCGGTTCTTCTCCGATTAATTTTTGGATAAAACCATCCCCATCAGATGATTGAAGGATGAAACGTAAACGACGAACTTCCCCATCTAGATCGGTACCGATTTTTATATAAACTTCAGGATCGTTTAAGTTGCCTTGAATACCCAATGCAGCAGCAAAACCTTCGATTTCTATGCGGTGGGAGCCTTCACTACCCAAAAGAATTTTCGGATCTTCTGGTCTAAAAAGAAATCCACCTTCTGCCTCGACTTGAGTCGCTCCACCATCTAAAATTACGTCTGTTCCCGACGGTCGAATATCTGCGCGAAAAAAACCATCATTTTCAAATCCTCCTTTGAAATAAAGTTGAAGTTCCTCCTCAGAAGTCCCTGCTTCCATAACACCTTGAACGAAAGTGCCTATGGTAAAACCTGCAGGATGACTTTTATTGTTAGAAGCTTTAGGAATAGGGAAGAGGAATATACCCATTTCAATAATATCTTCACCATCAGAACTTGCATCAAAATAGAAAGGTATTTCTAATTTTTGAAGTTTGTGTTTATGATGATTGAGATTATGATAATAGAGGTCGATCAATGCAGTAGAAGGTCTTGTTAATTCAGAAATAAGACCAATTTTATCAAAGAGATCTTCTAATGCAGTAATAAAACGTTTATGGTTAAACATATGCGATCCATGATCCCAATGATAAACATCTTTAAATAATTGGCCTGGATCGGTTAAGATTTGAAATAAGCGATCCCAATAAATTTTCTTTTGATTATAGGCAATCCGATCTAGTTGGTCGGGAGGAAAAGTAATGCGTTTTGTGTCAATTATTCCTAGAAAAAAGAGAAAAGCATGCAACTTTTCTAACCGTTTCTCTAAATAAGAAATAATTAAATAATCAGGCAATTCAGTAGCGAGTTGTGTCCAAAATGTATCTTTATTTAGTGGAGCAAGTAAAGTCGCACTTGGAGCGGAACTCAACCCTTTTATTGTAGTATATACCGTTTCTAAAACGGGAATAAGTTGTTCTATGATGGCCAAAGTATCTGCGTCATCATCCTCTAGCGTTTCTGCGATATCATGGATGGTATAGATTACATTGCCAAAATTAAAGGCGGCCTCAATAGCAGTTAAGGTGGCAGGATCATTATCGACGTCAAATTTCCATCCAAATCGATTGATAAACTCTTTGAGATGGTCTGGATTTTCGATATCCGAAAGTAAAATGTTGATGACTTCTAACAGTGCGTCAACGAAAGGTATATTTCCTGTAGATGCTGCCATAAGTTTTTAATTAAGGGGCTTTTTTGCTTAAACTAAAGCTATCATACGTATAGCCAGAACCTAAAAAGCTTTTTACATTGGTGGATAGTTTAGCACAATTCCAAACATCCATTGCGAGAATATTTCGGTTGGCTCCTAGCCAACTTGCACCTGCGGAACCATCCCAAGGAATCATGGGATCAATAATTCGTCTTCCGGGTAATGGCCCAAATTTGGGGTATTTTTGTTTTCGATTTTTTCGTTGCCAAATAGCCCAAAGACGATCTATATTACAATGGTGAAAAAAGAAAATAGGGTCATTCGGAGAAACACTTAATTGAAGGTGTCCTGAATTTACTCCATCTTCTCCACCAACAGAAACATGTACTTTGTTGTGAAGTGTAGGTGCGCTTGTTCTTCCAATGGAAACCCAACCTTCTAATGTATTTCTATATGATTTACTGCTCTTGCTACCTCGGTTAAAATCTACACTATCATAAGTTTTCCTTTTTTGAGCATATTTTACATTTCTTAAAGAGGGTAGTCCTCCACCATTTAAAAAACGTCTTAAAGGACCTTCTTTTGTTCCATTGGTACGAAAAACCTCCCATCCACTGGGAACTGATAAAAATTGACTTTTTGCCGCATCAGTGTGATCTGTTCCTCCAAGAAAATCAGGTTGCCATAAATAGCCTTGTTTTTTATCTTTTGGGTCTAAAGAACGATCACGTGTCCAATCCCAATAAGGAAGTGCAATTTTTCCGTCCTCTCCATTAATGACTTTATCTGCAAATTGAAGATCTAATTCAAACATTCGAATAAATACTCGATGCCAAGGCAAAAAGACAGGACTACTGTGCGCAATTTGCATGCGTCTTAAATTGAAATCTGCAATTTTTGCTCCTTTAGAAAAAGTAAATGTCTTTTCTACTTCATTTACAGTGCACTTAAAGTTTTTCAAGACATAAGGACAATTTGAACAGCTAACTACGAGCTTTTTACCTGTGCCATCAAATTCAACTTTAAATTTGGCGAAGGTGTTACCTGCCCATTCAATATCATGAGAGACTAAACTATTTAGATAATCCGTTATTTTTTTGGTCGTCCCTTTTTTAATACGCAGTTTTTTCTTTGAACTAAACTCAAATTCTTCCGTTTTTGAAACACCATGTCGATCTTTATAAGTGGCCTCAAAAGTAATTGATTTAAAAACATCTTTTGTTAAGTTTAAATCGTCAGAAGTAGCAGTATAAACGAAAACTTCTGCCACTTTGGATAAAGAAGAATCTCCATGCCAATTTACGTATTGTTGGTACATACCTCCATTTGCATCAGGTTTGGATTTTGTTGTTGGATTAGCTGGATCTCGAATGTTTTTTTTCATAGCAACCAAAGCATCCATTAAGCGTTTTCTTGCTTTTTTATCTTTATAAATTTTTCGTATGTCTTTTCGCTTATCCATCAATTTAATTCGTTCTTATTTCGATAATTGCTTCTGCTATTTCATCTACAGAATCAAAAACTCTAAACATTAATCCCATATAACTGGTATACCATTTTTCATCATCTTCCATATAGGAAATAGTAAATGGCATCATCTCTCCAACGACAGAAAGTCCATATTCAAAATCATCAAAACTTACGGTATAGTCTACTCCATTTATCGTTCTAGTTCCAACAGTAAGGCCTTTAGGAATTTGTTTTAATCGAATCCATTGAGCTAGGTTACAAGGAATTCGACTATTGTTTAGAATCCAAACCATATAATATCCAGGAGGAGCTAGGTTGGGATTTGTAGGCATAGTAGCCATAAGGCCATCTCCTGTAGGATCAGCAACACCCGTAATTTCAACATATCGTTGTTGTGTATCTGTATGGTGCGTCATTGCACCAGGGCGCATTATGGAAATTTCAGAAATAGAAGGTGCATCGGCTGTTTTAATAAAAAACGATTGCCCATAATAAACCTCACTTATTGAAGTGCTTTTATCTTCTGAAAGTAAATCATCAATTGACGGTTGTGCAGTGGCTTGATGCATATAAGGAGGTTCGTAGAATTCGTAGTTTTTTTGATTTAAAGGAATAGGGTTTCCATAGATATCATTTTCATTTGTGCCAGGTAAAACACCTCCTGCTACTAAGACACGGCCATCGGGCAAAAGAAGCGCTGCAGAATGATAGGTTCTTGAGGTTGTCATTGATTCTACTTCTCTAAATGCATCAGTCAACGGATCGTAAAGTTCGGCGATATTACTATTTGATGTCGTTGGAGGATTTTCCCATTTATATCCATTATGCCCACCTAATACCAGCACATGTTTATCGGGTAAAATCACAAGGTTCACATTCATTCGATCATGCGTTAATGCGCCATTGGTTCCTGCGGCGACCCAACCTGTAGCCGGATTTTGAGTATCTAGTATTTCTGCATGATTAAGATTAGATCCTGCCTTATGGCTACCTGTATAGTTTCCACTTGCGTTGATGTCTGCATACCCGCCACCAACCAGCAAAATTTTTCCATCTTGCGCAGGAGGAAGTAACACCGACATTCCTTCTTCTCTATTGGCTACTAATCTATTTTTATTAATATTGGTCCAAGTACCCGTATTGGTATCTGAATGTACTTCTAATGTCCATGTTTGTATAGGTGTTGCCATTGGCGTACCGGGGTCATATCTCCAATTTGTTCCAGTATGATAAATTAAACCATCTGGGCAAAGGTGAAGCCCGGGGTAAGTAGGAAATTTTTTATCTGCCCCAGTAAGTTTTTGAACATTAGTATAAGGAACCGTGCTGTAATCACCTACAAAAGGAGGATGTAGTATTTCTTGAAAAGCAGGAACATCTGGGGTTCCAGTCCAAGTCGAGTCATAACCAGAAACAGCTATAATTCGACTATCACCAAGCATGACGAGCGTGGGATACCAACGCCCTTCATCCATATCACCAATATGTTCCCAAGTATTTGTAGAAGGATCAAATACACAAATGGAATGTATTCCATGGGCATCTAGACCAGAATGATGATCATCAGCGCCACCAGCAGTTATAATTTTTCCATTAGGTAATTGTAAATGACCACAACAAAAAATATCAGAAGTAATTGGAAAGGGACTTGTGGCCACTAATGTTTCTCCCACAGGATCAAAAACATGAGATTCAGGGAAATATTGTGAATTTTCAACATGCCCTGAAAACCAGAGCACATTTCCAGTATGTAATAAACAGGCATGGATAACAAAAACACCAGCGGCATCACCAGTGGTTCTAGAATCACCAGGTGTTTTTTGTAAACCAGTCCATACACCATCTTGAGCAGGAGTACCCACAAGCAAAAGTTTTTGTTGAAGAAAAGGGGTTAAATTTCTACAAACAAAAAAGCTCCGAATAGAAAACTAAACTAAGGCGATAATTTAGTCATGTTTTTTGGGGACTTAATTGCATGAAATTATCTATAAATTTAATTTAAATATATGTTTTATTTTTTATATTTAAAAGCGACGATTTATTTTTTATGCATAAAAAAGGAAAAAGTAACCTTTAACAGAAAGAATTTTGTGGGAATTTATCATTTTATTGTTAATTCAATATAGAACTTCGTCGAACGTCAAAAAAAAACTTAACTTAGAGTTTCTAAATGCAAATTCTTATGAGCCAATCGATAATGCGTTATAAAGCGGATTACAGAACCCTAGCCTTTGTTGCGATATATTTTATTCTTGCTATAGGTGGTTTTATCGCTTATGAATATTTAAGCTGGACAGTAATTATTCCATTAGTTGTTTTAACGAGTTTATTCAGTTTTTTCTGCGCGGTTATTGTTCACAATACCGTACATTCGCCAATTTTTAGGAAAAAAAGTTGGAATCGAGGATTTCAAAATATCTTGTCTTTAGCCTATGGTTACTCAGTAAGTGCTTTTGTGCCAGGACATAATTTTAGCCATCATAAAGAAACTCAAACGGACAAAGATACTATGCGTACAACACGTGCGCGATTTCGATGGAATTTCCTAAATCAGTTTATGTTTTTCTTTTTGGTGACCAAAGAAATTATGGTATTTGAGCAAATGTGGGTAAAGAAAATGTATAAAGAAAAACCCGCTTGGTTTCGTCAATGGTTAATTGAAACGATCATTGTTAATATTTTTAAAATTGGTTTGACTGTAATCAACTGGCAAGCAGCACTTCTTTTTATTTGGGGTCCTCATCTTTATGGAGTTTGGGGAATAGTAGGAACCAATGTATGGCAACATGATGGTTGTGATCCAGATCATCCATATAATCATACTCGAAGTTTTACAAGTCCACTTTTAAACTATTTTGCTTTTAATAATGGTTATCATGGAGTACATCATGAAAAACCAGGATTGCATTGGAGTTTATTGCCTGAATATCATAAAAAGCATATTGAACCCAATTTACATCCTAATCTTAATCGAAATTCTCTACTTAAGTATTTGTGGGAAGCCAATATTTGGCCAGGAATTCGAGTAGATTATCTAGGTAATCGATTAGCTCAACCGCCAAAATCTAAAACCCAAAATTGGATTGAGGGTATTGATGTTAAAAATAAAAAGCATCAAGAAGATTTTGGAGCAGAAGTACTTTCTTAAGTTAATAATCCTTTCCAAACAGGAGTCGATTTAAGAACATCTTTTTCAAAAACACCAGGAAAAATACAATAAACGGGAAACGGAATTTGATGTTGTTCACATGCTTCAGCAATGACTTGGGTGATTTCTTCCTTCTTATATCTAGAAGAAAAATGCCCTAAGATTAATTGTTTTAATTGAAGCTGAGCAGCCATATCCATTACGTCTGATAATACACTATGCTTATTATGCTTTTTATGGGTTTTGCTTTCCATATCTTCTTTCCTTAAAAAAGTACATTCATGGATGAGCGTTTCTGTATTTTGCCAATGTGAAAAATCGCCAACAGGGGTATCTCCAGAATAGCCAAAAACATTTTTTGTAATAAGGTTGGTTATTGCATCTTCTCCTTTTTCTTTACGTAATAAACCAATTTCTTTTCCAGGTAAATGAGCAAATTCTTCTTTTAGTTTTCGTTTAGTTTGTTGGACTAAAAAACTGAAACTTTTAAACGTATTCTCATCGGTTTCAATATGTCCATTAACTATAGGTAAGACTTGGAGTTGGGGGCTAATAGGAATGGCTTTGGAATTGTCAATTCCCAACCATTTTGCTTGTCCAACATGAGGGTCAAAGGTTTTTGTAAAATTGGCCAACGCAGGAAAAGACCCACTATCTTTAGGATAATAAATCATTGGAAAATCAGGTCGAGCATTGAGTTGATTAAATTGAAGCAATCCACACAAATGATCTCGATCAGGATGAGAAATAAAGGCATGTTTTATTTTTCTACTTTTTTGTAATAAACAAGCAGAAAGACCGTCACCAGCATCAAAAAGTAAATTCCAATCTTCTATAAAGTAAAAGGTGGAAAATAGAGCGGTAGAATATCCAGAAATTTTAAGTGTCATAATGATATAAGTGTCTAGGATAAAAAGGAAGATACTTGAATTGATTTAATAAGTCATTTTTGCAACGAAAAAAGAAGAAGAATAGTTTCTGATAAAAAGGAAGAAATAAATTAAAATTTCTTCGTATTTTGATTTATTAAACATTTTCTGCGAAAAACATAAAATATTTATTGGTTGTTTATCTTGTTGTTTAACAGTCGATTGTGAGCTTTTTTTTTGATAATCCATAAAAATTATTTTTTTTTGTGCTAAAAAAAGTTACCTTTTCAAAGTTTCTCGTCTTAATGATGAATTAAATGCAAACAATCCTTTTATGGATAATGATCCAAATAAAAGTTTAAGATTGTTTTAAGATTATAAATTATAGTTGAAACATAGTTTTATATTGTTTTTTTGGGGTTACAGGGCATCACAATTTAGTTTGTGTTCGCCCTGTTTTTATTTTTATTCTAAACTAAAATGAAACTGCCTTAGATTTGGTCTATTTTTAATGGATTGTGTACCTTTACGATTCGTAAGCACTGAGACAAAAATATTGATGTATAAAGAAGACATATATTTTGTCTTAGTACTTAGATTAAAAAACCACCTTAATATCAACTCATGAAAACGCTTATTTCCCTTTTAAGCTTTATTTTTATTCTTTCTCTTTTTAGTGCTTGTGTTCCACACAGAAAGTACCAAGACTTGCAAGCGTCGAGAAATGAACTTAACGAACAATACTCAACAAGTCAACGATTGTTGGAAACGGCTCAAAATGAAAACAAACAATTATTAGAATCGGTAAGAGATAAGAATAAACAAATAGAAGAGTTAGAACGAGATACCACGTTGAAAGGAAATCGTTATCGAAGTATTCGAGATTTGAACTTAGAATTAGAACGATTATACAAACAAATTCTTAGTCAAAATGAATCGTTAATTAATAATTCTTCTTCAGAGAAAAAAGAATTGACGGAATCGCTTTCTATTTTGCAAAGCCAACTCAATATGAAAGAGGCTGATCTTTTGAAAAAGGAAGTTGAGCTTCAAGTATTGAGAAATGATCTTAATGCTAAAATGGCAGGAAATGAAAAATTGAAGACAGATCTTGATGCACGGGAAGATAAGGTAAAACAATTGGAAACCGAATTGAAAACAAGAGAAGACAATGTCGCACAGCTTCAAAATGATATTAAAGAAAGAGAAAAGCGAGTGAACGAATTGGAATTGGCGATCAACTCTCGAGAAAACCAAATGTTGGAACTTAAAGAAAAATTAAATAAAGCTTTACTCGGATTTGATAAATCAGATCTTTCTGTAGAAGAACGAGATGGGAATGTATACATTTCCTTGAGTCAAGATTTACTATTTCACACGGGTTCTAAAGTATTAGATACTAAAGGAAAATCAGCCATTAAATCTCTGGCAGATGTACTTAATAAAAATACCGATTTACAAATAAATATTGAAGGTCATACCGATGATGTGGGTGATGCGGAAAACAATTGGGATTTAAGTGTATTGCGTGCCACTTCGATTGTAAAAGAATTGACCAAAAATAATGTAGATCCTAAACGAATTACGGCTTCAGGAAAAGGAGAACATTTTCCTGTGGCACCGAATACAACGACAGAAGGAAAAGCAAAAAATAGAAGAACGTCGATTATCCTTTCACCAAATTTAGATGAATTGTACGAAATTATTAATAATTAGGAGTTATGGCGATTCCTAGACCACGATCAAGAACAGTAATAAAAAGCCCTGAGGTGGAAGATCCACAAGAACAGGAAATGAGCTTTTTAGATCATTTGGATGTGTTAAGAAAACATATTCTACGGTCTCTTATTGCAGTTATTGTTTGTGGAATAATTATTTATGTACTTGGAAATACCATTTTCGACAAAATTATTTTTGGCCCAAAATCACCTGGATTTATTTCCTACAAGCTCTTTTGTAATCTATCAGAATGGTTATCTATTGACGCGCTTTGTATGCAGCCGGTTCCTTTCGAAATTATTACTGTGGGTCTTGGAGAAGCGTTTATGACCCATTTGAAAGTCGCTTTTGTTGGTGGTATTGTCATGGCTTTCCCTTATATCTTTTATCAGTTTTGGCAGTTTATAAAACCAGGTTTAAGATCAAAAGAAATTCGAACAACCAGAGGCGTCGTCTTTGTTTGCTCTTTCTTATTTGTTCTAGGTGTCCTTTTCGGATATTTTATCATTTCTCCTTTTGCAATTAATTTCTTAGCAGGATACGAAGTAAGTTCGGTCGTCAATACCGTAACATTGACTTCCTTTGTAAATTACATGGTCATGTTCACTCTGCCTACAGGAATCGCTTTTGAACTCCCATTAGTCATATTTTATCTGGCCAAATTAGGCGTAGTTACTCCAGAGGGTATGCGCCAATATCGAAGACATGCGGCAATCGTTATTTTAATTGTAGCGTCTATCATTACTCCACCCGATGCCATTACACAATTGTTGATCGGAGTTCCCATTTATATCCTTTATGAAATGAGTATTTTTATTGCCGCGAGAGAAGTAAAAAAATATGAAAAAAGTCAAGCAAAGCAATAATTATGGGCCGCTTTTCTTATCTTTTTTCTTTACTTTTAATGCTCCTATTTGCCAACTGTTCTTCTTCTCTTTGGTTAAGTTCTAAACCATTGAAAATTTACCAACCCGATATGTTTATCCCTTTTCAATTGATCATTGAAGATGGATTTCCAATCTTAATTTTAGAAATGCCTGTAGGAGAGTTTAGTGTAACAATTCAAGCATTTGAAACGTACAAAGCGAAAAATTTGCTTTATAAATTTGAAGAAGAAATAAAGAATTTTGAATACCAACAAAACAACTTTCCTTTACAAGTGAAGGCCAAGCATTTTGCATTAGAATTTCAAATTATTGATCTAGAAAACGAAAAAGAATTTAGGCATATTTTGGATGTAAAAACAGATGCTAAATATCCCACAAATATTGGAGTAAAAGAATCGAATGGGGTTTATTTCTTACGAAAAGATATTAAACAAAACGAATCCTTATTGCTGGAAACAAGTAAAGATTCAATCCCCCAACTTTTTATAAAATTTTACCAAAACACCTTCAATCCTGCTCCTCCTCCCTTTAGTGAAACGACGTTGATTTTTGATTATAATAAAACACCAGATCAGATTTTTGTATTGAAAAATAAAGCCGAATTTACATTTTACAAAGAAGGTTTATATTTTATTCAAACCGATAGTTCTTCCACAGAAGGTCGTTTTATTAATTGCTTTGATGAAGATTTTCCAAAGGTGACCAATGCCTATCAATTGGCTTTGACAATTCGCTACATCACTAAAAATAAAGAGTTTGAAAAAATCCTCAATGCGCCAGAAATTAAAAAAGAATTAGATGAGTTTTGGTTAGCGCGAAGTAGTAGTCAAAATCGGGCTAGGGTATTAATCCAAAGTTATTATAATCGCATTCAAAACGCGAATATTTATTTCACTACGTATAAAGAAGGCTGGAAAACAGATCGTGGAATGATCTACACCATTTTCGGAGAACCAGATAAAGTTACCCAAACCGAAGATTACGAATTTTGGTTTTATGGCTATACGGATCGTAGAGAATCGGCTTCCTTTCTTTTTGATAAAATAAAAGGTCAATATCTGTTGCGTAGAAATCCTGCTTTGGGTCGCGTATGGAATGCAGAGGTTTATGAATGGCGCCAAGGACTTATTGGGGAGTAATCAATGTATACAAGGTCAGTATTTTCCTTTTCTTTTTTTTCGAAAGAAATAATCTAAAAAAACAACAATTTTCATTGTAAATTTTCTTTGGTAGAATACCAAAGATACTTGATTCTCATTATTTTTATTTCTATTTTTAGGTAAGCCTAAAAATAATATATATATTGCCGAAAATAAAATTATAGTCCATTGAAAAAAACATTTTCACAAAGTGAAGAAAATTATTTGAAAGTCATTTTTAAACTTTCGTTTAATAAAACATCTTTGGTCAGTACCAATAGTATTGCCTCTGCTTTAAAAACCGCAGCAGCATCCGTAACCGAAATGGTTTCTAAACTATCTCAAAAAGGGATGTTGGATTATGAACGGTATAAAGGCGTAAAATTAACAAAAGAGGGTAGTATTGTGGCTAAAATGCTGGTTCGTAATCATCGACTTTGGGAATCGTTTTTAGTAGATAAATTGCACTATAGTTGGGATGAGGTACATGAAATTGCAGAACAATTAGAACACGTAAAGTCACAAACATTAATTGATCGACTAGAAGAATTTTTAGGTTTTCCAAAATTTGATCCACACGGAGATCCAATTCCCGATAAAAATGGAAAAATCACAATGAAGGAGGATGTGCCCTTAATACAACTTCTTACTGGAGATGTAGGAGTTATTACAGGGGTGAAAGAACACACTAAAGCGTTTTTGAAATACCTAGATCAATTTGGTTTAGTCCTTGGCACAAACATCCAAGTGCTAGATAAATATGAATATGATAATTCTGTAAAAATTAGGATCAACGACCAAGCGGAACAAGTAGTTTCCGAAAAAGTAGGCCAACAAATACGAATACAAAAAATATAACGAAGATGAAAAAGATTTGCACCATTGTACTATTCATTTTGATTGCTACCTTGACTTATAGTCAAAACAATAAGCCTGTTGTAGCTGCTACTGCATCAATGATTGCAGATATGACGACCAATATTGCAGGTGATAAATTAGAAGTAAAATGTATTGTTCCTGTAGGCGGAGATCCACATATTTACAATCCTACACCTGATGATGCTAAGCTTGTAGCTAATGCAAATCTTGTATTAAAAAACGGGCTTACTTTTGAAGGTTGGCTAGACGAATTGATTGAAAACTCAGGCACAAAAGCTGCAGTAGTTACCGTTACTGACGGTATAGAGGTAATCAAAAGTTTAGATTATGATTCTCCTGATCCTCATGCATGGATGGATGTGCAAAAAGCGAAAGGATATTGTAAAAATATTGCAAAGGCATTGACTGACTTGATGCCAGAAGAACAAGCTTTTTTCGAAGAAAACCTAAAAAAATATTTAGCTGAACTCGAAGCACTTGATGCCTATATTTTAACAGAAATTAAAAAGATTCCTGAAGACAAAAGGATTTTAATTACTAGCCATGATGCATTTCAATATTTTGGTCGACGTTATGGTTTACAACTCGAAGCGGTAATGGGTGTTTCTACAGATGCAGAGGTGCAAACGGAAGACGTGATCAATCTTCAAAAATTGATTAAGAAAACGAAAGTGCCCGCGGTTTTTGTAGAATCAACAGTCAATCCCAAATTGCTAAAACAAATTGCAAAAGACAATGGAATTCGAATTGGCGGTAAATTGCTAGCAGATTCTTTAGGAGATGAAAAAATAGGAGGAGAGACTTACGTCAAAATGATGCGTTTAAACACCCAAACGATTGTCTCTGGTTTGAATGCAGCGACCAATGAAAAAAATATGGAAGAAGTGAATCAACCAAGCTCTACATCCAATTATATCATGACGGGTGTTATTGTCTTGTTCTTTCTTGCAGGATTTGGAATGATGTACGGAAAAATGAAATAATAAGTGGAGAAAAATATAGCCATATCAGTAAAAGGTCTTTCGGTTTCTTACGATCGAAAAATGATTTTGTCTAATATTTATTTAGATATTGAACCAGGCAAAATATATGGAGTAGTGGGCCCAAATGGTGCAGGTAAATCTACATTATTTAAAGCGATTTTGGGCTTAATTCCATTAAACTCTGGAAATATTTCTATTCTTGGAAAACCCATAAACGAACAGCGTAAAAACGTAGTTTACATTCCTCAAAAAGGAGAAATTGATTGGCAATTTCCTGCCACCGTAATGGATGTCGTTTTAATGGGGCGTTACCCACATAAATCCATTTTTCAACGGATCAATAATCAAGATCGAAATATAGCTAAAGAAGCGTTAGAAGATATGGGCATTTTAGCTTTAAAAGATCGGCAGATTGGTGAACTTTCAGGAGGACAACAACAACGGGTTTTTTTAGCAAGAGCCTTATGTCAAGGAGCCGAAATTTTATTGTTAGATGAACCTTTAGTTGGGGTAGATATTACCACAGAAGAAAAAATTGTGCGTTTACTGAAACGGATGACGGAGAAAGGGAAAACCTTATTAGTGGTGCACCATGATTTGTCTAAAGTACATGAATATTTTGATTGTGTAGTATTGCTCAATCAACGTTTAGTCGCTTATGGAGAAACAAGAAAAACCTTTACCGATGAAAATATTGCCAAAACATATGGTAGTCAATTATCGGTTTTGCATCGAGCAGCACATGAAAATGAGAAAAGATAATGGAAGGATTTTTTGAAATATTTGCATATGATTTTGGTATTCGTGCCTTGCAAGCTTCGGTGTTGGTTGGATTGATGTGTGGTGTCTTAGGTTGTTTTATCGTATTGCGAAATATGTCATTGATTGGTGATGCATTAGCGCATGCCGTTTTACCTGGAGTGGTCGTTGGTTTTGTAGTCGCTGGAGCTGGCGTCATGGCTATTTTTACTGGGGCTGTGGTCGCAGGGTTAATCACTGCGTTTTTTATCACTTGGATACAGCATAATGCTAAAACTAAAAATGATGCCGCCATAGGTATTGTTTTTACGGCTATGTTTTCTATTGGTGTCATGGGTATTTCTAAAGTAGCTAAGACTGGTGCACACTTGGACCTTGATCATTTTCTTTTCGGAAATGTATTGGGTTTGTCAGATGAAGATTTATACTTAACCTTCTTTATTACGTTATATGTTTTAGTCAGTGTAGTTGTTTTTTATCGATACTTATTTGCTACGACTTTCCAACCTGTTATTGCGGAAACGATGGGAATTTCTGTAAAAACCGTACATTATTTTTTAATGTTACTCTTGGCTTTTGCGGTGGTCGTTTCACTAAGAGCGGTGGGCGTAATTTTGGTCGTTGCGATGTTGATTACTCCAGCATCCACCGCATTATTATTGACCGATCGATTAAAATGGATGTTGGTTATTTCAGGGTTTTTAGGAATGCTTGCTGCGGTATTAGGGTTAATTTTTTCTAATTATTACAACACAACACCTGGACCAGCTATGGTAATAGTGGCTACTTTTTTCTACTTACTGGCTGTATTTTTCTCGCCTAAAAAAGGATTATTGTTTAATTATTTTCATAAAAGAAAAACTCGAATTCGAGTGGAGTCGGAAGATATTCTCAAACAAAGTTATCGGCTAACATTGAAAGGAAATTTGTCTATAAGTAGTCTAAAAGCTCGTTTAGGAATGTCCGAAAGTTATCTAAAAAGATTAACCAAAAGCCTAAGGAAAAAAGGATGGATGGAGTTTAATAAGAACCATTTAAAATTAACTAAAAACGGGGAAAACGAAGCGATTCGATTAGTTCGTGCCCATCGACTTTGGGAAACGTATTTGGTAGAAGAACTTGGACTAAGTTCAGAACAAATTCATGAAGAAGCGGAGAAATATGAACATATTCTCACCGAAGATATTTTAGATGAAGTAGAAACTAAACTGCATTTTCCTGTGCTTGATCCACACGGTTCTCCCATTCCACAAAAGGAGCGAAATCCAGAATTTCCCTTAGCCAATTTAAATCAAAAAGAAATTGCTCAAATTGCAGAAGACCAAATCAACGATTATTTACTTTCTACCTTGTGGAAATTGGGTTTATATCCAGAGCAAGATTTCCAAGTCTTAGACAAACAAGAAAATCTTTTATTGTTGATGGTAGAGGAAGAAACCATTGCAATTCCAACCTCTTTAGCAAGAAAAGTAAATGTTATTCAGTAAGTAAAGGGAACTTTTATCCATTCAAATCCCTTTCTAAGTAGGACTTTATATCCATTGTGACTAAATTGATCGAAAGATCGTCAGGTTATTTGGAATAAGAATCTTAAATTTGAATCATAGCATCATGAAAAATATACCAAAAGAAATAAATATCGTCAATCGAAAGGCTGCATTTGAATATCATTTTCTGCAAAACTTCGAGGCTGGTCTTGTATTACAAGGCACAGAAATTAAATCGATTCGGGAAGGAATGGCGAACTTATCTGATGGTTATTGCCTAGTGAAAAATGGAGAGGTCTTTATACGTAACTTACATATCTCAGAATATAGATTTGGAACCTATAATAACCATGAACCTAAACGAGAAAGAAAACTGCTTTTAAACCGACAAGAAATTAAAAAAATTGATCGAAAAATTAGGGAAAAGGGGAATACCTTAATTCCTTATCGATTATATATTTCTGACCGAGGATACGCAAAAGTAGAAATCATTTTGGTGAAGGGTAAAAAATCATTCGACAAACGAGAAACAATCAAAGATCGAGAAAATAAACGGGCACTTGATCGTATAAAAAAACAAGATTTTTAAGCCATTTAACCTATGAAAAATATCTTTTGGACTTTCCTCTTAATATTTACTCTTTTTTCTTGTCGACAAGTAGACAAACCTAAAAAAGATTCGCCCACAATAAACGCGGATACTATAAAGCAGGAAACAGTGTCGCCTCCAAAAGATACCATAGTTAAGGTAAAACCAAAGCCTAAACCCGATCCATCAAAAGATGAAACGTATTGGACCAATATCGAAGAAGTGGCTCCTGCCATTGTCTTAGATATGCGATATGCTACAAGCAACAATTTTGTTAAGATTCAATTATATGATTGTGGAAAATGTTATTTACGTCCTCCTGTAGCGAAAGCTCTTTTGGAAGTACAAAAAGATTTAGAAACACAGCATCTTGGTTTGAAAATGTTTGATTGTTTCCGTCCAAGACCCATTCAACAAAAATTATGGGATAAAGTCCCTGACCCACGTTATGTAACCAATCCTGCAAAAGGTTCTATGCACAATAGAGGCGCAGCCGTTGATTTAACAATTGTTGACGCCAATGGAAAAGAATTAGATATGGGAACTGAGTTCGATTATTTCGGTCAAAAAGCTTACCATACGTATACTAAACATAATGATACGATCAATGCCAATCGCAAAATTTTAAAGGAGACAATGGAGAAGCATGGCTTCTCTTCTATCCGAACAGAATGGTGGCATTATTCCTATAAAAAAGGAAGTTATAAATTATCTGATTACCTTTGGCCTTGCGATTAGTAAATTAGCATTTAGAAAATACCAAAATGAAAGTAGATAAACCAAGTTCCTTATTTGATTATTTAATGGAAAAAATAGGAACCGCATCCAAAAATAAAATTCGGCGAATGATCAAGTCGGGACAAGTCATTGTTTCCAATAAAGCCGTACGAAGACCTGATTATATGTTGAAGAGAGGGGAAGTAGTCATGGTCTCTAAAGTGAAAGAAAAATTAGTTAAATACGTTTCTGATACGAAATATAAAGTTCTTTTTGAAGATGATTATTTTCTTGCAATAGAAAAACCCGCAGGAATGATTGCTTCAGGGCAGGCACCAAGAGGTAAACGCACCTTTGCCGAACATGTAGCTGAATTTACTCAGTTTCGTTCAAAAAATCCATGTAAATCGTATTTAGTCAAACGTTTAGATAAAAATATTTCGGGCATCACTTTGTTTGCCAAATCGGAACGAAATCGGCAACGAATGCGCGACGAATGGGAAAACGTAGAACGTCGATTTTGCGCTTTAATAGAAGGTAAATTGCCTTCTCCAGAAGGTAAACTAGAACATCATTTAGAACGAAATCAAAAAGGTCATGTCATTACTACGAGAATTAAATCTGGGAATGAATTAGCAATCACTCGTTTTAAATTATTGAAAACCTTTAAAAAGCATAATCTCATTGAATTACGACCAGAAACTGGAGTGAAAAAGCAAATGCGTGCCCAATTGGCTAGTATTAATTGTGTAATTGTGGGAGATAGAATGTATGGCGCGCCAGGCAATCCTTTTAATCAAATTGCCTTACATGGACATTATCTTCGATTTATACACCCTTTAACAAAAGAAGAAATAAAAATTACGACTCCTTATCCTAAAAAGTTTTCACAGTTCGCTAAACAAATCAAGTAGTTTTAAAATTGATCAGCACGATTATTTTTGGGGAAATGGGTAATGTAAAATTGAATTCCGTTTTCTGACATGATTTTTTGTACGAGTTTTTCGGCAGAATATCCATACATCAATTCTTTGACTTCTTCCTTGGTAAACACTTCAAATACATCTTCTGGATTAGAAAAGAATTCGTATAAATCTTGAGATATAGTGCCCAATTCTTCAGAAGTCATATAATGCGCAAAGGGTTTCATCATGCCATCGTAATCGGTGCCTATACACACAATGTCCCAACCTTTTTTTCCTGCCACTTTTGCGACTTGCAAAAAGTTCATAGCAATAATCTTTATGGCTATTTTTCGACGAGCTTCGGAGTGAACTTCCGTAGCTTCCATTAACTCCACCGCTTTTCCTCCACATAAACGATACTTATCTAACATAATTCCAATCAACCCTTTTGAATCAGCTACCCGCTGGATTTCTTCATTAGCTAAATTGATTTGCCATTGATTGAAATAACTGTCTTTACTTTTTCCGTTTTTATCTTTTTTCAAAAAATCACTATCTGAAATACTCAAACCTGTAACTGCGGCATGACTAAATAAAATCGGAACATGAATTCCATCTGCTTTTAAAGAATCAAGGAGACTATAATACCATGTTCTAGACGCCACACTCATATGCTTAGCATCTGGAATAATTCGCCGTCCTTTCTTATCATTAATCATCAACTTGATTACCTTTTTTCCAAGATCAGAAATGGGCTCGTTTAGGCCTTTACTCCCACCAAAAACGAGGGTCTGGGTAAAATCAAATGCTTTGGCATGTCCTCCCAGACCATTCCAATAAAAATGATTAATTCCCATGCTGAAAATGGGGTGTTTTAGATATTTTTGCTGCCAAGGATTTAATGGCTTTACCCCTTTTAACCGAAGGAGATTTTGAATGACTTTTTTATGAAAATCTGGTTGATCAGAAACGTCCTTGTTTTCTAAAGAATGTCCCAAAACATGACCGCCTTCAATATTAAGAACCACAGCCATTTTATTTGCTTCTTTAAGTAAACGTTGAAGATGAGATTTACTTTGGACTACCTCATAACTATGCGCTACATCATTGATTAAATGCGGCTTTTTCTCACCTTCAATCACAAAGTCAATATTCTCTTTAAGGATTGGAAAATATTGAACATCATCTTTTAATTTTAGGCTATTGGGTTCTACCATTACGCCGCTAATACAAGCAAAAGTCGCTGCGCCTTTTTTCTTAAGGTTTAATAATCGAGGACTGTAAAAACCCCGTTCTATAGGCGTCATTGAGTAACCAATCACACGGAAATTTCCATTCATTAAAGACTCAAAATTGGATTGAGAATATCGAGGAAGTCCTTTTGATCCATTCACCATCCAATTGGCATATCCGCCATCACAGTCATGGGTGATGGTAGACCATAAATCATATTCCCCTAAATGCCTAGAGTTAAATGCTTTGATTCCTGGATGTACATGAATGTCTACATAAGGAATATGAACTTCAGGTTTTGTTGATTGATTATTTTGGGAAAAAAGTTGGAGAAAGGTTAAGGTTACAAGGATAGTTAAGGATATACGTTTCTCCATTATTATTTTTTGTTTTTTTGAAAAAATTAGACTTAATAAAGAACAAAAACTAAGCCAAAACCATTGTAATGTCAAGGTTTTGAGTGAATTAGAAACTTTTTTTGTGTTGCAGAGCATTACAAAACAAGATCAGCGGCCTCTTCACCTACAAGGCTACCTATTGCAACGCCCATACCGCCCATTCGTACAGCTACGATTAAATTGGGTTTCACTTCTTTGATAATTGGTTTCTTTTGCTGACCGACGCCAAGAATACCACTCCATTGATGTTCGATTTCGAAAGGTTGGGTGGGGAGAATATGCTTTTGGAGTAGAGTTCGTAAATAATCTACAATTTGTTGAGTATGCCCAAATTGATCGGTGGTTTCTCCTGTTTTATCTAAATGACGCCCTCCTCCCAATAAAACCCGTTGGCCGACATTTCTAAAATAAACGTATCCTTTTTCATAATGAAAACATCCTTTCATTTTTAAATTAGGGATCGGAGTGGTTAGCAGTACTTGATTTCTAGCAGGTAAAACATTTAATTCGGGAAGGAGTTGTTTGGCAAATCCATTGGTAGCAATCAGTAATTTGTTTGTTTTTATGGTTTGTCCATTTTCAAGAGACACGCTCCAATTCGAGCCTTCGGATTCCATTTGTGTTACCCGATTCCCAAAGAGAAATTTTACTCCTTTATCGAATGCAATGTTAAGCAAAGCTTTCATCATTTTACCCGGATGCAATTGTCCTTCTCCGGTATTAAGGATCAAATGTTCAAAACCTTCAAAACCCAGTTGGCTTATTTGTTCATTTCGAATTTGAAAAGTATGTGTTAAGCCAGTAATAGAAGCTAAATGATGATTAAACCAATCCATTTTTTCTATACACTGTTCATAAAGAGTCGCATCTTCTTTTTGAAATAATTCAAAATTTCCATTTCCTTCATAAGACAAGTTAGTGTCACCTACGCGCTGACGAAGGCGTTGGAGTCCACGCCATCGTTTTTCTACTAAAGCAAAAACTTCATCCGAATCATGCGTTTGTAAATCGTCTAGGAGTTCGGAAATACTTCCGAAACAGGCAAAACCTGCATTTTTCGTACTTGCTCCTGAAGGGAGTGTGCCTCGTTCTACAACAAGGACATTCAAGTTAGGAGCTTGTTCTTTTAGGTGGATTGCGGCATTTAATCCGACAAGACCTGATCCAACGATTAAGACATCTACCTGGGAATAGAAGCTATCTTTTTCCCAAAAACTTAGATTCATGAAATTAAAATTTGGTGAGTTGTATTCCTTTTACTGTGGATTCGAACCAATGTACAGGTTCTTGAGTTTTATCTCCTGTTTGAGTATCACATTTAAAGAATAAGTAGAAGAGTTGAATTTTCCCATTCAATCGTTTGATCAATTGTTCTAAGCGCGCACTGCCTTCTTCTTTATTTCCATTTTTATGGTAAATTCTCCAAGCATAGTATGCTTCATCATGAAGTTCAATGACATCTAACACATGTGTTTCGATATTATACTTTTCGGCAAATGTTCTAGCAAACATAGCGTGATGTTTAGACCAATCTCTAGGAGATCCTTTATGTTCAAGATGTTTGAAGTTGTCATGTGTTAAGGCAATGAGTCGAAGGTTTTTTCTTATCTCTGGATTAGGGTTTAGTCGATCAATATTGTCTAATACTTCTTGGATGTGATAGACTACCGCTCCTTCTGGGTGTCCCCATCTTGGTTTGCCCCACCAAGCCCCTTCAAGCCATTGTGGGTCAGCCAAAATCTGTTGTTCTAATTCATTTTCGGGTGAAATTAAATCCTCAATTCTGGGGGGATGATCGGTATCTAAATTCATGGTATTGGTTTAAAGAAGCCTTTTTAAAATACTAAGGAGGGTTGGCCTTAATTACCACAAATTTCGTGCAAAAAATTCAATTTTTTTCAAAAAAATGCAAAGTCTTTAAAAATTAAAGAATCTAATTGAGAGGCGCATTATTTTTTTTCGAAAAAAAAGAAACCCAGAAGAACAAAAAACGTTAAAAAAAATTAAAATACCTTATTTTAGAAATGCGCTGTGAAGACTGTAAAACAAGGCTTTTTTTAATTTTTTGTTAGAAAAACAGACCTTTGGTTAATCTTTTGTTAAAGTAAACGAAGTTGATAACATCCTGACTAAACAAATGGTTATATTAGCACAACGAAAGACGAAATAATTATCATCTTTTCATTTTAAAGTAGCATTAATAAATTAAAAATCTTCTAAAACTTATGAAACAATTCACATCATTAATTTTAGCAGCAATCTTAGGAGGAGCAATAGCGCTAGGAGGTTTCTTTTATATTAATAAAGGAGAAATAGCAAATACTCAAATAGAAGCAAGTTTAGGTAAAAAGGTATCCAACCAATCACCTACAAACTTTATTACCAATAGTACACCTGAAGGTTTTACAATGGCTGCCGAAAAAGCGATGCCTGCTGTGGTACATATAAAAGCGAGAAAAACAAATAGAAATACCTCTAGAAGCAATGATCCCGCCGATCTTTTTAGAGAGTTTTTTGGCGACGATTTTGGTTATGGTCCTCAAGAAGGATCAGGCTCTGGAGTGATCTTTAGAAGAGATGGTTATATTGTCACCAATAATCATGTAGTGGAAGGCGCAAATGAATTAGAAGTAACCTTATTTGACAATAGAACATTTCGAGCAGAACTTATCGGAAGAGATCCTAATACGGATTTAGCGGTCTTAAAAATAGATGGAACAAACTTCCCGATGTTAGACTTTTCAGATTCTGATGGGACGAAAGTAGGAGAGTGGGTATTAGCAGTAGGAAATCCATTTGATTTAACTTCTACCGTTACCGCAGGAATTATTTCAGCAAAAGGTAGAAATATTGATATCCTTGGAGGAGGTTCAGCGATAGAATCCTTTATCCAAACAGATGCGGCAGTGAATCCAGGAAATAGTGGAGGTGCGCTAATTAATACAAAAGGAAATTTGATTGGCGTGAATACAGCCATCATGACACGTACTGGAATGTTTCAAGGATATTCTTTTGCCGTACCATCAAACATCGTGGAAAAAGTGGTGGATGATTTAATTCAATTTGGTGCGACACAACGAGGATATATTGGAGTGAACATCAGAGATATGGATTCTCAAATTGCACAAGAGTTAGGATTGAACATTACTAAAGGAGTCCATGTAGTTAGTTTAATGGATAATGGCGCCGCATTAAAAGCAGGGGTTTTGCCTGATGATGTGATTACTGCAGTCAATGGAAAATCTATTAATACTTCTCCTGAACTACAAGAACTTGTTGGTCAAAAACGACCAGGAGATAAAGTAGTCTTGGATATTAATCGCCAAGGAAATAGCAAAAGAATAGAAGTTATTCTAAAACAATAATATACAGTTTAAGTCTCATAATAATATACAAGAGGTTTTTGGGTTTCATTTGGTTTTAAAGCTGCCTGTCATCGACGGGCGGCTTTATTTTTTTTGTGGAAAAAGAGAATAAAAAGCAATCATGATTATTCCATTTATTACCATAAAAATCGCCATAATATGCATGGTATAAATCACGTGATTGGATTGATGGAAAAATGGAATGGAGAAAATAGGAAGAAAAAATAATCGTCCTATAATATGAGTCAAACCTAAAATACTATTAGTTCTTCCATAAAACTGATTGGGTATTTGTTGAAAAAAATAAGTCACCCGTAGTATTCGAATTCCAGCATTGGTTATACCCAGTACAAAATTCATTAGGTAGAACATCATTATGCTCGCAGTAAAACCCATTAAGGTAAAGAAGAATGCAGTGATGAAGGTTAAAATAATTACTGCTGTTATGGGACTCGTTTTACTAAACACCCATTGGATCGCAATGCCTGATAAAAGCGCACCAATGGCATAATATCCTTCGGCAGAGGCATAGACATAACCAGGCGAATTCAATTGTTTATCTACGTAAAGTGCAGAAATATAAAATGTAGTGATCAGCACACAAACGAAAACCGCATAGGAACTAACCCCAAAAATAAAAATACCTCGATGATCTTTAAGGTAATTATACCCTGTTTTAAATTGTGTTCTAATGGAGCCTACTTCTTTTGTTCTAGGTCGAAATGAAACGAAACGAATAGGTAATATCAATAGAATAGCTAAGATATAGGTAGCCGCATCTAAAGTGAAAATTTCATAAAGCGTCCAAGGTTCAAAGGAAAAAGGAATGGTAAAGTTAAACCCAAAGAGATGGACGGAACCTTGAACGCCTTCCAATAAAAACGCGGCTCCTGCACCTGCTAAAACCATTGCGAACTGTCCTTGGATTTCAATAATTGAAGTTATTTTCGAATAATGTTTCTCTTCTGTTATTTCTTGTACAAAGGCATAGAGATTGGGATAATGTAGATTATAATTGAGGAAAGTACAAGCAAAAACCAAGGCAATAAGCGATAAAGGAAGTCCTTCATTTTGATGTCCATAAAATGCAACGAAAGAAATTATACTACCACAAATCAAAGAAAGTAGTAAAAATATATTTTTGCGGTTATATTTGTCCACTAAAGTGCCTGCAAATGGAGACCAAACTAAAGCAATAACGACGACAAAAAAGTAAATCCAACCGTAAACTGCCATTTCCTCTTGTTGTGTAAAATACCAAGGGATAGCAATCATACTAATTCCTTGCGCAATTCCAGAAACGGAATTGGCTAAAAACAATAGAATAATGGCGGATAGATTTTTCATGAATGCTCGAAGGTAGGAAAAGAAAGAAGAGGATGGTAATGTGTTTAATAATCTTTGTCCGAAAGACAGGATATAAATAAAATTGATGGGAATAATTTACTATGAAAGATAAATACCTAAATAAAGAAGATGCTTTAGTAAAGCTTCAAAAATATTGTGCTTACCAAGATCGTTGTCATCAAGAAGTCCGTACGAAATTGTTGGATCTTGGTGTTCGTGGTTATGATTTAGAATGGGTAATTGCAGAATTAATTCAAGAAAAATTTCTAGACGAAACCCGCTTCGCTGCATCTTATGTACGTGGAAAATATCGAATAAAAAAATGGGGAAGAATTAAAATTACCATTGAATTAAAAAAACGAAAGATTTCTCCTTATTGCCTAAAAAAAGGATTAGAGGAAATTGATGAAGAAGAGTATTTAGACAATCTAAAGACTTTACTAGAAAAGAAAAAGAGGACAATAAAAGCAAAAACAGAATGGGAAATGCGGCGAAAACTAACGCGATTTGCCCAAACGAAAGGCTATGAATATGAAAATATTTCGCAATGCATAAAATTAATTGAATCAGAAGAATAAAATACTCATTTTTTGCATGGTATTTGTCTTACAAATACTATAGCTCTTTCAATAAGATAGGCATTAATGATTTTTTGATAAAACATAACTGTATGATACATTTAAAATGGATTTCTTTCTTTGTTATTCTTGCCATGTGGAATACCGAAATATTTGCACAACGAACCACTCCTCATGCAAACGTCTATTGGGGGGAAGAAACGAAAGAGCCACCCAAATCGCGGATTATTAATGTGCTTGGAGCTGATGCTAATGGTTATTACGCCGTTCGATTACAAGGTCGATCTGGAAATGAGCCATACCTAGAATATTATAATCACAAAAATAAACTCAAAAAGTCTAAAGAGATTGATGTGCGGTACAAAGGCCAGCGAAGAAATTTTAAGGATATTATTTTCTTTAATGGAAAAAATTATCTGCTTACGACGTTTACCAATACCCAAAAGAAAACTAAATATTTATTTATTCAAGATATTGACACGAAAAGTTTTGATACCAAAGAAACGAATATCCGAAAAATTGGAGAAGTTCCTTCTAGAGTACTATTTGAAACAGGATCTTTTGATTACCGCATTTCTGAAGATAGTACACATCTAATGGTATATCATAACATGCCTTACAAACGCAACGAGGCAGAGCGTTTTGCTTTTAAGGTCTATGATAAACAAATGAAAGAAGTTTGGAGTAAAGAAGTGGCATTGCCTTTTACAGATCAATTATTTGAAGTGAAAGACTTTAAAGTGGATGATGCTGGAAATGCATATTTACTAGGAAAATTATTTGATGAGCGTGTAAGAGAAAGGAAGGGAGGAAAGCCTAATTATAAGTACCTCGTTTTAGCTTATTTGGATCAAGGAACCAATCAAAAACAATACAAAATTAGTTTTGAAGAAAAATTCATTTCCGAACTTACCTTTAAAATCGCAAAAAATGGAGATCTAATTTGTGCAGGGTTTTATTCTGATCTTCGCACTTCCCTTTTAAAAGGAACCTGTTTTTTTAAAATCAATGCTGCCAATGGAAAACTATATAATTCAGGAGTAAAAGAATTTGACCAAGAATTCTTAAGCCAATTTATGTCCGAACGAAAAGCCGCTAGAGGCAAAGAACTTTATAGTTATGATATGAGGAAATTAATTCTTCGATCTGATGGAGGAGCCGTATTGGTTGCAGAGCAATACTTCGTTAGAGTATCACAAAATAGGGACGCTAATGGAAGAATTACTACACGATATTACTATAATTATAATGATATTATTGTAATAAATATCAACCCAGATGGCTCTATTGCTTGGGCAAATAAAATTCCTAAACGACAAGTAACGGTTGATGATGGAGGATATTTCTCTTCATTTGCAATGGCCACCGTTAGAGATAAACTCTATTTTATTTTCAATGACAATCCTGCCAATTCCAATGAATTAGACCCACGAAGAATACTCAATTATAATGGAAAGCGATCTGTTGTAACGCTAGCTATTCTCGGCGCTAAAGGAAGCTACGAAAAATATTCTTTATTTAGCAATCAAGACGCAGATGTAATTACCCGACCAAAAGTCTGTAAACAAACAAGCAGAAACGAAATGGTGATTTATGGAGAAAGAAGAAGAAACTACAGATTTGGAAAAGTAAAATTCAAATAAAGGTGTAAGATTTTTGTTGATTTTGGTTTGAAAGAAAGATATAATATGACTTTATTTGAAGTCGAATTTTTAAATAAAGTTTTACTTTATTAGAAGTTCTATTTTGGGTTACTATTTAGTGTGCGTAATTCATGAAATAATTTTCTTTTCTGATCAAAATTGGGGTTCTGAACAGAAATCAAAGAGATTATGAATTGTATTACAAATAAAATACACTAAGTTTACGATTACCAGAAGGTTGAACAAGCCTTCTGGTTTTTTTTATCCGTCGAATAAAATAAAATCCAATATTCTCTTGTCCTGTCAATTAATTTAACAGATTCTTATCTTTCTAGATCATCCAAAATCTAGTCAAAAAAATGTATCTTTGTTTCCCTTTTAAATTAAAAAAATAAGGACGTTTAAATTGGGCAATAAATGCCCATCATTTAAATGTCAAACGGGCTTTCTTAATATGACCTATAATATTAAACTTCCTCAATTTGAAGGACCATTCGATTTGCTCTTGTTCTTTATAGAACGAGATGAATTGGATATCTATAATATTCCGATTTCAAAAATTACCAATGACTTCCTACAGTACATTCGGGATATGGAATCATTAAATATTGACTTGGCAAGTGAATTTATTTTAGTCGCCTCTACCTTAATGCGTATTAAAGCTAAACTCCTCTTACCTCGTAAAGAATTGGATGAAGAAGGGAATGAAGTAGACCCTAGACAAGAATTAGTCGAACGCCTCATCGAATACAAACGATACAAAAGTGTTTTAGATGATTTAAAAACCTTAGAAGAAACCCGAAGTAAAAAAGAAGTGCGTGGAAATATTTCTAAAGAACTTCGAAAAATTGCATCTACGGCCTTAGTAGACCTAGAATTAGAATCGCTTACTTTATTCAAATTATTAAAAACATTTGAACGTGTCGTCAGCCGATTTGAAGAAAAAAGTAAAGTGGTTACCCATACCATTATTCGATATAATTTCACGCTAGCTGGCCAAAGAACGTATTTGAAAGATTTAGTGAACAGAAGAAAACGAACCGACTTTGAAGGCGTTTTTGGAATGTGTGAAGATCGAATCCATGCAATTTTTACGTTTTTAGCTTTGTTAGAATTATTACAGCAACAAAAAATTGCTATTGTGCCTGGACTTGGTACCAATAACTTTTGGCTTACCCCAAAAAATCAAGATGAAGAAGAATAATACCAATGAAAATGTTGGGGCCGAACAAGAATTGATGGAATCGATTCGATTTAGTCGGGTGATCATTCCTGTCGTCTTAGGCTTGGGGGTTGTAGGGTATTTGCTGTATAGCGCAATTACCAAAGAACCCTTACCTAAAATTGACTGGACTGGATTTACCATAATGATGTTGGCTTTATCTGTAGTATTATTAGGGCTGCGTCATTTCGCTTACATGGTTAGATTAAGAATCTTAACCGATGGCTTCTTCTCATGGAAAAAATGTTTTGAACTGATCTTCATTTGGGAATTTAGTTCGGCAATTACTCCTACTAGTGTAGGAGGGTCTGCCGTGGCCATGTTTGTGCTTTCGCAAGAAAAATTACCCGCAGGGAAAATAGCAACTATCGTCTTTTATAGTATGGTGCTCGACACCTTGTTTTTTGTTGTTGGCTTGCCTTTGCTTTTCTTATTCTTAGGTTCGCAAATGATCTATCCAGAGAGTGGGGGAGATGGATTTCAATTTTGGAGAAATTGGTTCTATATCGCTTATGTACTTATGATTATCTATGGCTCTGTTTTTCTTTATGGTATTATTATTAGCCCTACAAAAGTTAAACGATTTTTAACTTGGATTTGCTCTTTTGGGTTTTTAAAACGCTTTAAAGAAAAGGCAGAAGGACTCGGAAATGATATGGTTCTTGCTGCTACAGAGATCAAAGGGAAACCTCTTAGTTTTCATCTCGGTGCTTTTGGCGCCACCGCCACCGCTTGGACTATCCGCTTTGTATTAGTGATGGTGCTCATGATGGCATTTGTTCCCGTGGTGCGTGAAGGGTTTAGCCTATTTCAACAAACCTTAATTTATGGTCGTTTAGAAGTGATGTTTGTCGTTTTAGCTTTAAGTCCAACTCCAGGAAGTTCAGGGGTTGCCGAAGCTGCTTTTGGTCCTTTCCTTTCAGATTTTATTGTCAACGCTGATGGGAAATACCTTGCTGGGATGGCCATAATTATTGCTTTCCTCTGGCGTTTATTAACGTACTTCTTTTACCTTTTTGCTGGCGCAATAGTCATCCCCAATTGGATACGTAAATTAGTGAATGATCGCAAAAAAGAAAAAATCACCACAGAAAAATAAAACTCCATGTGGACCTGGCACGAAAGTAAAGTCATAAAAATAGAAGATCAAACAGCAAACACAAAACGCTTTTGGTTAGAGGTTCCCGATTTAGAATCTATTGATTTTAAACCAGGCCAATTTATTACCATGGATCTACCAATTCATGAAAAAAGATTGAAAAGATGGAGAAGTTATTCCATTGCCAATGCTCCTGACCAAACGAATGTCTTAGAACTATCTATCGTACAACTTGAAAATGGATTAGCCACAAAATACTTGTTTGAAGAAATCAAGGTCGGCAGCACAATTAAATTTAAAGGCCCAACAGGTGCTTTTGTTTTACCCGAAAAAATAGAAAAAGATCTTGTGCTGATTTGTACGGGCACAGGTATCGCTCCTTTCCGTTCGATGATATTAGATATTTTTAATCAAAAAAAAGCACATCAAAATATCCATCTTATTTTTGGTACACGATATGAAAATACGATCTTATACCAAAAGGAAATGGAAGCCTTGGCCAAAGAGCATCCTGAGTTTTTTTATACCATTGCCTTGTCTCGTGAAAAAGATTGGAAAGGGGTAAAAGGCTATGTACATGAAGTCTATGAAAACTTATACTCTCCTAAAGATGAAGTGGATTTTTATCTTTGTGGTTGGAGCATTATGGTCGATGAAGCACGCGAACGATTAGCTCAAATGGGTATACCCAAAGACCGAATTTTTTATGAACTTTATGGATAATATTCTTCTATAAAATATAAAACCTTAACCACCATGATCAACAAACAAGAAGCCATCCATCGAATGGAAGCTATGGTCGAAAACCCAAGTCTTCGAAGACATTGTCTCACCGTAGGTTTGGTGATGGAAGCCTATGCTAAAAAACTAGGTGAAGATCCAGAAGAATGGTTTGCTACAGGAATTTTACATGATGCAGATTACGAAAAATTTCCAGATCAACATCCTCATGTGATCGTTAAAGAATTACGAGAAGAAGGCTACGAAAAAATGGCACATGCTATTTCTGCACATCATACAAGTTGGGGCGTTCCTTATGAAACAAGGCTAGATAAAGCTTTAATGGCTTGTGATGAAATGACTGGTTTTGTGGTAGCCGCAAGTCTTATCCGTCCTTCTAAATTGGAAGGAATGAAAGCCAAATCGGTTAAGAAAAAATTTAAAAATCCGAAATTTGCCGCAGGTGTTGAACGCGATCAAGTAATGGCAGGCGTAGAAATGTTTGAGGTCGATTTTACAGAACATATCAATTTTATTATTGATGTGCTTTATGCGCATAGAGTGGAGCTTGATTTAAATTAAGTTTTATGTTTCTTCATTTTTTCTTGATAAAAAACGAAGCAAAAAAATCAAGACTTA